>CALUIB010000040.1 GCA_944320595.1 uncultured Muribaculaceae bacterium | reverse complement strand
GGGCCGATACGCACGAAGCCATGATGCATATCGCTGCCATAAAATTATTTTTGAATAAAATTTAAACAGTTTCTAAGAAAGAGAAATGTAAGACTTGCAACGGAACGGGATATGTACAATTAAATTCATAGAATAAATAAAACTCAACAGTAATCACGGATGAAACAAATACCCTTTTATCTTATAATGTTGGTTTTATCGCTTATTTATAGCTGTGAAAACAAACAACAATCTGTTTCCTTTGACAACCTAATAGTTGGTAAATGGAAAATAGTAGAATATGGAGGTGGCTGTGTAAATGCTCTTGATACTCTTAGCTTTTACAAGAACGGTAAGGCTGACTGCCCACCTGAAACGGGTAAATTTACCTACCACCTGATAAAGCCTGATTCGTTGATTATCTATAATAAGAGCTTTGGAGAACAGCATTTCAAGATACTCAAACTATCCAATGACAGCCTTATAAAGCAACTTAGACGGCAAAGGATATATGCAGACAGCATAGACGAACTTGTAAATGGAGAAATTGAGAAATACATACGAGTAACAAATAGATAGTGCAATGAGAAAGAAGAAATGCAGAATCTTATTACTATGTTTGGTAACGGTGCTTCTGATAGCCATTCTAAGTTGTTACTTATTTGTTTCTATCAATGCAAAGGGAAAAACATTTAATGATGTTCAAAGCATCCCTTATAATGAAGTTGGTCTGTTATTAGGAACTTCTCCTATAACTTCCAATGGCGAGCATAACTACTACTTTGATGAAAGAATCAAAGCTGCCACAATGCTTTACCATAGTGGAAAGATAAGACGGATTATAGCAAGTGGAGGAGATTATTCAAACAATGGAGGATGCAATGAATTGATAGCTATGAGGGATTCACTGATAAAACAGGGAATACCTGATAGCTTGGTCTCTTTGGATTATCAAGGAACACGCACCCTATATTCGATAACAAAAGTCAAGGATTTGGGAAGCATTACTATCATTTCACAGAAGTACCACAATGAAAGAGCCATATACCTTGCAGAACATTATGGCTTGCAAGCCATTGCCTACAATGCAACTATGCCAAACATTGCAAAGAAGAAAATACGGAACATTTCAAGGGAGTTCCTTGCAAGGGTAAAATTATTTATAGATTTAGTGAGTTCAAAATAAATGTCTAATTTTTTTTCCTGAATCTCTTAAAAGAAGAAATGAAACAAGTTGAAAATTAGACAGACAGTACTTTTTGATTATATTTGTTTTATAAATAGTTTAATATCAATTTCAAAAACAGGATTGTCCGATGAAACGATTATCATCCTATTTGTTGGCTTTATTGCTTGTTTGTGGCTGTGCCAATACAAGCACTACTCCGCATGGCTTTGAACGAGCAGACTATTTAAAAGAAGAAGATGCAATATATGTTTACGTCAAATATAATCAGCAAGTCGGCGGCTACGATGTTTCTGCAATCTGCGTGGTAGATACCATTTATAATGGGGAATTTTATTCATGGCATAATCCGACGGCTATAAACGGGCATGGCTTTATCCATTTTAAAAACGACGAACATGAGTTCGTTGTGGAGAACCCTCTGTTTTCCGATGGCAATCTTAGTCAGAACAAGCAACCTTTGAAAGATGGTGTGTTGATAGAAACTGATTATATCCCTTTTAAGCCAGCTAATGATGCAATAACCAATATGCTTTTTGTTGGTTCTCAATCTCCGTTTTTCTTCTTCGACATAGACTTTGATGGTGAAAAGGAATTGATAGTAACACTGTGGGAGGGAATGTGCTATCATGGGCATAACGCATATGCGGCTTACAAGATGCCTGTGGAAAACGACCGCCTTGTCCTATCACCAATACAAGGAGAACCGTTTGACGAATTGAATGATTACACACGCATAGACACCGCTAAAAAGGAGATAGGACAGCCTTATGACTTTGGCATACGTTTTGGAGGAATAAAGAAATACGGATTGGTTACACATACTGTTTTCAATGAAGTCATGCACTCAATAGAAGAACAGCAGTTCATTGAATTAACAGAAATTGAACATTATGATTGGCAACATACAGAGAAAACAGAATACAATGCTTGTGAACCAACTATTTAAAAATTAATGGAGATATAAAGCTGACAAACATAGAGAAATGTCCTAATGACAAATAGGAGGACATTTTTCGTTGAAAAACAATTTTATAGGGAGGAGTAGAAAAAAATCCTCATAAATAGCATTATTATAGCGCAACTTTACTATCTTTGCATTATAAGCAAGTCCGTTTATGAAGCTGATAGAAAACAACATACAGAAGATTATTGCCTTGTGCAAGAAGTACAAGGTCAATAAATTGTTTGTGTTCGGCTCTATACTCACTGACCGTTTTAACGACAATAGCGATGTGGACTTGGTAGTTTCTTTCAACAAGGCAGAGGTAAGCGACTATTTCGATAATTATTTTGATTTCAAATACTCGTTGGAGGAATTGTTTGGCAGGGAAGTGGACTTGCTGGAAGAACAGACCATAAAGAATCCATATCTGAAAAAGAATGTGGATGCAACAAAAGCATTGATATATGGATGATTTGATAAAGAAACACTTGCAAGATATTCTGACAGCCATAGAAGAAATAGAAAGTTTCTTTGGTGGCAAGCCTAAGTTGTTTGATGACTTTTACGGTAATCTCTGCCTTAGACGTGCCATTGAACGAAATATAGAGATTATAGGTGAAGCCATGAACAGACTCTTAAAGACTGACAGAAACATTGCTATCACCAATTCACGCAAAATAGTAGATGCAAGAAACTACATCATTCATGGATATGATAGCTTATCGGCTGATATTCTTTGGAGCATGGTAATCAATCATCTGCCGAGACTGAAAGATGAAGTAACAGCTTTATTGGCTAATGAGTGATACATCCATTGATAAAGAAAAAGCCATTAAAATAGCGCAAGAATACAAGGCTTTGGTAGCAAAACACCTGCCATTTAAAGCCTTATATCTTTATGGTTCATACAGCAAAGGCAACCATACAGAGGACATTGATATTGACATTGCTGTCGTGGTGGAACACATAAGCGATGATTATTTTGAAGATACGCCTTTACTGAGGAAGCTGAAACGTAAGATAAGCAATCTTATAGAGCCTGTTCTACTCACAGAGGACACAAGTAATGACTGAAAATCCTTGTGTCACTGGTTCGATTCCCGTTGGCACCACTTTGAAGAAAAGCAATTAGCAGTAAACTCCTGATTTCCAAACGAAATCGGGAGTTTTTGTTTTCCCGCAGGACGCAAAAAAGAGCGGAATATGACCGCTTCCGGTGTTCCAAAAGGTGGAGCGAAAATCTCCACCGAACTGGATTTTTTCGCTGATTTGCAATGTTTTGCGTATCAAGAAAACGTGGTTGGTTTCCTACTTTTGTCCAACTAAAAATTGTAGGAAAATGAAAAGGAATTCGTTCAATGTGCTTTTCTTCATCAAGAAAGCCAAACTGCTGAAAAACGGAGAAGCCTCCGTGTGTATGCGCATCAC
>CALUIB010000039.1 GCA_944320595.1 uncultured Muribaculaceae bacterium | reverse complement strand
AACCGTTCGTCCAATGCGATGGCTGAGTCTTTCAACGCTAAAATCAAGCTCTTCAGGGCAAACCTCAGAGGGGTTGCAGACAAGAAGTCCTTCTTGTTCCGTATCGCAAACCTATATGCCTATCCCCACTAAAAATCTACTGAGCCGATATTTCCGCTGACCCGCTATCCCCACAGATTTTCTACTTGTTTTATAATGAAAAAAGGCGACAAAATTTTCTTTTGTCGCCTTGTAGCGGGATCGAGAATTGAACTCGAGACCTCCGGGTTATGAATCCGACGCTCTAACCAACTGAGCTATCCCGCCATCTCCTTTGCTTTTGCGAGTGCAAAGTTATAACTATTGTTTCAATTATGCAATACCCCCAGCAAAAAAATATGTGTTTTTTCCCGCATTAATTTATGCTGCACAAAAAAGCACGGCTGCTAATATTGCATACCGTGCTTGTAAATCAAGTTGTTATAAAAAATATTATTGTTTCCCGGATGTTGCTACCGAAGAATCAATTTTTTTAACCAAACCTTGTAGCACAGCTCCGGGGCCGAGTTCCACAACTTCGGTCAGGCCATCCTTGACCATGTTTTGTATTATTTGCGTCCATTTTACAGGAGCTGTCAGTTGTGCAATGAGGTTATTTTTGATTTCGGTTGGATCGGTATGAGGTAGTGCATCCACATTTTGGTAAACAGGACACATCGGTGTGTGGAAATTGGCTTCGTTGATTGCCTTTGCCAGTTCGTCGTGTGCAGGTTGCATGAGAGGAGAGTGGAATGCTCCACCGACTTTCAGCTTTAGTGCACGCTTGGCTCCGGCTTCAAGCATTTTGGGGCAAGCGGCTTCAACACCAGTTACAGTACCCGAGATAACTACCTGCCCGGGGCAGTTATAATTGGCGGGTGCCACGATGTCGTCAATTGAGGCGCATATTTCTTCGACCTTTTCGTTAGGCAATGCCAATACAGCTGCCATGGTAGAAGGAGTGACCTCGCAAGCCTTTTGCATTGCTTGTGCGCGAGTAGCGACTAATTTTAGACCGTCTTCAAACGACAATGCACCTGCGGCAACAAGGGCGGAAAACTCTCCAAGCGAGTGGCCAGCAACCATATCGGGATTAAATTCTTCACCAAGCGTCTTTGCCAAAATTACAGAATGCAGGAAAATGGCAGGTTGAGTAACCTTGGTTTGCTTTAATTCGTCTTCTGTGCCGGCAAACATAATATCGGTTATACGAAACCCGAGTATTTCATTTGCTTTTTCAAACAAATCATGGGCTAAGGCGTTTTGTTCATAAAGGTCTTTACCCATGCCAACAAATTGTGCCCCTTGACCAGGGAAAACAAATGCTTTCATATTCAAAATCTTATATTAAAGTTTGTGTTATGATAGGCACAAAGGTAAATATTTTTAACGGCATATTATAATTATATTGGCAGAAAAACTCATATATTTGCAAGCAATATTTTTAACACAAAGTAATTATCAAGAAATATGACAATTAATGTTTTAGGCTTTATCTTTCTATTCCTTAATTTAGGTGTTGGAGAGATTGCTATAATAGCAATAATAATACTGTTATTGTTTGGAGGCAAGAAAATTCCTGAATTAATGAAAGGTCTTGGCAAGGGGATAAAGAATTTCAAGGATGGTATGAATGAAGTTACTGATGAAATAAACAAACCATCGGATAGCAAACCACAAAACATCGCCAATAAGCCAGAAAGTAATAAATAAGCGGAATAATGCCGGAAAAGCAACAAGCTGAAATGACATTTTGGGGGCATCTTGATGTCTTGCGCAAAATGTTGTTTAAAATCATAGCCGTGGTGGCTTTATTCACGGTGCTGTTTTTCATATTTATGCCGACAATCTTCGACAAGGTTATTCTTGCACCGTGTCGAGGTGATTTTTTATTGTACCGCTTTTTCCACGACCTTACTGCTGCATTGCCATTCTTGCCTGAATTTTCGACAGACGGATTTGAGGTGCACTTGATTAATATACAGCTATCATCTCAATTGTTTATCCACATGAGTTCATCGTTTTGGCTTGCATTGGTGTTTTCATTTCCTGTAATCTTATATTTCATTTGGGATTTCGTAAAACCGGCATTATATGCCAATGAGGTTAAAGGAGTTCGCTTGGCGTTTGTGTTTGGAAACGTGATGTTTTTTATAGGGTTGGCTGTGGGGTATTTTGTCGTATTCCCAATAACATTGCGTTTTCTTGCCGACTACCAATTGAGTGCGCTTATTCCCAACCAAGTGTCGCTCGATTCATATATGAATACATTTTTATCAATGATATTCATATTGGGAGTTGTATTTGAATTGCCTTTGCTTGCATGGATTCTTGGGTTAATGGGAATCATGCATAAGGAATTTTTCAAGCGGTATCGAAAACACGCAATAGTGATATTACTTATTGCTGCCGCGATAATAACGCCCACGAGTGACCCGTTTACATTGTTTATAGTGTTCCTTCCGCTGTATATGCTTTATGAGTTAAGCGCTCTATTCGTAAAGCCTAAAGCGAAGGAGAATGACATATAAATTTTTCAAGAAAAATGGCAAAGAAAAGAAAGATATTACCCGAATACGAAAATGTTACCATAAGTGCCGTTGCTGCTGAAGGGAAAAGCATTGCAAGGATAGACGACATGGTTGTGTTTATTCCATACGGCGCACCAGGTGACATTGCAAACGTGAAATTAGACAAGAAGAAAAAAAATTACGGCGAAGGCCATATCACTGAGCTTGTAAAGCCTTCGGAATTGCGTGTGGAGCCATTTTGCCCCCATTTTGGCATTTGCGGAGGTTGCAAGTGGCAACATTTGCCATATAGCTACCAACTTGAATGTAAGCAACAGCAGGTGGCAGATGCAATGCAACGAATTGCCAAAGTGGATATGCCACCGATAAATAATATATTGGGGTCGGCAGAAACGGAACGATACCGAAATAAGTTGGAATTCACATTTTCCAACAAATGCTGGCTGACATTTGAACAAATGAACAGTGGCGAAATATTTGAGGACAGGAATGCATTGGGGTTTCACATACCTGGTGCCTTCGACAAAGTTCTCGATATAAAGGAGTGCCATCTTCAAGTAGGCATCTCGGATAGTATAAGATTGTTCATCAGGTCGTATGCCATAGAACACGGATATGAGTTTTATGACATAAGGCAACAGCATGGGTTCATGCGCAACATCATTATTCGGACGACTACAACCGGCGAAGTGATGTTGATTGTGGTATTTGGCGAAGATGACAAAAATAAAATTGACGACTTGCTCAGTGCTATTAATAAACAATTCCCTGAAATAACATCGTTGATGTATGTCGTCAACCGCAAGGTGAATGATACTATTGCAGATCAGGAGGTATTACTATATTCGGGTCGTGATTTTATTGAAGAAAGAATGGGAGACTTGAAGTTTAGAGTAGGACCCAAGTCGTTCTATCAAACAAATTCTCTCCAAGCATACGAATTGTATAAGGTGGCTCGACGTATGGCGGCACTTACCGGCAATGAGCTTGTTTATGACTTATATACTGGTACAGGTACTATTGCCAACTTCGTCGCTCATGACGCAAGCAAGGTAATTGGTATCGAATATGTGGCCGATGCAATAGAAGATGCAAAATTGAATTCACGCACTAATGGCATTGACAATACTCTGTTTTATGCAGGTGACATGAAAGATGTCTTAACCGATGAATTTGTTACCGAGCATGGCGTTCCTGATGTTATGATAATCGACCCACCCCGTGCCGGAATGCACCAAGATGTGGCCGATGTGATACTAAATGCCGAGCCTGCAAGGATTGTTTATGTTAGCTGTAATCCTGCAACACAGGCTCGCGATATAGCCTTGCTCGATTGTAAATACAGGGTTGTGGAAGTACAACCAGTAGATATGTTTCCACACACCCAACACGTTGAGAATGTAGTGGCTCTTGAAAAACGATAATCACAAGGGGATTGTTCCCTGTAATAAATTTGAATTATAGTAACGGGCATCGTTGGTGACATTCTTCCCTATAAAGGGAGGAATGTCATAACGATAATCGCTTGCCGGAATTTCAATTTCGGCAACGACTAAACCCTCAAGCCTACCTTTGAAAACATCTATTTCCCACTTGTTGCCACAGTAATATACTATATATCTAACTTTTTCAATTACAGGCTTAAGGCATAAGGTGTCTAAAAGCATTTCGGCATCGGCTAATGGGATAGGGTATTCATATTCAGCACGGGTGTCGCAACGTGTTTCCCCCTTTATGGTCAGCATAGCCTTATCGTCCTGTAACCTTATTCTCACAGTTCGTTCTTTTTCCCGGCATAAGTAGCCTTGCTTAATTTCGCAATGGCTTGAGGCCATATTAATAAATGAACTGTCGGTTACAAGATATTTATGTTCAATTTCTTTGCCCATGATAAATTTACTTTAGTCGATATATCGCTTGACTATTTCGGCATACGCATCAATCCTACGGTCGCGCAAGAATGGCCACCAGCGTCGCACATGTTCACTGCGACTCATATCCACCTCTATGATTTTTTCAACTTCAGAATTGTATGGTGCCTCATACAACAATTCGCCTTGCGGTCCAGCAACAAAACTTCCTCCCCAGAAAGTTATTCCTGCCGTGTGTCCCGATGGGTCGGGTTCAAAACCAACCCTGTTTACCGTAACAACAGGAATTCCGTTTGCAACAGCATGCGCACGTTGAGATATTTGCCAGGCATTGTGCTGGCGTGTCTTTTCATCATCAGTATCAGTGCTTTCCCAACCAATTGCAGTAGGGTATATAAGGATTTCGGCACCTTTCATCGCCATGATGCGAGCAGCCTCGGGATACCATTGGTCCCAACAAACAAGTACGCCAAGGCGCCCTATTGAAGTATTGATGGGTTCAAAGCCCAAATCTCCGGGAGTAAAGTAAAACTTTTCATAATATGCAGGGTCATCAGGTATGTGCATTTTGCGATATTTGCCTGCTATGCTGCCGTCTTTGTCAAATACTATTGATGTATTATGATAAAGTCCCGGTGCCCTTTTCTCGAACAATGATGTGACAAGGACAACACCTGACTCTCGTGCAACCGATGCGTATTCTGCTGTTTCCGCCCCCGGTATTTTATATGCAATGTCGAAACATGAAATGTTTTCTGACTGGCAAAAATATAACGAGTCGTGTAATTCTTGTAATACCATAAGTTCTGCACCATCATTGGCAAGTTGTTTTATTTTATGTATCAAATTGGCACGGTTTGTTTCAATCGATGCCGAGTTGCTTTGTTGTATTATGCCTATTTTAATAATATTTTTCATATTGTACCTGTTATTAATTGCATTGTTATACAGTGTAACGAACCATGCTGCTTTATGAGTGGCCGGCAATCGATTCCGATGACTTTCCGTTCCGTGAAAACCGATTCAATTATTTTCAATGCTTTCGCATCTTTATCGGGTTGCCCATAGATGGGGACCAGGACTTGGCTATTAGTTACAAGGAAATTAGCATAAGTAGCAGGTAGCCTCAATCCATTTTCATCATATATAGGGTCGGGGAATGGCAATTTAATGCATCTGAAATGCTTGCCTTGCGCATCGACAGCTTGCATAAGTTCCTTTTCCATCAATTTAAGTTCGGTGAAATGACTGTCGCCAGGATTGTCGCAACCCACATATAAGATAGTCGCATTAGGGCACAAACGGGCTAAAGTGTCGATGTGGCTGTCGGTGTCATCTCCTTCTAAGTACCCGTGATTTAGCCATATTATGTTACTTAATCCGAATTGTTGTGATAGATAGGCCTCAATATCTTGTTTTGAAAATTCACCATTGCGGTTTGGTGACAGCAAGCATTCGGCGGTAGTAAGTAAAGTTCCATGTCCGTCACTTTCAATGGAACCTCCTTCAAGTACAAAATTAAGCCTGTTTACAAGTTTGCAATTAAATGTTCCTTGGTGAAATAAATTACTGTTAATGCAGTTGTCGTGGCAAGCTGCAAACTTCAACCCCCAAGCGTTAAATTTGAAATCATACAATGCTGGTACGCCATCAGATATAACCGAAATAGGACCAAAATCGCGAGCCCAGGTATCATTGGTTGGCATTTGATACAAATGTATGCGATTTTGAGGCAGATGTGACAACTTCTCTTTAAGTAAATCGATGTGAGGAGAGACAATGATTAAATCTTCATTCGTCGTAATGGCTTCAGCTACCTCCATGTAGCATTTTTCCACCTCATCAAGTATATAATCCCAGTCGGTGTCCTTGTGGGGCCAGGCTATCAATATAGCAGCCTGTTGCTCCCATTCAGCTGGCAATCTTAATCGAGGTTTATTCATTTTCAGCAATAAATTGAAACTATTTTATATACAAAGCTTGAGGCAATTATTTAGAATATTCCCTATTGAAAAATGGGAACATTCAAGAAACTATCCTCAAATTGAGTACAAAGATAATGCAAATCGAGTGCAGTGCAACACGCTTGCATAAATGTTTTTTTGTTCAAGTCATGGATTACAATTCCTTAATTCTCATCTTCAAATTGAATGAAGGAATTCCATATTGAATTTTCAGAATCAAAAAATTGCTGTATAAACTCGTGGTAGCCTTTCCTGTATGAATATCCCTCTTCTTCACACCATGCAGTATAGTCATCTTTTATAGTTTTGTCTTCATTAAGAATGCGTTTAAATTCACTTTCGACAATATCGATGCTTCGGTGTTGTTCTATAAGAGAGCGTAGCAGGTCTTCTATATCAGTCATAATGATAATGATTTAGCCTTTACGCGCCAAAAATAATAAAATTAGGTGTATTGGATATAACACATATATATTTTTTAAGAAAAACAACTAATTATAACATCTGGCAGATACAAAGGAACAGGGTGCTATTATTTATAGTAGCACCCTGTTCCATCATATCTGCAATTTTTATTGGATAAATGTGTACTTGTTTAATTCTGCAATTGCACAATGTAAATCATATTCAATATTAAGCGTTTCTTGCTGAGCTTCGATGAAATATGTCACTTCTCTTATATAATCGAGTAATGAAATTTGCCGTCCGTCAAGTGCTTGGCGCAATAATTCTTGATTGGCATTGAAATCAACGGCAGAATTATAAGCAGCCAATTGGCCTTGCAGGGATGCCGCCTTGGCAAAAGCCGTTCGAATACGCGCATACTTAATGTTTTCCAAATTTTGTGCGGTATATTCATTTGATAGCTTTTGAGCCTTTGCTGCCTTTGTCTTTTTTTTGTTTGCAAATAAAGGAATAGACACTCCTATCGTAAAACCATTAAATCCGTCACCTATTTCGTTTGAATATTTGTACCCGACGCTAAACTTTGGCAGCCACCCCATACGAGCCACGGATTGTTCTGCAGTGTAGGCATTGCTCATTTCGGCGTAATATTTGCTTTCGGGATCAAATCTGCCATACTGCATAATATAATCTTCAAGAGGCAATAAATCATCATTGGGATAGCAATTTAACCCTTTTATCAATGAGGCAGGGATATCACCGTTCCCATTCATGGCATTTAAGTCCTTGACAGTTTCATCAAGCCGTATTTTCATTTGGGCTATATTTTGTGATACATTTACTAATTCTATTTTTAGTTTGTTCATGTCGAGAATGGTAATCTCCCTTTTCTCAAGAGCCGATGAGTAGCGGTTGTATATTTCAGCATAGCTATCGTATAATTGCTGCCACAATGCAATTTGCTTGTTTGTATTAATTACATCAAGGCAAAGCAATTTTGCTTGATACAGGATTTCAAGCCGTTTCATGCTTGCAGAATACGATAAAGCATTCAATTTTGATTTATTTGCCTGTTTCCTTGAATGGTATATTCCAGGCCATTCAAACCCTTGCGATATGCCAATTGCCCATTTGTCGCCGACAGATTTATCCCCAAACAAATATTCAAAATCTACCGAAGGGTCTTCTAAGTAATTGGTGGAAGATATGTCGATGCTATCACTTGCCAATTGTGAGATGGCAGCTTTTATGTCGGCGTTATTGCTGGATATATTTGCAATAATTTCGTCAATTGTAGAGCCTGCTGCACTAATATGCAAGCAGCATAAGCATAGGAACAATATAATTTTATTCATCTTTATTTCTATTGTTTAAATAATAAATGATAGGTACTACAAATAGATTAAGAATCGTAGATGTGAGCAAACCGCCTAAAATTACAATAGCCATTGGGCTTTGTATTTCATTTCCTGGTTCCGAACTTTTTACGGCCAATGGTATAAGGGCCAGTGCCGAGGACAGTGCCGTCATTATAATTGGATTTAACCGGTCGATGGAGCCAATCATAATACGTTGGCGCAAAGCCACACCTTCGTCACGGAGGTGGTTGTAATGCGACATTAACAACATTCCATTACGAGTTGTAATGCCAAGCAATGAAATAAAACCGATAATAGCAGGTATATTTAATTCTCCTGATGTAAAAAACAGAATGAAAATCCCCCCTATCATTGCAAGTGGTAAATTCAACAACACCGTAAGCGACTGGGAGGCATTTTTGAATTCGTGGTAAAGCAGCATGAATACAATAAGCAATGCCACTATTGATGCAATCAGCAGCGTTTGTGAAGCTTGCGCCTCGCTTTCAAACTGTCCGCCATATACAATGTAGTATCCTTCGGGCAAAGTTATGTTGGAATTAAT
The DNA here is from genome assembly GCA_944320595.1 of uncultured Muribaculaceae bacterium. Classification (GTDB taxonomy): domain Bacteria; phylum Bacteroidota; class Bacteroidia; order Bacteroidales; family Muribaculaceae; genus Avimuribaculum. The sequence goes on along the minus strand of CALUIB010000039.1, from coordinate 97,384 downwards.
AGTTTTTTGAATGTCGTTTACCGCTCCACGCAAATCACGTTCGTGCACATTTGCCGAAATTATAATTCTGCGACTCACATTTTCTCGGTTAATCGTATTTGGCCCATCGGTTGATGTGATTTCAGCAATCTGTGATAATGGTATTTTGCCGATATTGCTATCGACAGCCAAATTCTTAATTTTCTCGATGCTATTACGGTCTTCGTCCGACACTTTCAGCGTCAAATCGTATGGCAGGCCGTCATCATATACCTCTGAGACCACTTCTCCAGATAATGCTATTTTAACGAATTGAGCAAATTGTGGCATTGAAATACCATATTGTGCCATTAACTCTCGTCGAGGTGTAATGTGCAATTGTGGACGAGAAACTTGTTGTTCAAGGTTTACATCTACTATGCCATCTATATCTGTTATGCTATTTTTTATTTTACTCCCTATTTGGTATAATTGGGTGAGGTCATCTCCAAATAGCTTTATTGCAATCTGAGCTTTCGTACCAGAAAGCATTGCATCAATGCGGTGTGATATTGGTTGCCCAATTTCGATATTCGCACCAGGAATAGATGATAACTTGTGCCGTAATTCTTCGATTAATTTTTCTTTTGTTCTGCCTGATAGCTCATAAGGAGCTTCGATTTCAGAGACATTGACACCGAAAGAATGTTCCGACAGCTCTGCTCGTCCTGTCTTACGTGAAACTGTTGTTATTTCAGGAATGCTCAAGATTATTTCTTCAGCCTCTCGTCCTATTTTGTCAGACTCTTCAAGTGAGACTCCGGGCATTAAACTAACATTTATCGTAAATGCCCCTTCATTGAATGGAGGTAAGAAACTGCGGCCTAAAGTGAAAAACAATGCCAACGCTACAACGAACAAAACGCCTGTACCTGAAAGGATTAGTGTTTTGTGAGCAAAGCTCCATTTTAGGGCTTTTTGGTAGTTTCGTTTTAATGTTGCAGCCAAGTAGGATTCTTTTACATCTTTTTCTTTGTCGGCTTTAAGCAAGTAACTGCACAAAACAGGCGTAACAGTGAGTGCCACAATGGTTGATGCAAGCAGCGACACTATAAAGGCTACGCCAAGAGGAATTAGCAATCGGCCTTCCATGTCGCTTAAAAAGAACAACGGCAGGAAACTTGCCATGATTATGAGAGAAGAATTGAAAATCGGCATTCTGACTTCGCATGATGCCTCGTTAACAATTTCTATTACCGGAAGGCGCTTTTCTTGTGGCAGTTCTCTGTTTTCCCTTAATCGGCGGAATACATTTTCCACATCCACAATTGCGTCATCAACAAGTGAACCTATTGCAATGGCAATACCCCCAAGAATCATAGTATTGATTGTATAGCCAATATAATGCAATATAATCATGGTGATAAGTACCGATAGTGGGAGAGCCACCAATGAAATGATAGTGGTGCGGAAATTCATCAAGAAGATAAATAATATTATTACCACAAATATGGCACCCTCTATGAGTGAATGTTCTATATTGCGTATAGAATTATTTATGAATCGGCTTTGCATGAATGTATCGGTGGATATATGCACGTCCGAAGGCAAATTGGCCTTTATTCCATCTAGTGAAGATATTATTTTGTCAGTAAGCTCGTTCGTGTCAGAGTTTGGCTGCTTTGTTATTGTCAAGGACACTGCCGGCCGACCTTTTTCTGATGCTGTTCCTAATTTTGGGGTTTTAGAGCCAATTCTTACTGCTCCAATGTCGGCAATGGTTACTATTTTCCCGGAATCGTTGCGTACAACCGAACGAGATATATCTGACAAGTTGCGCGTATTGATATTGCCTTTTACTATATATTCGTTTCCGAACTCATATAAAATGCTTCCACCCACGTTGTTGTTGATGCTCTCAGTAGCATCAACAACTTCTTGCAGTGTGACATTCATATATTTCATTTTTTCAAGGTCGAGCAGTATCTGGTATTCCTTTATATCTCCACCAATTACTTGTACTTCAGATACGCCACCAAGAGCTAGCAGTCGAGGTCGAATGGTGCGGTCGGCTATGGTTCGCAAATCAAGCAGCGAAGTGCTATCTGCAGTGAGACTGACAATTAGCATTTCTCCCAATATAGATGTTTGCGGTCCCAAAACAGGGGCTTCTACGCCGGCAGGGAATTGTTGACTTACGGTTGTCAATTTTTCCATTACAGTTTGCCGTGCTTGATAAATATCAGTACCCCAGTCGAATTCAACCGAAACTGTAGAAAAACCAGTATTTGAGGATGACCTCACTCGGCGTACACCAGTGGCACCGTTCATTACTGTTTCTATAGGGAATGTGACCGTTTTTTCAATCTCTTCGGGAGCGTATCCAGGAGCTTCTGTCATAATCACCACAGTCGGCGCATTTAAATCGGGAAATACGTCGATTTCGGATTTAACTGTAACATATATCCCTAATATTGTTAGGAACAAAGCAACAAGCAATATTAAAATCCGATTTTGTAATGAAAATTTAATAATTTTATTAAGCATACGACGTGAGATTTAATGTTCGTGTGAATGACCAGGCACAGCACCTGCGTTGGCTGCGAGTTTTACAATTATGGCTCCGTTTGTTACAATTTCCATTTCTGGAGCTATTCCCGACAAAACTTCAATGCGATACCCATCGGTCGCTCCCACAGAAATTAGATGTTTCACATAACATTCTGCATCAACCTTTTCATACACGAAATAGTCGCCTTGTTCCTCGGTCAATGCCGAAATAGGGATTGAAAGCACATTATGCCTAACATTCCCTTTTAAGAATACTTCGGCAAAAGAGTTGGCAATTATATTATTATCATTGTTAAATTTAAAATATACCGGCAAATAACCAGCAGAAGAAGTTGTTAGGGCATCGCGTGACAACAATTTGCCTCCGAGTGCAGCAACATTATAAACCGTGTCGGTGGCATATTGTAATTTGAAATTGGCATCTGTTATTGGCAATTTTCCAAATCGTTCGGGCAAATCGGCTCGAAGTATTAACGAATTGCCGGCCGATATGGTGGCAATGGGCATTCCTACCTCAACATAGGCACCATTGTTTACATAAATTGATGTAACAATGCCAGTAACTGCCGATACTGGAGCCGAAGTTTGGGGTTTATAGGCATTTTGAGCTTGCTGAAAAGCTTCTTTGGCCGCAATGTAGTCACGCTCTGTTATGATTTTTTCTTCATACAAAGCGGTCATTCGATTGTATTCTCGTTCCGCATTTTCTAATGTGATTTTTGCTTTAATGTCATCATCTCCACCAATTACGGTATTTGATGAAATATTTGCCACAGGTTCCCCTTTGATGATTTTTGAACCGATATTTATACCCCTTAAAAAATTGACTATACCATTTTTTGTAGCAGATATAGTATATTCTTGATTCACTTCAGGATATATCTCACCCGACACTGTTACTGTTTCGCAGAAATCACCTAATTCTACAATTGACGTTTCAACGCCAAAACGCTTTGCGGTTTCGGGCATAAGTGTTATTTCGTCTGTATGATGGTGTGGGGTGGTTTCTTCGCTTTCATGAGAATGTTCGGCATTGCTACATGATACTGAAATTAGTAAAGGTAAAAAATATAATAGATATTTCATATATGTATATGTTATTTAAAGGCATGAAAAATAATAGGCAATTATAAATGCCATGTTTATAGCTCGCTAAAATATTGTCAGAAGTCCTATATGACAATATTCAAACAAGTTTTATCATTAACTTTGATGGAGGCTAAAAGATTGGAGGAGCGCGAAACCCTAAAACGCCATAAATTAGTGGCGATGTAGTGGCACTAATGTAATATGGACGTTTAATAGGCAAAATATTTCTTCGCACAGGCTGCAACCATGTGCTTGATGGAAATTCTGCAATTATTTTGCAAAAAATGGAGGTGTTATTATCCGATACATTAAAAGAGCTTAATTTGAAAGAACAGCTCTTATTGTCGGGTGCAGGGGCATTTTCATGGTCACTATGCTCATGTAACGGGCAGTTGTGGTTTATTATGGATGCAATAAATTCGCCATATACAACACACACGCTACCATTTTTTAAATGATGATGGAATTGAGCCATGCTGCCAATAACGATTGCAGCTATGGCTAATAGTGATGTGATGTTGTGTATGGCTCGGTATTTCATGATGCAAATTTACGCAATAAATTTTGCAATCATATTGCAAAATAGCCAGTTCCGGGGCTATCTTTCATCATTGTCATAAATATCGTCATCGTCAAGGAAATCGTCATCGAAATCAAATTCAGAAAAAGACATTTCAGTAAATTGCGCCAATTCGCGACCTTCTTTTTTAGTCGGTCGGCCCAAGCCTTTTTGGCGATTGACAAACCCACTTATGCGCACCATATCGAGCAACTCATATTGATCGCGCGTAGTCAAGTTTTTTAGAAAATTAGGAACCAACTTTGCACCTACACGAGCTTCAGTTAGTCCAATAACTTCAAAAGTATAGGTAACTGGAGGTTTCCTGACCGAAATCTTGTCGCCAATTTTTACTGTGCGAGACGGTTTCACAGTTACTCCATCTACAGCAATACGCCCTTTCTTACAGGCATCTGTAGCAATGCTGCGTGTTTTGAATATACGTGTGGCCCAAAGCCATTTATCGACTCTTTCTTCTTGCGCCATAACTATTTGTTATTGAAATGTGTCATCGTAAATGCAAGTCCCGACAAACAAAAGTTCTTTATGGCATCAATAGCCACTCCGACACGTTCCTTGAATATATTTTGTTGTTCTTCGGAAAATGTTCCTAAAACGTAGTCGATTTGCGCTCCACGAGGGAAATCATTCCCAATGCCAAAGCGTAAGCGTGAATAAGATTCGGTTTGTAGCATAGCAGCAATGTTCTTTAACCCGTTATGCCCACCGTCGCTGCCTTTCCCTTTCAGTCGTATTGCTCCAAATGGTAGGGAAATGTCATCAACTATAACAAGGATATTTTCGAGTTCAATATTCTCTTTGTTCTTCCAATATCTTACGGCCTCTCCACTAAGGTTCATATACGTAGATGGTTTTAACAGCACAAGGTTCTGGTTTTTGACGCGCATATATGCCACGTCGCCATACCGTTGCGTGCTAAAAGTAATATTGGATGCCTCGGCTAAGGCATCCAATATCTTAAAACCTATATTGTGGCGAGTATTTTGGTATTCATTACCAATGTTACCCAATCCTACAATAAGAAACTTCATTCGTGCAATTTGTTGTGTTTTTAGTTATTGGCGTTAGCTGCTTGTGCACCACGTGCAGCACGGGTCAATTGAACTGCGCAAACTACTGCGTGCTTTGCATTGACAATTTCGTAATTATCGAAGTGCAAATCACCAACCTTTAGAGATTGTCCCAACTTAATGTTGTCAACATTGATGACTACACGTTCAGGGATATTGGTGTAGAGCGCTTTTACCTTCAATTTCTTCATTGAGAGGACAAGTTTACCACCAGCTTTAACACCCTCGGCGTGGCCTTCAAGTTTTACAGGTACTTCCATCACGATGGGTTTCTTGTCGTTTACTTCGAGCAAGTCGATGTGAAGAACCTTGTCGGTTACCGGGTGCGTCTGCAAGTCTTTAAGGACTGCATTTATAGTTTTCCCATTGAAAGTGAGGTCAATGGCAAAGATGTCGGGAGTGTAAATAAGTTTTCTTACATCTTCAACATTCACTACAAGGTCGGTAGTGATTATACCTTTGTTGTTGCAGAGTTCCACTACTTTTTGACCCGGGCCAAGTTCTCCAGTATATGGGAGATCTACAATCTCTCCGCCATTTAACACTACCGGGATTTTCGAGTCTTTACGAAGAGCCTTGCTAGCCTTCTTTCCGAGTTCGGTTCTCGGCTCGGCATTTAATTTGAATGATTTCATTTTGTGATAATTTTGTGTTACTAAAAATTAAGTGTCAGTGCTTCTTAATTTCCCATCACACTTGGAATCTGTAAAAAGCGGTGCAAAGTTACGAAAATATTCACAATAAACACTTTATTTGCGGCAAAAATCGGTGAATTTGCAGTATAAACAGTTATTTTCATTCTTAGTTTGTGTGAATGGCTTGGTCGGGTTGAAAATGTCCTTTATGACTTGAGATAGCGAATGCAAGTATTCTTCATTAATATTGGCATAATTTTCCAGTTCTTTTTTATTCACACGAAATCCCGAGTCGCTTATTTTTCGTATTTTGTATATGACTGGTCTTATAGGCACTTCGGGCGAATGAAGAGCCTCATATACGTTGCAGTAAAGCATCAACTGTAACATTGCTTTAGCGCGATTTTGTGATTTCGCATTAAACATCATAGCGACAGAAGAGGTTGCCGTGATGTCTTTCCCTGTCTTATAATCAATTATTCGTATGTATTGCTCGCCGCTATCATCTGCAACCCTATCCACACGGTCGATAAATTGTTTAATATTGATACTGATGCCTTCATCAATCTGCCAATGGAATGTTTCTTCTTTTTCGGTTTGCAATATAGTGAAACTGTGCTGCTTGTCGAATATTAACAGTTTCTTAATCAGCAGCAGTATTCCTGTTCCTATAACGATAGTTTCTCCAGTAAGAGCCACATCACACTCGGGCTTATGCAAGTATATCCGATTGATTACTTCATTTATCTTGGCTCGCAATGCATCTTCATCACGTAATATTCTATCTATTACAATTTCATCTACATAAATCCCTTCGGCGGATTTTTTGCCATTATGTTCATAAACTTCTTGAAGGACAGTATGTACCACCGTTCCGAGTGTACTTGGATCCATGAATTCCATCATTTCATCAGGAATATGCAATTTTTCAATTTTCTCAAAATAAAAAGCCAAAGGACAGTTGATATAATGATTTATTGCACTCGCCGACAAATATTTACCACTACCATTGGTGCGGTACTGGTTTAGGATATGCATGATTCGTTCATTCTTGGGTATCTTAATCTTAGTGGCTTTGGGCGCATATACATCAAAACCGATGTGGTTAAGGCATATATTAGACTGTGGGAACAACGTCTGCAATTGGTATATAAATCGAGATGGCTCGCCAGAACCTATTGATTGAGTCCGGGAGTCGAATAGCATAATTACATTCTTTGCCCGACTTATCAAGCGATAAAAATAATAGGCATACATACATTCTTGAAATTCTACCGTTGCCATACCATTGGCTCTCCTTAATAAGTGGGGAATAAAAGACCGCGAATAATGCTTTCGTGGGAATATGCGTTCATTCATCGACAGGATTATTACATTGTCAAAGTCGAGACATCTTGTTTCGAGTATTCCCATTATTTGCAAGCCTTTCAATGGCTCTCCTTCAAAAGCAATATTTGCTGATGCTATCATTCTATCGACAAAATAGAAAAATGTATTATCGGTCATCGGTATGTTATACTTTAATATAATGGATGCCAATATATTAAGTTGATCCAAATATGATGAAATAAATCCCATTTCAACCGAATTTTCTGCAATCAAATTATTGCTAATAATGCAATCTTCAGCAAATGAAATTATTCGTTTTATGTATTTAAAAAGTTCAGATGTATCATTTGTCTTTATTACAGGATCGAATATATATTTTAATGATGGCGCATATTCATTGATTACAGGTTGCTCGACGTAAAATAAATTATTTTGTGTTATGTAGGATAAAAGGTTCGAGGTTTCTTCTGATGCAATTAACTTCATTAACGGATGTGCAATAAGTTCCCTGATATTTTCATGGAAATAGCAAAACGCATCACCCTCTTTCCGGGCATTTTTGTGCATTCTTGCAATAATCGAGATTAATGAAGCAATATCGGTATAACGCAACGGGTAACCCATTGTAATATTCACGCCGGTGATTCGGTCATTGATTGAGTCGAGCAGTGGAATAAGAAGAAACTCTTCAGGCAAGACAATTGCCGTGTTAATTGCATTTGCCTTGTCGGTAATTTCTTTTGATTCGATAAGTTCATCTAAAATGACTTTAGTGTATTTTGTTTGTCCAATATTCGACGGAACACCTATTGCCCGTAATTGGGGGTATGAGGTTATTTTTTCTTCATGCAAATCAAGTTTGGATTTGAACAATTTTATGTTTCGCCCCACAAATCGTGTTGCCTTGTTTTGTTGATTCTCGAAAGTTGGTGAGTTATAATCCCAATAATAATCGGCAATCCCTTTTTGCTTTAATATTTTAAAGATATAGTATTCTGAAGTTGACAGGACATTGAAACCAACGAAGATGTACTGCCTGTGCTTAAATTCATCAACACGCATAGTGCGAATTTTGGCAACAGCGTCTTTGTATATCTTGCCTGAATATGATACGCCCATATCGCTGATGGCGCGGTTAAAGTGGGTATATAAATCAAATAATATGTCCCACAGTGTCACGAATTTTGTGGAAGAGCCAGTGTCTTTCCACAATTTATCAGGGTCGGAATATTGGTGTACTGGAGTCTCTCCAAAATATTTTTTAATCGCCTCCAGTTGTTCCTTATTCAAATAATTTGCTTGTATTTCTTTTAAATCCTTGACATTGTGGAATAATTGTTGTGGATCTACGAGGTATTTGTCGGTATCGTTAAAATCATTTAATATTGTATCGCCCCAATACGAAAATCTATCGAATGTCTCCGCTTTATCACCCATTATTTTGCAATACTCCTGATAGAGGAGTAAAAGAGCTTCGATTTTTGTGATTTCAATACTGTCTGTGATGTCAGAAACGAATTGTGAAATTGAAGTTATTTCAGGCAGAACCAATAAATTGTTATCTGCTAATTCTTCCAATTCCTTAGTAAAAAAAACGCCACTGCGCCTGTTTGGGAATATAAAGCAAAAATCACGCAAATTGTCGGCCTCATTCTCGATAAAAGCTTTAGCGACAAGGCGTAAAAATGGGGTAGGGGCTTGCTGGTTCATTTTTAATTATCGTTTTATTAAAATAGTTATTTTTATTGCAAAATCGAATAATAAAATTTTTCCGTTGGCATTGCCTTGTACATCCCTTTCTGCTTTTTCAATTTCGGCAATCATGCGTTCGGCATTACCGTCATTTATAAAAGGGGAAAACCTGTTGCTAAATTGTTCTTCCGAACGGTTCAAATAGTTTAATTCACTATTGTGCAAGTTATAGATGTAATTTTCTCTTACCATCCGTGCTAAATATTGCAGGAATCGCTTAATTTTTTCTCGCTTGAAATTATTTATATTTTCCGACCATTTTTTTAGTGATTTTAAATCTCTTGAATATGCAAGCCGCATTAATGCCATGAAATTTTCAAAGAATTCTCGGTTTTCACTATCAAGGGCTATTGTTGACTGTGCTGTGATTATATTTCCATCGGCAGGAGCAGCAACGGCAATTGCATCTTGATGCGATATGGCATAATGTCGCTCAAGAAACTGGGCTACTTCTTTGGTGGAAAGTTTCTTCATTTCAACTCGTTGCAACCTGGAATATATAGTAGGCAATATTTCCTTAGGATTATCGCTTACCATTATGAAAATAGAGTCGGGGAATGGTTCCTCAATTATTTTAAGCAATTTATTGGCGCATTCCTCATTCATTTTCTCAGGCAGCCACAGTATCAACACTTTGTACTTGGCAGAATAAGATGCATAACTCATCTTGGTGATTATGCTTGAACTTTCGCTTGCATATATTTGTGGTTGGGCATTTTCATTGTTTAATTCTTTCAGCCAATTTTGGTAATTTTCAATTGGATTTTCCGATAAGAAATGTTTCCATTCATTGATATAATCGTCGGATGTGGGCTTGCTGTTGCTCTTCCCCTTTACAACTGGAAATGAAAAAAAAGTGTCGGCATGATTAAACGTCTGATGCTGCCTACATGACGGGCATATTTCGCATGGTTCACCGTCGGTTCGATGGTCACAATGAATATACTGCGCAGCAGTTCGTGCTAAGGCTAATTTACCAATGCCTTGCGGACCTGATAGCAGAATTGCATGAGGGATGCGGTCGTTGTCAATCATTGCCCGCAATTGCATTTTTGCAGCATCGTTACCTATTATATCATTAAACTTCATAGAACCCAAGTTTTAAAAAATTTCACTTACCACATTCCTGACTGTGTCGGTAGCATTCAACGAATAGAAATGTATGCTTTTTACGCCGTTTGATAGGAGGTCGCGAGTTTGATGTATGCACCATTCTTGGCCTATTTGTTTCGCATCATCGTTGTTGCGGCAATTGTTTAATTCATTTGCCAATTCATTTGGCAAATCAACGTGGAAAACCTTTGGCAAAACTGTCAATTGGTTTTTATTTATAATTGGTTTGATTCCGGGAATAATAGGGACATTAATTCCGATGGCTCGACAGCGATCTACGAAATCATAGAACTTTTTGTTGTCAAAGAACATTTGCGTAACAATATAACTTGCTCCGAGATCAACTTTATGTTTCAAGTGAGCAAGGTCGATGTCCATATTGGGGGCTTCATCGTGCTTTTCAGGATATCCCGCCACGCCATAGGTGAATTTTGAATCACTAATTATGTCCATTTTCGTTCCATCAAGAAAAAAACCTTCATTAAACATATTAACCTGCTCTTCTAATTCGCAGGCATAGCTATGACCGTTTTCTACCGGAACAAAACGATTTTCATGTTTGGCTTTATCTCCACGGAGCAATAATAAATTTGTGATTCCAAGGAAATTTAAATCAATCAGGGCGTATTCAGTTTCAGTTTTAGAAAACCCACTGCATATTATATGCGGAACAGCCGGTATGCCATATTTTTGCTGTATTGCCGCAGCTACGGCTACCGTTCCTGGACGACTACGTTCTGAAATACGCTTATAAAGACCGTCGGCAGTGCTTACAAATACCATTTCACTGCGATGTGAAGTGATATTGATATACATCGGATCAAATTCAATCAACTTGTCGATATTGTAAAATAACTGTGATATGCCTCTCCCTTTTAATGGGGGCAATACTTCAAAAGAAAAAGCAGGGCCTTTATGCTTATTCAAACGGTCTATTATATTCATAACACTAATTTTTCGTTTAAGGCAAAGTTACTGAAATTAGAAATTATATGCTACCAATTATGGCGTAATTTACACTGAAATTATGGTAACGTATGCGAGTTTTATTGTATATATAAAAATAGCAGAGAGAATATTTAAATTCTCTCTGCTATAACTATGTGTGCAATTTATATTGCTTTTGCAATAAATCAGTCTTCGTTCAAGTTCACGCGACGGAACGATATTGCTTTCAAGCCCTCACTTTGTTTCTTCAAGTAGGTTGCAATATCCATCGAATTGTCAGAAACAAATTCTTGCTCCATCAACACATTCTCTTTATAGAACTTGTTAAGGCGGCCTTGTGCAATACGATCTATAATTGCCTCGGGCTTGCCTTCTTCACGAGCCTTTTCACGACCAATTTCAAGTTCCTGTTCAGCTATTTTTGCAGGAACTTCTTCGCGGCAAACAGCTATGGGGTTCATTGCAGCCACTTGCATTGCAACTTCTTTTGCCACTTGTGCATCTACACCTTCCTCATTGAATCCTACGATAGACGCAAGCTTGTTACCGAAGTGGTTGTACGCGATGGTAGAAGGTGCTTCAATATACTCATAAGCACCAAGTTCCATCTTCTCGCCGGTTTTGCCAATTTCTTCAACAATGAGGTCGGCAACACTCTTGCCATCAATTAACAAAGCCTTAACTTCATCAATTGATTTGGCCTCTTTCTCCATTGCGCCTGCAAGAATTTTCTTGGTCAAGCTAACGAAACCTTCGTTTTTTGCAACGAAGTCGGTTTCACATTTAAGAGCCACAATTGCGGCAAATTTGCCAGTGGAAGCAGAAAGAACGCATCCTTCGGCAGCTTCACGATCTTCACGTTTTGCTGCAACGGCTTGTCCTTTTTTACGAATTATTTCGATTGCGGCTTCCATATCATTGTTTGCCTCAGCAAGAGCTTTCTTGCAATCCATCAAACCAGCACCAGTCAAGTGGCGCAGTTTGCTGATTTCGGCCATTGTTACTGCCATATCTATTAAATTTATAAGTTTAAATGTTGAATAATTAAATAGTTGTTTTTATTCAGCAGCCTTTTCTTCATCGGCAGCAGCACCTTCGGCAGAAACCTCATTTTCGGTTGTTTCTACTGCTGCATCTTCGCTTTCAGCAGATTTACGACGCGAAATGCGAGAACGCTTTGGTTTCAATTCTTCACCCTCAGCTGCATCTTTGTTGTCAACCTTTTCAACTTTGCGCTCTTCTATGCCTTCGGCAATAGCTGCACATACAGTGTCGAGGATGATTTCAATAGACTTAGATGCATCATCATTTGCCGGAATTATGAAATCAATCGGCGATGGATCTGAATTTGTGTCAACAATACCGAAAACTGGGATACCAAGACGGTTTGCTTCGGCTACAGCAATATGCTCTTTCATCACGTCAACGACGAAAAGGGCAGAAGGCAGGCGATTCAAATCAGCAATGCTGCCCAAGTTCTTTTCGAGTTTTGCACGTTGACGGGTGATTTGCAACTTTTCACGTTTCGACAAGTTGTCGAATGTTCCGTCCTTTGTCATTTTGTCGATAGTTGCCATCTTCTTCACAGCCTTGCGGATAGTGGGGAAGTTGGTCAACATACCGCCGGGCCAACGTTCGATAACGTATGGCATTCCTACGGTTGATGCCTTGTCGGCCAAGACTTGCTTGGCTTGTTTTTTAGTTGCAACAAAAAGAATTTTCTTGCCAGCCTTAGCTATGTTTTTTAATGCAGCAGCAGCCTCGTCAAGTTTTGCTGCTGTTTTGTACAGGTCGATGATGTGGATACCGTTGCGCTCCATGAAAATATAAGGAGCCATTGCAGGATTCCATTTACGTTTCAAGTGGCCGAAGTGACATCCTGCTTCGAGTAATTGTTCAAAATTTGGTGTTGCCATTTTATAAAAAATTGTTTACATTCAACTTAATCAACCATGAGGTAGCTCAGTTTTTATCCAAAAGCATGAAAGTCCTCATAGTTTGGATACTAAACTCTAACAGCAATAATAGTGATAAAAAACACACATTAACGCTTGCTGAACTGGAATCTCTTGCGAGCCTTTGGACGACCGGGTTTCTTGCGTTCAACAACACGCGGGTCACGGGTTACAAATCCGGCAGCACGCAAAGCAGGCTTGTCTTCGGGGTTGATTTTAATGAGCGCACGGGCTATTGCAAGGCGCAGAGCCTCAGCCTGGCCTTTAAATCCGCCGCCATTCAAATTAACCTTGATATTGTATTTGCCTTCAGCCTCAAGCAACGAAAGAGGTTGCTTTACAATGAATTGGAGAATTGAAGACGGAAAATAGACTTCAAGTGCACGTTTGTTGATTGTAATCTCGCCAGTACCTTCGCTAAAGAATACGCGAGCAATTGCGGCTTTACGACGGCCAACTGCATTAACTCTTTCCATACTTCAAATTATTTTAATGTGTTAATATCAATAACTTTGGGATTTTGTGCCTCATGAGGATGCTCTGAACCGTTGTAAACGTGAACATTCTTCAACAATTTGGCACCAAGGCGGTTCTTGGGAAGCATACCTTTAAGAACCTTCATGAACAGCGGATTGATACCAGCTTTAATTCCAGGCCTTTCGGCTTTCTTCTTCAAGATAGCAGGAGTTGCAGAACGCTGCCCACCTGGATAGCCCGTGTATGACAGATATATTCTGTCTGTCCATTTGTTGCCTGTCAAAACCACCTTGTTGGCGTTAATGATAATAACATTATCTCCACAATCAACGTGAGGAGTGTAGCATGGCTTGTACTTGCCACGCAAGATTTTTGCCACCTTGGCGCACAGACGGCCCAATACTTGGTCGGTAGCGTCAATGACTACCCATTCCTTCTTTGCGTTTTCGGCATTAATCGAAACAGTCTTGTAACTTAAAGTATCCACTTCTAATTTTTCCTGATTAATAGTTAATTAATACAACTTCCCTTAATATTGCCGCTCGGCCAAAAGCGGCTTTATTTTAGAAAGTTTAATAAATCGGGTATAATCGGACTACAAAGGTACTAATTTATCGTTGCAAAACAAATAATACGCCCTTGCCTTGCAGTGTAAAATTAGCTTTATTTAACTTTGTGCGCCTAATATTCCAAAATGGTATGCATTCCACCGTATAATTTATACAAATATAATATATGAGTTTTTCTTGTTTGTTTCACTTTCGAAAAGGTGCAGCACGGGTTTCATTGTAAAGCAATGCTGAAATAATGGTAAATAAATTAAAAATGCTCAAACGATTGGATTTTTATTAGTATATTCGTGCCAAATTATTAACATAAATCTTAAATACAAAATTACTACAATGAAGGAAGCTATTCAAAAGAAATTCTTGGAGCGTTTTGGCAAGACTGAGGCCATATACGCTTCAGCTGGCAGAATCAATCTAATAGGAGAACACACTGATTACAATGGCGGTTTTGTTATGCCAGGTGCAATCGACAAGTACATAATGGCTGAGGTTAGGGCAAATGGCCTTGACAAAGTGCGTGTATATTCAATGGATATTGACGAGTATGTTGAATTTGGTCTGAACGAAGAAGATGCTCCGAAACAACAATGGGCTCGTTACATATTTGGTGTATGCCGAGAAGTAATCAAGCGTGGTTATGAAGTAAAGGGCTTTGACACAGTATTCTCGGGTAATGTTCCGTTAGGTGCTGGGCTTTCATCTTCAGCAGCCCTCGAATCCTGCTTTGCCTACGCCATGAACGATATGTTTAACGGTAACAAAATCGACAAGTTTGAACTTGCACGCATTGGTCAATCTACAGAACACAATTATTGCGGTGTAAACTGCGGTATAATGGACCAATTTGCATCAGTATTCGGCAAAAAAGATTGCTTGATTCGCCTTGACTGCCGTTCGCTCGAATATGAGTATTTCCCGTTTGAGCCAAAAGGCTACAAGTTAGTACTGCTTGACTCGGTTGTAAAGCACGAACTTGTTGATTCTCCTTACAACAAACGTCGCGAATCGTGTGAACGTGTTGCCAAGACTTTGGGTGTTGCTTCTCTACGTGATGCCGAAATGGCAGATCTTGATGCCCATAAGAGCGAAATCACCGAAGAAGATTACAAGCGCGCTGAATATGTAATAGGTGAAAAGCAACGTGTACTTGATGTATGCGATGCACTGAAGAAAGGCGATTATGAGACCGTTGGCAAAAAAATGTACGAAACCCATGAGGGGCTTTCGAAATACTATGAAGTCAGCTGCGAGGAACTTGACTATCTCAACGACATTGCCAAGGAATGTGGCGTAACAGGCTCGCGCATAATGGGTGGAGGTTTCGGAGGTTGCACAATCAACCTTGTGAAGGATGAAATCCATGATACGTTTATCGAAACGGCAAAGAAAAAGTTTGCCGAAAAATACGGCCATGAGCCCAAGGTATATGATGTAATAATCTCTGATGGAGCTCACAGAGTAGAATAAAATATGGAAATAACCCAAAGAAGTGTAACATCGCCCAAAGGTGATATTACAATATACAGGTTAACCAATGAAACAGGTGCCAGCGTCGAGATTTCTACTCTCGGCGCAGGTATTGTTTCGGTATGGGTTCCCGATAAAGAAGGGAATCTTGCTGATGTTGTACTTGGATATTCCAATCCTACTGACTATTTTTATGACGGTCCTTGTGCTGGGAAAGTTCCGGGTCGATATGCCAACCGCATTGCCAAAGGGCATTTTTCACTAAATGGTAAAGATTACAACCTTGCCATAAATAATGGGCCCAATGCACTCCACGGCGGGCCTGAAGGGTTCCAAAACCAAATATGGACGGCACGTGTAGAAGGTGACAGCGTGATACTATCATACAAAAGTGCTGATGGCGAAGAAGGGTATCCTGGGAATATGGTAGTTTCGGCCAAATATACATGGAGCAATGATAACGAACTAACGCTTGATTTCGAGGCTCAATGTGATGCCGACACCGTCATCAACCTGACCAATCATGTGTATTTCAATTTGGCTGGGGAAAATAGTGGCAGCGTCTTGAACCACAACCTTTGGATTGCCGCCAGCAAGTACCTACCAACTGATGATACATTGATTCCAACTGGCGAAATAGCCGATGTAGCAGGTACACCTATGGATTTTACCCAAAGCAAACCTCTTGGAAGGGACATCAAATGCGAC
This sequence comes from uncultured Muribaculaceae bacterium, assembly GCA_944320595.1. GTDB lineage: Bacteria > Bacteroidota > Bacteroidia > Bacteroidales > Muribaculaceae > Avimuribaculum. Next base: position 81,163 of record CALUIB010000039.1, on the reverse strand, counting down.
TTTGCTGCTTTGAATTATGGTAAAGGCTATGACAATTGTTTTGTAATCGATGATTGGAATGGCAGCATCAAAGAAATTGCCATATTGTCGGATCCTGTGTCGGGGCGGACATTAAAAGTTGCGACCGACCAGCCTGGAGTGCAGGTTTATACAGGGAATTGGCTTGAAGGTTGCCCCAAAAGTATAAGCGGCAACAACTACCATGATTATGACGGTGTGGCAATTGAATGCCAAGGAATGCCTGATGCTCCAAACAAGCCTCAATTCCCATCTCAAAAGTTGGGCGCAGGAGAGATATATAAAAGAACCATTAAATTTTCATTTCTTAAATAACTAACGATACAATGAAACCGACTTTGTTTGTACTGGCTGCCGGAATGGGAAGCCGTTACGGAGGTCTCAAGCAACTTGACGGGCTTGGACCTCATGGAGAAACTATTATGGATTATTCTATTTATGATGCAATTCGTAGTGGTTTCGGAAAAGTAGTGTTTGTTATTCGCCATGATTTCGAGGCAGACTTCCGCAGTAAAATCCTGTCGAAGTATGAAAACCATATTCCAACCGAGGTCGTATTCCAATCGATTAACGACCTGCCAGAAGGTTATACTTGCCCGGAAGGCCGGACAAAACCGTGGGGCACAAACCACGCATTGCTGATGGGGCGCAATGTGATAAATGAGCCTTTTGCCATTATCAATGCCGATGACTTTTATGGCCAAGACAGTTTCAGAGTTATGGCTGAGCAACTTTCAAAGGCTACAGGCGAAAATGAATACTGCATGGTAGGTTTCCGTATAGGGAACACAATGTCGAAAAGCGGTACTGTGGCTCGCGGTATATGCGAAACAAAAGACGGCTACTTGACCAGCGTGGTAGAGCGTACCGCCATTGGCTACAAAGGAGAGGCAATTTGCTTTACCGATGAAAATGGGGTAGAGCAAACATTGGCTCCCGAAACTCCGGTTTCGATGAACCTTTGGGGCTTTACTCCCGATTATTTCAAATATTCGGAAGAATACTTCAAGCGTTTCTTGGATGCCAACAAGGACAATCTAAAGGCAGAATTTTATGTTCCGCTATTGATTAATGAATTGGTTACAAGCGGCAAAGCTCGCGTAAAAGTTCTTGACACAACTTCAAAATGGTTTGGCGTAACATACGCTGCTGACCGTCCTGCCGTGGTTGAAAAATTTGCCGAGTTGCACGCCTCAGGTGAATATCCCGAAAAGATGTTCTAAACACACACAATAATAGCCAAATAAAAAAAGGCGAGCAGGGAAACAACCCTTGCTCGCTTTTTACTAAGATGCTCTTAACAATTTAACAAGCATTAGCATCCCTGTCATCGTAGCACGGTCTATAACCCTGTCGCGTGTACCAGGAAAATGGTATCGTTCCGAAACAATATTATCACCGCACTTAGCGCAAATCCACACGGTCCCAACTGGTTTTTCGACACTTCCACCACCAGGACCAGCTATGCCCGAAGTGGAAATGCCACATTGCGTGCCTAACAAACTGGTCACGCCATTACACATTTGCTCTACAACGATACGGCTTACTGCTCCGTCGCTCTCAAGTGCCAAAGAAGTTACTCCAAGCACTGATTGCTTAACATCGTTGCTGTAAGAAACAACCGAACCCATAAAATAATCAGAGCTGCCTGCAATTGACGTTATTTCATGTGCTATATTTCCACCTGTGCAACTTTCTGCAGTGGAAATCGTTAATTTTTTTGTCCGTAATATATCACCCAATATAGCAGCAACAGGTTTGTCTTCAAATGAAATAATAGATTTATTCAGAATTTCATCAAGACGGTTTGACAGGAAATCCATGTCAGCTAATAGTTTCTTTTGGTCGGTAGAGCGGCCAGTCAAGCGTAATCTGATTATTCCAGGACGAGGCAAATAAGCCAAATGTATATAATCGGGAATGTCATTTTCAAATTGTTCCAATTTTATAGCAAGAGCCGATTCGGAATAATCAATCACTATAAACGTGCGGTGTTCGATATATTCATCGGAACAAAAATGTTTCAACAATCGAGGCAGCACTTCCTGTGCCATCATTTGTTCGGTTTCAAATGGGACACCAGGCATAGCGACAAGAACTTTATTGTTGCGCTCAAACCACATTATCGGAGCTGTGCCTACGCGGTTTTGTATCACCTGGCATGATGATGGCACGTATGCCTGTGCCGCAGTTAAGTCATTGATTTTAAGATGACGTTTCTTTACTACTTCAAGCACATTTTTTTCTACATCGGAGTTAAAAATCATCTCGCCGCCAAAATACTTACGCATTGCCTCCTTAGTTATGTCATCCTTTGTGGGGCCTAAACCACCAGTCGTCAATACTAAATCGGTCTGAGCAAAGCCCTCATCAATGGCTTTGATTATTTCTGCTTCATTGTCACCTATAACCTTTATGCTTTTTACATTCCACCCAATAGGGTTTATGTGGCGCGCTATCCAACCTGAATTAGTGTCGATTACTTGCCCAATGAGCAATTCATCACCAATTACTATAATTGAAATATCCATAATTAATATAATAATTACAACGAAACTCTTGCGTATGGAGGCAAGTCCAAACTACAAAACTCTTTTTTAAGATATTTGAAATAACCGGCAACAGCCACCATGGCAGCATTGTCGGTAGTAAAAGAACGCTTTGGTATAAATGCTTTTAACCCTTGTTTTTCTGCAAATTCTTGTACTCTGTTTCTAAACCCGGAGTTTGCAGAAACACCTCCACCAATTGCTATAGTCTTTATTCCTGTTTCTTTAACAGCAATGGCAAATTTATCCATCAAGATGTCGATGATGGTTTTTTGCAACGATGCTGCAAGATCTTTTTTATTCTGTTCTATGAAATCGGGATTTTTCTTAATTTCATCTCTTAAAGTATATAGAAACGAAGTTTTAAGCCCGCTAAAACTATAATCAAGTTTGGGTATATGAGGTTTGCTAAACTTAAACCTGCAAGCATCGCCTTCGGCCGCCAAACGGTCGATATACGGTCCTCCTGGGTATGGCAATCCCATCACCTTGGCGCACTTATCGAATGCTTCCCCTGCCGCATCATCAATAGTTTGCCCTATCACCTCCATTTTATAAGGCGATGACACTTTTATTATCTGAGAATTTCCTCCCGACACCAAAAGACACAGGAAAGGGAATGATGGTACTTCGGTATTATCATCTTCTTTTATAAAATGTGATAACACATGGCCGTGCAAGTGGTTTACATCTACAATGGGAATTCCAAGCGCTATGGACAAGCCTTTGGCAAAAGATGTTCCAACCAGCAAGGAACCCAGTAATCCCGGGCCACGGGTAAACGCTATTGCATTTATGTCTTTTTTGTCAATACTAGCCTGACGAATCGCTTCGGAAACGACAGGAACTATGTTTTGCTGATGCGCACGCGAGGCCAATTCAGGCACTACACCGCCGTATGACTCGTGGACTTTCTGGCTTGCTATGACATTGCTCACAAGTATGCAATCTCGGATAACAGCAGCAGATGTGTCGTCGCAAGACGACTCTATACCTAATATCGTTATACTCATTTCTATTATTCAATATATTCCACCACAAAATTAAGTACAAACGGTGTAATAAGCAAAACTACTTTTTTCCTCAGTGAAATTATTGTTGCAACATATTTATGGGGTTATTTCATGGATTTTTTGTAACTTGCGCCATAATTTAATAATTGGCAAAATAAATACAATGAAAACATATTTAGTGACTGGAGGAGCCGGATTCATAGGCTCGAATTTTGTCCAATACATAATAGGTAAGCATGGAATTGACAATTTGCATATCATTGTCTTGGATATGCTTACTTATGCCGGAAATCTAAAAAACATCGAGAATGAATTGCAGTTGCCTCATGTTGAATTTGTCAAAGGGGATATAGGCGATGAGAAAATAGTTGCCGACATATTTGCGAAATACGATATCGATTATGTGGTGAATTTTGCAGCAGAAAGCCATGTGGACCGCAGTATAACCAATCCTCGTTTGTTTTTGGAAACTAATATACTTGGAACGCAGAATATGCTTGAGACTGCCCGTAAAGCATGGTTTGTACATAACGACGATTCAGGAAAGCCAATGTACAAAGCCGGAAAGAAGTTTTTGCAAATTTCAACTGATGAGGTTTACGGATCGCTAGCACTTGAATATGAATGTGCACAACCACTTCACTTGGCAGAAAGCTTGAAGAATGTTGTGGCAAACAGAACCGACCTCAAAACTTTCGGAAAACTCTTTTTCACTGAAGAAACGCCTTTGTCGCCGCGGTCGCCATATTCTTCTTCAAAAGCTGGTGCCGATATGCTTGTAATGGCGTATCATGAAACATACGGATTGCCTGTCAACATAACCCGGTGCAGTAATAATTACGGGCCATACCAATTTCCCGAGAAGTTAATTCCGCTCATGATAAAAAATGTTCTTGAAGGGAAACGATTGCCTGTATATGGCAATGGCATGAACGTAAGAGATTGGTTATATGTAAGTGACCATTGTAAAGCCATTGACGAAGTTCTTGAGAATGGGAGAATTGGTGAAGTGTACAACATAGGTGGTTTCAATGAAGAATGTAACATTAACATAGTCAAATTAATCATCAGCACTATCTATGAAATAATGCTCAATGAACCTCAATACCGCAACTTGTTAAAATGCAGTATTGATGACATCAACGACGACTTGATTGAATATGTAAAAGACCGCCCCGGCCATGATATGCGCTATGCTATCGACCCTACAAAAATTGCCAAAGAACTTGGGTGGTATCCAGAAACGCCATTTAAGGAAGGTATAATCAAAACAATCAGATGGTACTTAGATAACCAAGAATGGGTGGAAAATGTCACAAGTGGTGACTATCAGAAATATTATGAATCCATGTATGGCAATCGTTAATATTTAATCATAACTGTATGAAAGGTATTGTACTTGCCGGCGGAGCCGGTACACGCTTATATCCAACAACAAAAGGAATATCAAAGCAACTCATACCATTGTATGACAAGCCAATGATATATTATCCAATATCGGTATTAATGCTGAGTGGGATTCGGGATATACTCATAATTTCAACCCCCGATGATTTACCTGCATTCAAACGGCTATTGGGAACCGGAGACTCAATCGGGGTGAATTTTGAATATGCCGAACAACCTTCTCCCGACGGATTGGCGCAAGCATTTATAATAGGGGACACATTCATTGGCAGCGACGATGTGTGCTTAGTGCTTGGAGACAACATTTTTTACGGGCAAAGTTTTACACGTATGCTCGAAGATGCACGAAAGCGAACGGAAGAAGAACGCAGGGCAACATTATTTGCATACGCTGTGAAAGATCCAAACCGATACGGTGTGGTAGCATTTGACAACGATGGAAATGCTACGTCGATTGAAGAAAAGCCAGCTTATCCAAAATCTAATTACGCTGTTACAGGATTGTATTTCTATCCCAACGACGTGATTGAAATAGCCAAAAACGTAAAGCCCTCGGCTCGTGGAGAGCTTGAAATAACATCGGTCAATGAAAACTACCTACGGCAAAAACGCGTTTCAGTACAAACTCTCGGACGTGGTTTTTCATGGCTTGATACTGGTACGGTAGATTCGATGCTTGAAGCGGCTAATTTTATTCAAACAATACAAAACCGTCAAGGTTATATGGTTGCATCGCTCGAAGAAGTAGCATTCAGGAAAGGATGGATTGACGCGGCTCATTTGTTGGAAATATCCGAACCAATGAAAAAGAATTCATACGGCGATTATTTAATAAAATTGGCCAATGGAGAAATTAAGTGAGCCTAAATTGATAGAACTACCAAAGATATGTGACCCGCGTGGCAACCTATCGGTAATAGAAAGTTTCAAGAATGTTCCATTCAAAATAGCTCGTGCTTACTGGATATATGACGTTCCTGCAGGGAAAGTGCGTTCAGGCCATGCGTTCAAAACCCAAGATGAATTTATTGTTGCCTTGTCGGGCAGTTTCGATGTCGTGTATAGCGATGGCAGTACCAAAAGTCAAATACATCTGGCTCGCTCTTATTACGGACTTTATGTGCCGCATTTAACATGGAGGGAACTCAATAACTTTTCAACCAACTCTATAGCTTTAGTCTTGTCTTCAAACCCATATTGTGAAAATGACTATATCGAAGATTTTGCACAATTCAAATCATTCAGGAAACAATATGGCATCTGAATCACACCAAAAGTCACGCGTCAAGGATTGTCCTCTTGTTACTCTGCATAAGCATCACCACGAGAATGGCAATTTAAGCGTAGTGGAAAATTTTAACGAATTACCATTTGAACTACGTCGCATATATTATTTATATGATATTCCAGGAGGTGAAGAACGTGGTGGACATTCCCATTACGATTGTGAGGAATTTATCATAGCCGTGTGTGGCAGTTTTGATATAATGCTTGATGACGGCGTTAATCAACGTATCATAAGTCTCAACCGCTCAAATACAGGGGTACTTGTAAAGTCTGGAATATGGCGTGTGTTAAATAATTTTTCCTCAGGTGCAGTATGTCTAGTTATAGCTTCCGAGGAATATGACGAAAGTGATTACGTTAGGTCTTACGATGAATTTAAAAAATTGACTTTGGGCAAAATATATGAAGACAATTAATTTTTTAGATCTGAAAACAGCAAATGCTCAATGGGAGGATGAATTAGTGGCTGCGGCAAGCAAAGCCATACGTTCAGGCCGGTACATTAATGGTGAGAGCGTAAAAATGTTCGAACATGAGCTTGCGCAATATTGCCAAACCTCCTATGCCATAGCTGTAAGCAACGGCCTTGATGCACTGCGTTTAATACTTCGTGCATATATTGAGCTGGGATATATAACTCCTGGAGACGAGGTTATAGTGCCATCCAATACTTACATCGCAACAGTATTAGCGGTCTCCGACAATAACCTTACGCCTGTATTTGTCGAACCAGATTTGGCAACTATGAACCTTGATATTTCTCTTATTGAGCAGCATATAACTTCGCACACACGTGCAATAATGCCAGTACACTTATATGGTACGCCTTGTTGGTCATTAGAAATGAATGAATTAGCCAAACGGCATAACTTGAAAATTATTGAAGACAATGCTCAAGCCATTGGTGCTACCTGTGCAACGGTAGGACTTAACGGAACAAATATCACTGGAGGATTGGGTCATGCAGCGGGCATCAGTTTCTATCCCACTAAAAACCTTGGCGCACTTGGTGATGCAGGCGCGATAACAACCAACGACAAACAATTGGCAGATGCCGTTCGTGCTTTGGCAAATTATGGTTCCGATCGCCGTTATCATAATATATACTGTGGGTTCAATTGCCGTATGGATGAAATCCAAGCAGCAATACTAAGTGTGAAACTCAAATATGTGGATAGTGAAAATTCACGCCGGGCTAATATAGCAGAGATATATGATAAAAATATAACTACAAGCCATGTAGTTAAGCCGACAATATTACATGACTGCAAGCAAGTGTGGCATCAATATGTGTTGCAAGTGGAAAATCGAGACGCTTTTAGGAGTTATTTGCTCGACAACGGCATAGAAACCGATGTGCATTATCCCACTCCTCCTCACTTGCAGCCATGTTATCAAAGATATAAAAATAATCAATTGCCCAAGGCGGTTAATTTGGCAAATAGCGTGGTCAGCCTGCCGATTTCCACAAATGTGGGAGGACAGGAGGCATTATATATATGCGAAACCATAAATAAATATTCATAATCAAAAATCAATGAAGCATGAACCGAAAGACATTAATCAGCTTATCTGCGCTGGCAATATGCCTTAGTGGCATGGCGCAAGATGTGAAACCATGCATCCCTGTTGATCCTGAAATCGAAACTAAAGTAGAAAGCACTTTAAGCAAAATGACTTTGGATGAAAAAATAGGGCAAATGTGTGAGTTGACGATTGAGACTGTAACCGACTATGATGCAAGTGGCAAAGCCGGGAAATTCATAGTTGACAAGTCGAAATTAAATGAAATGGTTTCCACTTACAAAGTAGGGTCGTTCTTGAATGTTCCATACGGTCAGGCTCAAACGCCACAAGTATATGAACAACTGCTTGACGATATTCAAAACATATCGATGAGTGAACTGGGCATTCCTAATATTTATGGAATTGACCACATACATGGAACTACATACGTTGATGGTGGAACTTTATTTGCCCAACCCATAAACCAGGCTGCATCGTTTAATAAAGATATACCTTTTGAAGTTTCCAAGATTTGCGCATACGAAACCAAGGCTGCAAGCATACCATGGGTATATACTCCGACAATGGATATTGCACGGGGTTCTTCATGGTCGAGAATGTGGGAAAGTTATGGCGAAGATCCCTACGTAAACGGGCAGATGGGAGCTCAAGCGGTGCTTGGATTCCAAGGCTCCAATCCAAACCATATTGGGAAATACAACGTGGCAGCCTGCATGAAACATTATATGGGATATGGTGGTGCTGTAAACGGCCTCGACCGCACTCCATCATCGATAACCACACGCGATATGCGCGAGAAATATTTCGCTCCATTTCTTGCTGCGGCTCGTGCAGGAGCATTGTCGGTAATGATAAATTCTGCCGTCAACGACGGCATACCATTGCACGCCAACAAGGAATTAATCACAGGCTGGTTAAAAGATGGCCTTAATTGGGATGGAATGGTGGTCACCGACTGGGCTGACATTGTTAACTTATATTCTCGCGACCACATAGCCGCCTCGAAGAAAGATGCCATACGCATAGCCATTAATGCTGGCATTGATATGTCGATGGACCCGTATAGCACTGATTTTTGCACATTGCTCAAAGAACTTGTGGAAGAGGGAGCGGTTGCAATGGAACGCATTGATGATGCCGTGCGACGCATATTGCGGTTGAAATATCGCTTGAACCTGTTTGAGCAGCCTACTTACAATTTTGCCGATTTTCCCGATTTTGGCAGCACAAATCATGCGGATGTTGCTTTGCGCGTGGCTGAAGAAGGACAAGTGCTCCTGAAAAACAATAATGCTACGTTGCCTATTGCCAAAGGAACAAAAATATTGGTTACAGGCCCCAATGCCAATTCCATGCGCACTCTTAACGGCGGCTGGTCTTATACTTGGCAAGGGCATAAAACCGACGAGTTTGCAGAGGAATATAATACCATATATGAAGCTTTATGTAATAAATTTAGAAAAAACAACGTCACACTCGTGGAAGGCGTAGAATATGTTACTGCTGATGCCACAAACAGCAATTGGCAGCAAGATGTCGCTACCGACATTGAGGGTGCTGTTGCTGCTGCCAACAATGCCGATGTGATTGTTGCTTGCATAGGGGAAAATTCTTATTGTGAAACTCCGGGAAATGTAAAAGATTTGACTCTATCTGCTAATCAACGTCAGTTGGTAAAAGCACTTGCGTCAACTGGGAAACCCATAGTTTTGATATTGAATGGAGGTCGTCCGCGAATTATTGAGGATATTGAGCCTTTGGCATCTGCAGTGGTTGACATTTTCCTTCCAGGTAATTATGGCGGAGATGCTTTGGCTAATCTACTCGCTGGCGATGTCAACTTTAGTGCAAAGATGCCCATAACATATCCAAGCAAAGTAAACGGTTTCTCGACCTATGACTATAAGCCATGTGAGAATGTTGCCACAATGGCTGGTGCGTATAATTATGATGCGAAAACCGATGTGCAATGGCAGTTTGGATATGGATTGAGCTATACTACATACGAATATTCAAACTTGCGAGCAAGTAAATACGAATTTAAAGCTGGTGATGTGATTGAGTTCTCGGTAGATGTCACAAATACGGGGGAAATTGATGGCAAAGAACCAGTTTTGCTGTTCACGAGTGACATTGTAGCAAGTGTGTCGCCCGATAATTCACGTTTGCGCAATTTTGAAAAAGTAGAGTTGCAGCCAGGGGAAACAAAAACTGTAACTATGAGCATAAAAGCAAGTGATCTTGCATTTGTAGGTATAGACAACAGATGGACGCTTGAAGCAGGGGAATTCCGTGTGAAATGTGGAGATCAATCTATCATGATAACCTGTACGGAAACCAAAGTATGGGATACACCAAATAAAGATTAGGCAATTGGTTATACAAAAAATCGGAGGACGGTTAAATTGCGTCCTCCGATTTTTTGTATTATTAAAGTATGGGGTTATTCAGCGGCATTGCTAAGTGCCTTATGCATGTTTTCGGCTGCGCGTCGACCATCACCCATAGCAAGGATTACCGTGGCACCACCTCTCACAATATCACCACCAGCATATAGGTCATTAATTGACGAGCGCATAGTTTCTGCGTCCACTACAATAGTATTGCGGTTGCTGACTTCGAGTCCGCTTATCGATTTCGGAACAAGCGGGTTGGGGGAGACCCCTACGCTCACAATAACCAAATCTACTGGAATTTCTTCAATTGCACCCTCAATTGGAACTGGAGAACGGCGTCCCGAAGCATCAGGTTCACCAAGACGCATTTTCTGTAGTCTCATCATATTGACACGTCCTGTTTCATCTCCTCGATATTCAATAGGGTTATGCAATGTCATAAATTCAACGCCTTCCTCTTTGGCATGCTTTACTTCTTCTATTCGGGCAGGCATTTCTTCTTCCGATCGGCGATATACAAGCATGGCTCTTTCCGCCCCCATTCGACGGGCAGTGCGCACCGAATCCATGGCAGTGTTTCCTCCTCCGATTACGGCCACATTTTTCCCCGTCAGCACCGGTGTATCCCAATCAGGCTTTCCTGCACCCATCAAGTTTATGCGAGTTAAGTATTCATTACTCGACATCACACCATTGAGGTTTTCTCCTGGAATATTCATGAAACGTGGCAAACCTGCTCCCGATGCAACGAATATGCCTTTAAATCCCATTTCATGCAAATCATCGTAAGTAAGAGTTTTCCCTATTATTATGTTTTTTTCAAATTTAACTCCAATTGCCCGCAATCCATCTATTTCATGGTCAACAATCGAATTGGGGAGGCGAAATTCTGGTATGCCATATTTTAACACGCCCCCGATTTCATGCAATGCCTCATAAACCGTGACATCATATCCATATTTGGCCATGTCGCCAGCAAATGACAATGCTGCCGGACCGCTCCCCACTACAGCCACTTTGATGCCGTTGGATGGAGCTACCTCTGGCTTTGCAGAGTTACCACTGCTGCGTTCATAGTCGGCAGCAAAACGCTCAAGGTATCCGATAGCCACAGGTTCACTTTTCATCTTATGATGGATACATTTGCTTTCACACTGTTTTTCTTGCGGACACACACGACCGCAAACTGCCGGTAGGGCACTCGTTTCTTTAAGCGTAGCAGCAGCTTCGGCAAAATTTCCACGTTCAATATTTTTAATAAACTTTGGGATGTTTATTCCTACTGGGCAACCAGTAACACATTGTGGATTAGGGCAATCCAAGCACCGCTTGGCCTCCTCCATTGCCATTTCAGCCGTAATGCCCATATTTACCTCCTCATTGCACGTAATGCGGTATTCTGGTTTTAATTCTGGCATTTTCACACGTGGTATGCCTGTGCGCTCTTTTGCAGTCATACTGCGGCGTAATTCATTGCGCCATTGGTCGTTTCGGGATTCTGCTATATTGCTATTTGCCATTTTCTTGTTTCCGTTTTTGCATTAATTATACGATTTTAATCTCATCATAAGCTCATCGAAATCGACCTCATGTGCATCAAATTCTGGGCCTTCCACGCACACGAATCTTGTCTTTCCTCCGACCGACACGCGGCATGCTCCGCACATTCCTGTTCCATCAACCATTATGGCATTTAAGGAGCATTCGGTAGGTACGTTATATTTTTTTGTCAGTAAAGCCACAAATTTCATCATTATGGCTGGTCCTATCGTCATCACATAATCAATCTTCTCACGTTGCAAGACTTGCTCCAGACCAACAGTGATAACACCCTTTTGCCCATACGAGCCATCATCAGTCATAATTATAACTTCGTCGCTATATTCACGAACTTCTTTTTCAAGTATCACCAAGTCTTTTGTACGCCCAGCAAGAATACTTATCACCCTGTTACCAGCTTTCTTGTATTCTGTTAAAATAGGCAGTAGGGGAGCGACACCCACTCCTCCGCCACAACATACCACAGTACCGTAATTCCTTATTTGTGTAGCCTGTCCCAATGGCCCCACTACATCAGTCAAATAATCACCAGGCTCAAGAGCGCATATTTTTTCGGTTGAAACACCAACACGTTGTACTACCAATGTTATTGTGCCTCTCTTTACATCGGCCTGTGCAATTGTTAATGGGATTCGCTCGCCATGCTCCCCACATCGCACAATAACAAAGTGTCCGGCACGGCGTGATTTTGCTATCAACGGAGCCTCCACTACGAGTTTTACTACTTTGTCAGAGAAATGCTCCTTGCTTATAATCTTGTTCATTATTTATGTTACTTATTTTCTCACAAAAATAGCCATTAATTGGGATATGTAGGGGATAGCTATAACAATAAAAGCATTTTTTAATACACATTAAATCCCTCGCTTGATTTCTATCTCTATATGTTGACAATATTTTTTAGCATTGTAGCGAAAGAATTTTGCCCAATGCTGGACGTATCTTTGCAACATCATAAATATTACGATGCTGCTTGAAATGTTTGTAAGAACCGAATATGCCATGAAAAACTTCAAATCCGAATCTTCCGCTCATGAATTTGAGCGGAAGATTTTTGATTTAATCAATTAAACCACTATATTTACTATCTAAAAAAAACATTGATATGAGTCGTAGCAAAAAGAAACCAATCATAAAAGATAAAACAGGGCATAAATGGTACAACAGGATAATAAAACGAGCAGTCAGGCAGGAAGTTAATAAAATAAAACTTCTTGTTGATAAGGACGATTATATAATACCACTTCCATACGAAAAAGTTAATCAATACGATATTTGCGATTATGTATTCAATTGCCCTGATAATCCTAAGGCACATAGGAAATAACCTGTTAAAGCCTTTGCAGCTATATATTTCCCTTCATGAGAACAAATACTATTGGAAGTAGGTGGAGACAAGAAATTTTTATGTTTGGTGCATTCAAAGCGTTTCAGCAATGACCTTAGTTACTGTACGATCATAACTTCAACATACTTGGATTCCAATATCAAACAGTAATACCATATAGGGAAAATCAGAAGAAATAAATATCGGCAGTACATTAAAAAATTGTCGCTCGATCAGAATCAAAAAACAAAAAATACAATAGAGGGGGGTAATCCTAAATTTGCCAAAGTCTATTTAACATAATTGCAATTATAAAACAAATATGCGGATGTATTATAGTATTATTTTGGCCTTTATTAAGACTTATGATTTAGAATACTGTTTGTTTTTTATCTTAAAGAATGTTCTTTGTAATATGTACCCTAAATGGTATAATTAGAATATTTTTTGGTGATAATACGCAGCAGCTTGCGGCTGTCCCAAGTTTTTTTGCTACTTTTGCTCCACTATATCTGTTGTATAACAACAGGTAATGACGCATAACACACGTTTTATGCTTGAACTATAACTCAAACACAGCTATAATTTATGAAGAAAGTTTACACATTATTAGCCATGGCCATTGCCTTTTCAGGAATATCCATGGCGCAACAGTTGCCTGTTGCAAATGAAGAAATTACCACTAAAGACATTGGCTCATTTGACGGCCTGTGGGAAGTATGCTATCCTAACGGAGGAGACACACCTGTTGGCCACCAACCACCCATGTGGAGTGCGTCAAACATCAAGCAGTCTTTTGTTGAAAAAGAACTTGTTGTACAAAATACCAAAGACAGAGTCCAAACACAAGCAAATACTTATTCTACAAATTTAACCAATATTTATTGCGGAATTGGTACCCTTGGCTCTACAGCTCCTGCCTACATCACACTTGGAGAAGCATGGAGTTATGGCAGCTCAAATATTGAGGATAGCGATGGAGGTTCTTATGGTGGGATTAATTTCACATACCGACCAGATGCTATTTCGCTGTGGATAAAACGCACACATGGAACCACAGCAACTAGCGGGAAACTTAATAGCACAGAAAAAGCAACAGTCCTGCTATATTCTTGGAAAGGGGAAACTTCGTCCAAAATGAAAATAGGACTGGATATGCCTTTAGTTGGTAATGTTAAAGAAATTACCATGCTGAACCGTGACAGAGATGTTCTTGGCATGGTAACTGATGGCGTTACAAAATCAGAAGATTTTGAATTAGTTTCAAAATTAGAAGAATATATCGACGGAGACTTTACGGATTGGACAAACTTCGTATATGATATTAACTACGAGACAACAACAGCAGCACCAGAGATGCTAAATATTGTGATTTCATCTGCAAACTATTTTGATGCCCGCGAAAATATTGGAGAAGGTAATTTTCTAAATGTCGATGACGTTTCGCTTGTTTACTACTCTACCCTCAGCAAGCTGTCTATTGCTGGACGCAATATCAACTTACTCGATGACACATACGAATACAATGTCGTAGGAGTGATACCGACTTCAGCCGAAGAAGTAGTTGCGACCACTAAAAGCAAGTTCGCTGAAGCCAAAGTGGCTTTGAATGCCGATGAAAAGAAAATCACCATTACCGTCACCAACCAAGGCGGCGAGGATATTGATGGAGAAACCGAACATGTTTACACCATCTCCTACTCCGACCCCATCTCTACTGAAACGCACGAAGGCTATCTTAATATCTCGATGGCAGGGTCGCCATTGGCGCAAAACCAAGCAGCAACGATACAAATCGATGTAGTAGAAGAAGGCATCTGCACATTCATGTTGCCAAACTTCAGCCTTGGCAGCAGTATGTCGTTTGGCAACATTGTGGTTGAAAATGTAACTATGACCGAAGACAACGGCATTAAAACATACAAAGGAACTGTCAAGGGGCTTGAATTACAATCGATAGTAGCCGACGTTGATATCAGCGGCACAATAGACGCAGAAAGCAACATTGATTTCGATATTAATGTCACTTGGAACAATATGCCAATCAATGTGACATTCAGCTCACAAAAAGCCGTGACTTCAACCAAGAAACATAGCGGGTTCTTGAACATCGCAATGGGCGAAGAAATATTAGTTGCAAACGAGGCCAAAGAGGTTGAAATAGCTAACTATGGCGACAATAGCTGCAAGTTCACATTGCCCGATTTCAGCATCTTGTCAATGGATTTGCATCTTGGCGACATTGTGGTTGATAACATGGCATTGGCCACTGAGAATGGCACTGAAACTTACGCCGGAGAGGTTAAAAATATGCAATTAATGAACGGTGAGATTATCGCCGATGTGGCAATCAACGGAACAATTACCAGTGATGACTTGGTAGATTTCAAGATTGATGTTATTTGGCACTATGGAGAAACCGACATTCCAATTGCAGTGACATTTACCACCAACAAGGTTTATGAGGTTAAGGAATATTCTGGTTACTTGAATGTGGAAATGGAAGGTATATTGATAGTAGATAACCAAGAGGATGCTATCGAGATATTACAAACTGGCGACAACTCTTGCACATTCACCCTGTCTGACCTGCAAATAACCATGGCAGGCGCGACACTCCCACTCGGAGATATTGTAGTAGAAAATGTGTCGATGACAATCGAAAACGGAAACACGGTTTACGAAGGTTCTGTTAGTGGAATGAAATTGATGGGCGGCAACATCACTGCCAATGTTGACATCAATGGCACAATATCCGCTGACGGCAAAATCGACTTCAAGATCGATGTTTTATGGGTTGACAATAATCTTCCCATCACGGTCACTTTCACTAGCGACAAAGTAGAACACGTATCGGTAAACAATATCAACGACAACATAGGAACCATCTACGGCAACACAGGCTCAATAGCCATAAATGGATATACAGGCACAGTAAATGTGTATAGCATAACCGGGCAATTGCTAAGAAGTGAGACTATTAACGAAAACGCTAATATCGAAATGGAAACTGGCATATACATTGTGCGTATTGCCGATACAATATCCAAAGTGGTTGTAAAATAACAGCGCTAGAACATAATTATTACCAAAAGAGGGTGTGCCGAAATTTTGACACACCCTCTTTTCATATCTAAAAGGCGGAATAAAACGCAAATGACAAACCAAAAAAAACAGCAATGCAATGAAACGACCCGATACGGCTACTCTCTGTGAGGGGCTTGCTAATCATTCTTCGACAACAAGCCCGAAGTATTGCCAGTTCATATCAAAAACACTGCCCAATTAGCCCTTTTCTAACGCCCGCTTATCCCGCGTACATTGGGAATCAAGCCTTAACCAAGGCTTTAATTTCATCAATAGAGGGGTCTTGTGCTACCACCTCCCCTTTCGGATTGATAAGGAAACTTACAAAACCGCTACGCAACCCGTAACCATCCTCAATTAAAGAAGTATTGTCGGCTTTGGGGCGGAATTGGTTTATGGCATTGAGGCCATCAATTTTCACAATTTCTTCAAATACCTTTGCTGATGGGTCAAGATTAATTGCCACATATTCCATAGCAGCAGTCTCTTCAGCCGCAACATCGTTGTATGCCTTGTTTGCCAACCTTGACTTTGGATCGACTGAAGACCAAAACGATAATAAGATATAACGGCCTTTTAGTTTCTCAATCTCAACCACTCTGTTGCCATTAACCACTTCAAAATTTGGAGCATCTTTTCCAATGATTGTGTCTGTCGGAGAATAGGCCGACGGAACCACCAATAATACAAGTGCACTGGCAACAGTCAAAAGAAATTTTTTCATTAGTTACAATTTAAATAAACAATAAAGGTCGGTTTGCGAGCATACTCGGAAAAAGACCCCCGCCGAGTTTCGGCGTTCTTATGCCACATTACAACTTTTCTCTAAATGTGTGAATTACTTCACGTAGTGGCAACCTAAAACACTGCAAAATTAATGCAAATATTTCGTACTGCAAAACATCGACAAACGATAGCCGAATTAATTATTTGTAAAAGAGTTAATTGTGAAACGCCGAATCGGTTGCTGTATTAACTTTTAAACTTTTATTATCTTAATACGTTAAGAGCGCGAATGGGACGAGCTTTTCATTGTGCCACACAAATATGTTTTACGGCATATTTTAACAAATTGATGCGTTCGATATGACTGTTAAAACTATGGCTGCTATTATCTCAGAAAATGAGCAAAAAAATAACTTTATATGCGAAAATATTCCGTAAAATACTATATGTTTTCGGTTTATATGAGCTTTTCTCATTTCTCTTAGGTGTAGGTAACAAAGTTCATGGTCATTATCACCTGTTGTTTCGGCGTTCAACATCTTCTCAAATGATCAATCAATAAAGTCACACTACTTTAATCGCCAAGCACTTATTCGTGAAAACATTTGGCGTTAATGTGGATTTGAGCCACAAAGCAACAGCTATTTGAGCCATACAACAACTCACAGGCATCGTTGCGGGCTGCCTGATGGCATCCTTCGGAACGATTTACGGAGGTTGGGCGTATGCTTCGGCTCGGCAGTACAGGCTTCCACCGTATCGTTCCTGATAGTTACCGCCGTCATTGCGGCGGTCTGTGTCGGTAACGGGAAAATACGTCGTGTGTGTGGGGCTTTCGCCAAAGGCAATCCGAGGTGGATGTGGCTGGACGATATATATGGAGCAATGTCTGTATTCGGCAACGCTTGGCTGATACCGCAGATTGGAGTCGGAGCGTTCTTTATGGCGCTCCTGCTCGGACAGATGGCACTCAGCTTTCTGATGGAAGGTCATGGCTGGATGGGAGCAATGAAAAGAAAGATAACTCCGGTTCAGTTTGTCGGCATTGCGCTGATGATAATTGGAGTGGCTATGATTAGACTTTAATTAAAACAATAGAAGAAAAAGGAATATTTTCGGGCTAATGAAACAATTCCGCATCAGCGAAGAAAATGTGACGGTGATCAACAACCTGCAATTGCGCAGTTCGGTGAGCAAGAACCGCATGGGGCTGGATAACTTGGAACAGTAATACCGCATTCACGGCAAGCACATCGAAGTGATGAAGTCGGATTTCATGTTCACGGTAGTGCTGCCATTGCTCTGAATCCAATTATCGACTAGCGAGAGGATAGCAAGCGGCAAAACACAAACTTGCTACCCTCTCGTTGGCATTGTTTACAATCCCAATGTGTATGCGGAACTGGAACACCTGTTTCGTGCCGACATCATCGTGTTGCAATTTGACCTTTAAATTTACCTCTAACTACTAACATCTCAATTTCTATTGCGTTAATCTGCTCATTTTGTTCGATTATTCCAATGATATTTAGTAATTTTGGCAGTGGAATAGCAAAGTACGATACATCACTAATTAAAATGTATATGGCAGAACCTCAAAATTTGGAACTCATACAAATAAATATATCAGGACAAGACCGGCCTGGGGTCACATCGGCTCTTACCGCAATACTCGGCAAATATGGAGCATCAATACTTGATATAGGACAAGCCGACATTCATCACACGCTCGTACTGGGGTTGCTTTTTAAAACAGCAAGCGACCGCAGCGGCGACATTATGAAAGAATTGCTTTTCAAGGCAGCTGAAATGAACGTGCAAATACGCTTCTCCCCTATTTCGGTCAATGATTATGAAGAATGGGTAGGGCTGCAAGGGAAAAACAGGTATATTATTACCATACTTGGCCGCCGTATAACGGCTGAACAAATAGCATCGGTTACTGCGATAGTGGCCGAACAGGGGCTTAATATCGATATGATACAGCGACTAACAGGGCGCATGCCTCTAAACGAGGAGGGAGCCGTAGGTGGCAAAACGTGCATTGAATTTTCTGTAAGAGGAACACCATTCGATAAAGACAAAATGCAACGCGACTTCATGCAACTTACCAACAAACTCGATTTTGACTTGTCGCTGCAAGAAGACACAATATTCCGCAGGTGCCGTAGGCTTATATGCTTTGATATGGACTCCACCTTAATTGAAACTGAGGTAATCGACGAATTGGCCGAACGGGCAGGCGTTGGCAAAGAGGTGCGAGCCATTACCGAAAGTGCCATGCGTGGAGAAATCGACTTCAAGGAAAGTTTTACCCGCAGGGTGGCTATGCTAAAAGGACTTGACGAATCAGTCATGAAAGATATTGCCGAGCATCTGCCTATTGCTGAAGGTGCCGACCGATTAATGAAAGTATTGAAACGAACTGGCTACAAAATTGCAATACTTTCGGGCGGTTTCACCTATTTTGGAAATTATTTAAAACAACGGTACGGCATAGATTATGTATATGCAAATGAACTCGAAATTATCGATGGAAAACTCACTGGTCATTACGTTGGAGATATTGTCGATGGTACACGAAAGGCAGAACTGCTCAAGCTATTAACCCAAGTCGAGAATATCAACATTGCTCAAACGATTGCTGTTGGAGATGGAGCAAACGATTTGCCAATGCTCACAACCGCAGGATTAGGCATAGCCTATCATGCAAAGCCCAAAGTCAAGGCAAATGCACAACAAAGCATCTCAACGATTGGCCTCGATGGGGTGCTCTACTTCCTCGGGTTTAAGGATTCTTTCATAAACACTTGAGAATTGCATGAACAGGATAGGAATATTGGCAATTTCACTTTGCGTCACATTTATGGCAATGGCCGAAAGCATTGGCCTCGTTTTAAGTGGTGGCGGAGCCAAAGGTATTGCCCACATTGGCGTAATACAGGCTTTGGAAGATAATGATATTCCTATAGATTACATTACAGGTACTTCAATGGGAGCCATAATAGGTGGCCTATATGCCGCTGGATACTCCCCACAAGAGATGCTTGGCTTGATTAAGTCCGACGGATTTGCCGATTGGTCAATGGGTGTCGTCAACAACGACCTCACATATTATTTTGACAAAAAAGAACCTTCACCGGCAATGTTCCATATAAATTTTGGTAATGCCGACTCTTCCGCGGTTAAGGCAAATATTTTACCTTCGAGCCTAATAAACCCATTGCCAATGAATTTTGCATTCATGGAACTTTTTTCGCCTTACACGGCGCAGTGCGCAGGTGATTTTAACCGTCTATATGTTCCTTTCAGGTGTGTTGCCGCCGATGTGTTCCATAAGAAAAAATTGGTCATGAAAGAGGGTAGCTTGGGGGTAGCCATAAGAGCATCCATGAGTTTCCCTATTGTGTACAAGCCGCAATATATCGATAGCATCCCAGTTTTTGATGGCGGAATTTATGAAAATTTTCCAGTTGATGTGATGCGCGAAGAATTTTCTCCTGATTTTATTATCGGCGTAGATGTCAATGCTGGAGAGCCTGAGACCGATGTGGACAACATCATAAAGCAAGTGCAGAGCATGATTGTCCAAAACAATTACACCGATATTGCGCCTGGCGAAGGTGTGAAAATCGATGTCGTGCTACGCGAGTTCAATATACTTGACTTTCCTAAAGCCGACTCAATATATAGGAGAGGGTATGACAAGGCATTGCTAATGATTGACTCCATTAAAAATAATACACAAAAACGCACCGACAAGGCATCCCGCCAATTATCACGCTCCATTTTCAAAGGCCACACGCCAAAAGTTGCATTTGGAAATGTAACAGTAACTGGAGGCAGTAACCGGCAAAATGAATACCTACGCAGCCTTTTCATAAGGAATAATGATGACACTACCAGCATCAAAGATGCCCAAACTGCTTATTATAGGGCTATTTCGACTGGCAAACTCAATGATTTTGTTCCCGAAGCCACTTATAATAGGCACTCAAAAATGTTTGACTTGCAATTGCGGGCAAATATGAAAAATCCACTATCGGCAGGTGTTGGAGGTTGGTTGAGTTCTTCGACTAATAGTATGATATTCCTATCGGCCAATTATAACACATTAAGTTACAATTCGTTCGATGCTTCATTACAAGGGTGGATTGGGCAAAGTTATTATGCCGGGGCCTTACAAGCAAAATTTGCCCTTAAAACCTCTATTCCATCCTGCATAAAACTCGAAGGGGTAATGTCGAAACAAAAATTCTATGAGAGCGATGCTTTGTTTTATGAAAGTGAGCTGCCCACTTTTATTATTAATTACGAAAAATATATCCGCCTTAAATATATGATAGCGGCAGGTAGGCAATCTAAATTTGAAATCGCTGTAGGATATGCACATTTGAAAGATCGTTTTTACCAAAGCAACGTAATTGATTTCTCCAATACCAAACAAGACGAAGCCCATTATAAGCTGGGGCAGGTAGAAGCCACATTTGACAAAAATTCACTCAACCATGAAATGTATCCTACCTCGGGTAACAGATTTAAAATACGTGTTGCTGGAGTTTATGGCAGCAATTCATACCAACAAAATGAAATAGCCGAAAATGAAACATCTGCTACCGATAGCGAAACTGCTGGATGGCTACAAGGTGAATTATTGTGGGATAAATATATAAACGTAACAAACCATTTCACTTTAGGCATAAAGGCCAATGCTGTTGCATCATCACGCCCTCTTGGAGCAAATTACACAGCAGCGTTGGTTCAATCAACTGCTTTTTCCCCAACACCTTCCACGCAGAATTATTTCAACGTGGCATTTCGCAGCAACTCTTTTGCTGCAGCAGGTTTGTTGCCTATTTGGACAATAACCAATAGCTTGCAATTTAGGACCGAATTTTATGCCTTCGCCCCAATCCGCAAAATTTACGAAACTACAAACCATGTTCCGTATCACGACGGATGGTTAAATGATATTAATTACATGGGTGAAGCATCATTAGTATATAATTTCCCTTTTGCCTCTTTGAGTATTTATTGCAATTACTTGAGCTATCCTGCACGCAACTGGAATTTTGGCATAAATTTCGGCATATTGCTGTATGCTCCGAAATTCTTAAAATAAAAGATTCTTTTGTTGGATATTCGTAATTTTTTGCATATTTTTGTGCGTGAAAAGCAAGCATTTATTGTAGCATATCAATAATGCAGTAGTATGAATAAAAGCATTTATTGGCATTGCCAATAATGTAATAGTATGAATAAAATTGAGTTCCTTTCCGGGCTGTTTTATAGGATAGCATATCCTTGAATCATTTATTTGGCTGGCCTTGAAGGGTTCTAAAAAAACTTTTAAATATATTTCCAATAAGTAGTTATGTCAACGTTTTGGATATTGAATTATGTTTTAGTGTTGGCCTGTGCTGTGGTATTCAGCGGAATAATAATTCCTAAGATATTATTGATTTCGTTTAGGAAAAAGCTTTTCGATGTCCCTGATGCAAGAAAAATACACCACAGTAGCGTACCGCGGCTCGGTGGCATAGCATTCAAGCCTGTAATATTGTTTTCGCTATGCTTAGCGTTAGGCATAGATATAATAACAGGCAATAGCTGGCAATTACAAGAAATATATGTCGGAACACTTATCCCCGAAATACTATTCCTTTATTGTGCGGTGCTGACTCTCTACTTGGTAGGCATAGCTGATGACTTGATAGGCGTAAAATACCGGGCAAAGTTTGTCGTTCAGATAATTAGCGCTGTCATGTTGATTTGTGGTGGTGTGTGGATAAACAATCTCGGCGGCATACTTGGATTACACGAAATACCGCCATACATCGGTTATCCATTGACTGTATTGATGGTTGTGTTCATTTCAAATGCCATAAATCTGATTGACGGTATCGATGGACTTGCTTCCGGCCTTAGCAGCGTTGCAATTTTCATATATGGCTCGGCTTTCATCGTCCATCATCAATATCTACACGCCATGATTGCATTTGCAACATGGGGAGTATTGATACCTTTCTTTTACTACAACGTATTTGGTAACGCTGAAAAAGAAAAGAAAATTTTCATGGGCGATACTGGCAGCTTGACAATAGGAATGCTACTTAGCTATTTGTCCATTAAGCTTATAGCATCGGGAACTTATCCCGACAGTGAAGCTAGTGAAGTGACGGTAACAGCCTTTGCCCCACTAATTATCCCTTGTTTCGATGTTGTGAGGGTATTCATTCACCGTTTAAAGAAAAAACAGAACCCGTTTATGCCCGACAAGAGCCACATACATCATAAGTTGTTGGATATCGGAATGCAACAACGCCCTGCTATGATTTCTATCGTGACCATATCGGCAATTTTTAGTGTTTTGAACATTCTTTTTTCAAGATATATAAATATCAATATATTGCTTATTGCCGACATTCTGATATGGACTTTAATGAATATGTGGTTAACTCGGAAGATTCATAGCAGAAATATCGATTTCTGAAATTACCAAAAAGGAAAAACACAGGCCTGTTTAGAATCCCATATATTTATGGGTTTTTAAACAGGCTTTCCTATATATGTAACAATATTATTGTTAACTTCGCATTCGCTAAATCCAATAGAATGATTGATAAAGCGACTGTTGCACAAATTCTCGATGCGGCCGATATTGTCGATGTGGTTTCTGACTTCGTAAGCCTGAAACGGCGCGGAGCCAACTATGTGGGTTTATGTCCTTTCCATAACGAGAAAACGCCATCATTTAGCGTATCGCGAGCTAAAGGCATTTGCCATTGTTTTAGTTGTGGGAAAGGTGGCAGCCCAGTCAACTTCATAATGGAGCACGAACAGCTTTCATACTATGAAGCACTTAAATATTTGGCCAATAAATATCATATTGAGATACACGAGCGAGAGTTAACCGATGAAGAGAAAATCGAGCAATCCGATCGTGAAAGTATGCTTATTGTCAACGAGAATGCCAATAAGCATTTTGAAAACAATTTGTTAAATACAGCTGAAGGTCGTAACATAGGCCTCGCCTATTTCAATGAACGCGGTTTCTCTGAACAGATGATACACCGTTTTCATCTTGGATATTCGCTCGACAAACGGAATGACTTATATGAAACCTTAATTACCAAAGGTTTCAATGCAAAATATCTGTTTGAAACAGGACTTTGCATTGCCGACAACAATGGCTCGGGGTATGACCGTTTTAGAGGGCGTGTCATGTTTCCGGTACTTAATTTAGCTGGAAAAATAATTGCATTCGGAGGCCGCACGCTAAAACACGACAAAGCCAAATATGTAAATTCGCCCGAATCGCTTATATACAAAAAAAGCAACGAATTGTATGGATTATATCAAGCAAAACATGCAATAACCAAGTTAGACAAATGTTTCTTGGTAGAAGGTTATGCCGATGTGATATCCATGCACCAGTCGGGATTTGAGAATACTGTAGCATCATCGGGAACATCTCTCACCGAGGGGCAAATCAGGCTCATACATCGTTTTACAAATAATATAACAGTCCTTTACGATGGAGACTCGGCAGGCATAAAAGCATCGTTGAGAAGTATAGACCTATTGCTTGCCGAAGGTTTGAATATCAAAGTGCTGTTGTTGCCCGATGGCGATGACCCTGATAGTTTTTCAAGGAAACATTCATCAACCGAAATACAGCAGTTCATTAATACGCATGAAGAAGATTTCATACGATTCAAAATACGCATTTTGTTACAAGGTTGTGAAAATGACCCTATAAAACGGTCGGAAGTCATAACCGACGTAGTGAAATCTATATCAGTCATTCCATTCCCCATAAATCGTTCGGTTTATACTCAGGAGTGCAGCCGGTTGTTTGGTATCGATGAGCAGGTCTTGAAAAATGCTATTGAAAAGAATATCTTAGACAGCAGGAAAAAAGACATCCAAAAGAAAGCGAACACAACTACTGATGCCGGCAAACCTGATAGCGCACATTCGCAAATTGACGCGCAAAACAATACCATTGCGCACAAACATGATGCCGACGACCAAAGCTACTCAAAACTGTTATATCCACACGAAGAAACCGTCGTAAGATATATCCTAAAATATGGCATGAGCGATTTTTGCGACTCAATCGATGAGCAAGGCAATCCCATACGTCTTACCCTACTCGAATATGTCGATAGCGAATTGTCGATGGACAATATAAAATTCAACAATCACATATTCGCCAAAATATTTGAACAATCGCGCAATCTGATAAGCGACTTCTACAATGCATTGCAACAATTCATAAAAAATTTGGACCATCAATGCCAGCAAAGGCATGATGAAGAAATTTCACGCATCAGTCTTGAATGTCAAAGCCTTGATGAAATAAAGCAGCGAGAAGGTCGCTTGAATGATGAGATAGAGCAATTTCGCAAGGAGCAAATTATAGCTTACAGAAACAATTATCTTGAAAAGGCATTGTGTTCTTGCGAAGATGACGGTGTGAGGCAGACTGCCATTGAACTCATCAGCGAAAAGCATCATTTGAGCAAAATACACACAAAATTTTATAAGTTAAAAACTGAATTTGACAAATTGACTGTCCTTATTCCCGAAGCCATATATAATTGGAAATCAGCTTTGATATTATGCCAAATTAAAGACATACAAAAACAACTCAATGCAATTAACAATGGCAACTCCGAAACCGAAAAAGCACTATTAAAACGCATGCAAGAACTTTTCGCATTGCGTTCACAGCTTGCCAAGTATCTTGGCGACCGGGTTGTCAATCCTAAAATATAAATATTATAGAAAAATGAACTTCGACCAATTCGACCACGATCATTTGTGGCATCCTTACACATCAACAATAAACCCTTTGCCCACATACAAAGTCGCCTCTGCTCATGGCGTAAAATTAGTATTGGAAGACGGTACTGAATTAATCGACGGAATGTCTTCCTGGTGGGCTGCTGTACACGGATATAACAATCCAGTGCTTAACCAAGCGGCAAAAGAACAAATCGACCGTATGTCGCACGTTATGTTTGGGGGGCTGACGCATACCCCGGCAATAGAATTGGGAAAATTGTTGTTGTCGATTCTGCCGCCCAACATGAACAATATTTTTTATGCTGATTCTGGCTCGGTTGCAGTGGAAGTTGCTATGAAAATGGCTATGCAGGCAAGCATAAGCAAATACCATTCAACAAAAAAGACTAATTTTGTAACCATACGGTCTGGGTATCACGGCGACACTTGGAATGCAATGTCGGTCTGCGACCCAGTTACCGGAATGCACAGCCTTTTCGGGCCGGCATTAAACGTCAGGTATTTCGCTCCTGCGCCATCATGTCGTTTCTATGATACTTGGGACGAAAGCTGCACTACCGAATTGGAACAAATAATTGCCAATCACCATGGCGAAATTGCAGGATTAATCCTCGAACCCATAGTGCAGGGTGCAGGCGGCATGAGGTTTTATCACCCTAACTATCTGATTAAAGCCCGTGAACTCTGCAATAAATATGGTATATATCTCATTTTTGATGAAATAGCCACAGGTTTTGGCCGCACAGGTCACTTATTTGCATGGCAACATGCTGGCGTGATGCCCGACATAATGTGCATAGGCAAAGCCCTGACAGGAGGGTATATGACTATGAGCGCAGTAGCCACTACAAAACAAGTAGCCGACACTATTTCACAAGGCGAGGCTGGTGTGATGATGCACGGCCCAACTTTTATGGGAAATCCTTTAGCTTGCGCTGTTGCTACTGCATCGGTGAAATTATTGCTCAGCAACGATTGGCAACGCAAAGTGGTTCATATTGAGAGTATAATGGCTTATCTCATGTCGCAGGCTCGTAATTTTTCAAATGTTGCCGATGTTCGTGTATTGGGCGCAATAGGTGTTATTGAAATGAAACACCCAGTTGACCTTGCCATTTTCCAAGAGCAATGCGTAAGCCGCGGCATTTGGGTGCGTCCGTTTGGTCGCTTGGTTTATATAATGCCCCCATTCATTATTAGTGATGAAGAATTAACGACACTGATTATTAAATTATTGGAAATTATCAAACCTGAATGAACGAGATAAAAACACGGCTTGATGCCCTTCGCAATAATGGGAATTTAAGAACCATACGCACCGACTTGTCGGGCAAAGGATTGATCGATTTGTCATCAAACGATTATTTAGGATTGGCTCAAATGCCAAGTATGGTTAAACGATTCTTGCAAAATAATAGTGGGCATACCACCTCTATGACATCGTCTGCCTCGCGATTGCTTGCCATAAACCAGCATAGTTACATCAATCTTGAACAATTCCTTGGCAATTTGTATGGACGCAGTGCGCTACTTTTCAATAGCGGTTACCATGCAAATAGTGGCATCATTCCTGCATTATGCACCAAACAAACACTGATACTATGTGACAAACTTGTTCATGCAAGCATTATCGACGGCATCATACTATCACGTGCAAAATTCGTGCGTTACAGGCATAACGACATAGACCAGCTATACAATTTAGTCAAATCACACCGAGAACATTATTCTGACATCCTTATAATTACAGAATCCATATTCAGTATGGATGGTGACATTTGCGATTTACCTAAACTTGTGGAAATAAAAAAAGAATGTCCCGAAGTTAGACTATATGTCGATGAGGCTCATGGTTTTGGTGTATTTGGCTCAAGGGGATTAGGACTATGCGAGTATTATAACATCATCAATGATATTGATATAATTATTGGCACATTGGGAAAAGCTGGGGCTTCAATTGGGGCATTTGCTATCACCAATGCCGAAACTAAGGAATATCTGATTAATTCTGCCCGTAGTTTTATATTCTCCACTATGTTGCCTCCAATAAATTGCGAGTGGTCGCAATTCATGGTCAGGCAAATTATTGATATGGCTAAAGAACGTGAGCATCTTAAAAATATAAGCAAGCAATTAAACGATTTTATTTTATCGGCAGGATATGCAAGCCATAGCCAATCTCAAATTATTCCGCTCATCGTCGGCAACGCGCACACAGCAGTCAACATATCTACGCGCCTGCTAAATATGGGCTATATTGCTTTGCCAATACGCACACCAACCGTTCCAGCAGGAACCGAACGTATTCGATTTAGCTTGAATGCCGGAATTTCATCAACCGTTATCATGGAATTAATCAATGCTTTAAAGACTTTGCTATGAAATATGAATTTACTAAACATAGCGACAACAAATCATTGATTATGTTTTTTACTGGTTGGGGAATGGATGCCACGTTGTTCAGGAACATTGACATTCATTGCAACTTAGTCGTTATATGGGATTACGAAGACTTCAACATTGATGTATCGCTATTCAATGGCTATCAAAGCATATACTTGTTTGCATGGTCTTTTGGCGTTTTTGCGGCCTCACAGTTCATCAACGAGCATCCAAGTTTGCCGATAACTTTTAAAATGGCGATAAATGGAACACAATTCCCAATAGATGACAACCGTGGTATTCCTCAGGCGATGTTTAGTGCCACACTAAAAAATCTATCGGAAAGGTCATTGATGAAATTTTACAGGCGAATTTGCCGCGACGGCAATCAATTTGGTAAATTTACAGCACATTTGCCAAACCGCACTATAAAATCCCTGCATGACGAGTTGGTTTATATCAATGCATCGACAGCCAGTTCCAAATGCGCACCCATTGTATGGAATAAAGTCATTGCATCAAAATGCGACCTTATTTTCCCATTCGAGAACCAATTAAATGGTTGGACTGAATTGTGCGAGACACTTGAAATAGAAGAAACCGGCTCACACCTTCCTGATGATTTTGAAACATTGATTAGTAGGAATATCATCAACAAACACCTTATTCGCCAAAAATTCAGCGATAGTTTCAACGGCAATTACGATAACAATGCAATTATCCAGCGGAAAATAGCCAGCTCTTTATATGACAAGTGGAAAGTGACTGTCGGTATAAGGCAAGATGCTAATATTCTTGAAATTGGTTGCGGAACGGGCTTTTTAACTCGTCTTTATGCACAGAATGCATTTCCGTCAAGACTTGTACTCAACGACTTGTGTAATATACCGACAATTACGCTCAATTTAAATGTCACCGATTACGAATTCATAGAAAACGATGCCGAATTACTTTCGTTTCCCGACAATTCATTTGATTACATCGTCTCTTCATCGGCAATACAGTGGTTCGAGAACTTGCCCAAATTCTTCCATAAGGCACACAAGTGGCTAAAGCCACAAGGAGCACTCGTATTATCCACTTTCGGCATATACAATATGAAAGAAATAAATGACTATATCAAAATATCCCTTAATTATAAAGATTCAAACTGGTATAATAACGAAATAAAGCGTAACTTTGACATCGTTTTGTTAAGCGAAGAATATGAAACCATGCTTTTCGACACACCTTTGCAAGTGTTAAGGCACATTCAATCGACTGGCGTCAATTCCGTTAGTTCCAAGAATGTTCCCGGCAGTGTGCTTAGGCATCTTCTAAGCTCATACAAATCAGTCGATGGCAAATTCCAACTTACATACAACCCAATATATATTATAGCTATAAATAATAAATGACAGACAATATAATTTTTATAAGCGGAATAGGCACCAATGTCGGCAAAAGCTATGCCACTGGATGGCTTGCCAATATGCTTGCGGCTCAAGGCAAAAATGTCATGACGCAAAAATTAATTCAAACCGGGAATACCGATATGTCGGAAGATATAACTGTGCATCGTCATATAATGCACACTGGGTATAATGAATATGACCAAAGGCATATTACATCGCCAGTTATTTTGTCATATCCTGCCTCCCCACACCTTGCCGCAGCAATCGACCATATATCCATAGATTTTGCCAAAATCAACAATGCCACCGAAACATTGGCCTCGATATTTGACGTGGTGCTGGTAGAAGGTGCCGGTGGATTAATGGTTCCATTGACAAAAACATATTTGACAATCGATTACATACAAGATAGGCACTATCCTGTAGCATTGGTTACCAACGGGTCTCTTGGCTCAATCAACCACACCCTGCTTTCATTTGAAGCTCTGGCGGCACATAACATACCTTTGCGTTACGTCATATATAATCCTTTTTTCGACGAAGACCCAGTAATAGCTGCTGACAATAAAGAATTTATGAGAGAATACTTCTCAGCCCATTCTCAATCCACACAATTTTTAGTAATGCCACAAACATTGTAATAATTATGGCAATGAGAATTTCCATAAGCAAAGAACAATTATCGACACTAGACCGCGTATCGTTCAATGGCAGAATACACGTTATAGACACGTTGCCCAAGCTAAACAAAGCCCTTGAAGAACTCAATGGCTCCTCTACACTTGGATTCGACACCGAAACGCGGCCTTCGTTTAAAAAGGGCGTTTCTCACAATGTCGCACTTATGCAAATTTCCACCATGGACGATTGTTACCTGTTTCGTATCAACAAAATAGGTATGCCCGACTCGTTGCGTTCTTTCCTTGAGAATGAAAAAATCACAAAGGTCGGTCTTTCTTTGAAAGACGATTTTGGTGTCATACACAAAGGGTACAATGCTAATATGTCGGGATTTGTAGATTTGCAAAAAATGGTTCCACAGTATAATATCTCTGACGCTAGCCTGCAAAAAATATATGCAATACTATTTGACAAACGAATATCAAAAGGCCAGCGGCTGTCAAATTGGGAAGCGGAGACTCTAACAGAAGCCCAAAAAGAATATGCGGCAATCGATGCATGGGCTTGTTTGCGAATATACAATTATTTAAACTCACAGACTTTCAAACCCGAAGAATCGAAATATATTGTTGAAGAAGATGAAAATTAAAAAATCAACATTTGTACCCTTGATACTATTGGCATACTTAGCTGTAATGGCATACATAGGGTTACCTCATCTACAGGCAGGCCGGTATTTTTATTACTTCGGAATAATCGCAGCAACGCTAATCATAATAGTCTTGCTGCATTTCACATTGAAATATATGGAGAAACGCAAAGCTGCCAAAGAAGATGCAAACACATACACCACTTATGCAAAAAATGGGAAAGATGCTGACAGCAACGATGACAGGACGAACTAAACAACATTTTTCTCAACATTAAAGTGAAATATTTTTCAAAAATCATTTGTTTTTAAAAACAATTATATATCTTTGCATCATCAAAACGAATTTTTATGAGCCGATTTTTTGCATATAGCTTTTTCTTTTACTTTTATTTTAATAAAAATAAAGGCGAGGTTTTATGTGCATAAAATTATTTACACAAGAAAATGATTAACAAGATATGAAATCCCGCCATAACAAAATATGGCGGGATTTTTTTATTAATATTATAAAACGCATGAAACGTGTCACAATACAAGGAGAGCCGGGATGCTTTCACGAAGCTGCCGCAAGGCAATATTTCGAAGGTGAAGAAATCGAAACCATTCCCTGTGAAACATTCTCATCAATGTTTGAAACCCTTAGCAACGATGCCACTCTTATCGGCACCCTTGCCATCGAGAACACCATTGCAGGCAGTCTGCTGCAAAACCATGAATTGTTGCGCAAAAGTAATTTGTCGATAGTGGGCGAATATAAAATGCACATTTCCCATGTTCTTGCGGCATTACCAGGACAATCGATAACAAAAATATCTGAAGTTCGCTCCCACCCCATGGCTTTATTGCAATGTGAACAATTTTTGCGCCAACACCCACACTTGAAAATAGTGGAACAAAACGATACGGCAGGCAGTGCACAAGAAATTGCTGAAAAAAATTTGTATGGCGTAGGTGCGATTTGTGGTGAATATGCAGCAAAACTGTATGGATTGGAAATACTTGAGGAAAATATTCAAACAAATAAACGCAATTCTACAAGATTCTTAATCCTCGCCGACCCCCTCGAAGCCCCATATCTTATCAAAAATGATAAAATAAATAAGGCTTCATTGGTATTTACATTGCCCCACACTCAAGGTAGCCTATCGAAAATACTTACCATTTTTTCATTTTACGACATCAACTTGTCGAAAATACAGTCCTTGCCAATTATAGGGCGTGAATGGGAATATCGCTTTTACGTAAATCTCACATTCAACGACTATACTCGCTATCGCCAATCGATAGATGCCGTAAGGCCACTTATAAATGAATTCAAAATTTTAGGAGAATATAACGAATTTGTAGCATGAACAAGATTGACATAAAACCGGCCGACCGAATTTCACAAGTCAAGGAATACTATTTCTCCCGAAAATTGAGGGAAATAGCCAAGCTTAATGCACAAGGCCTTGATATAATATCCCTTGGCATAGGTGGCCCCGACCGTCCGCCTCAAGTTGATGCGATTGAAGTTTTGTGCAATGAAGCTCGTCGTACCAATACACATGGTTACCAACCATATACTGGCATTCCCGAATTAAGACAGGCATTTGCCAATTGGTATAAAAGGTATTTCGGGATAGCACTCGATCCAACGACCGAAATACAGCCATTAATAGGGTCAAAGGAAGGCATTTTGCACACGACGCTCGCTTTTGTAAACCCAGGCGATGGAGTGCTTGTTCCCAATCCTGGGTACCCGACATATACTGCGGTGAGTCAACTTGCCGGTGCTAAAATCTATAAATACGACCTTACTGAGCAGAGCAATTGGGAACCCGATTTTGCCTCACTTGAATCCCTTCCTTTGGAAAATATTAAATTAATGTGGGTCAATTATCCAAATATGCCTACTGGGCATCGGGCAAGCAGAGACTTGTTCCAAAAACTTATAGATTTTGGCAAACGCCACGGCATCATAATTGTCAACGATAATCCTTACAGCTTTATACTTAACGACACTCCTTTAAGCATTTTCTGTATAGACAGGGCCAAAGATATTGCCATAGAATTAAACTCTTTGAGCAAATCTCACAATATGGCAGGATGGCGTATTGCAATGGTTGCATCAAATAAGAATTTCATTGAATGGATTTTACGTGTTAAATCAAATATCGACTCAGGTCAGTTCCGGCCAATGATGCTTGCTGCGGCCAAGGCACTCGATTGTGACCAATCTTGGTATGATCAAATAAATGAGACATATCGCCGCCGCCGCCACATTGCAGAACAAATAATGGATGCTTTGTGCTGCACCTTTGATGCCACACAGACAGGGTTATTCTTATGGGGAAAAATACCCGATAGCGAGAAAGATTCGGAAACTGTCACTGAAAAGATTTTAAGTGATGCACGTGTGTTTATCACACCAGGATTTATTTTCGGTAGCAACGGAAACCGATATATACGCATCTCGCTATGTGCAACCGAAGAGCGAATGATCGAAGCCCTTGAACGGATAAACAATGTAAAATAGAATTATTAATAAAAACATATAGTCATGAAAGATTTACAACCTATCGTAGATGAAAATAAGGCAGGACGGCCTATCGTCATAGCCGGCCCATGTAGTGCCGAAAGCGAAGAGCAAATATTGACCACTGCACGTGAACTTGCAGAATATGAAATTAAAATTTTCCGTGCAGGAATTTGGAAACCGCGCACAAAGCCAGGCGGTTTTGAAGGTATTGGCGAAACTGGCCTTAAATGGCTGCAACGTGTAAAAAAAGAAACTGGTATGCTCGTATGTACCGAAGTTGCCAATAAGGCTCATGTAGAAGCTGCATTAAATGCTGGTATAGATATGCTGTGGATTGGAGCCCGCACTTCGGCCAACCCGTTTGCTGTGCAAGAGATAGCCGATAGCCTCGTCGGAACCGACATCCCTGTAATGGTCAAAAATCCAGTAAATCCCGACCTTGAACTATGGATTGGCGCCTTGCAACGTATCTATAATGCAGGCATTCACCGCATTGCTGCTATTCATCGTGGTTTTACCGTATATGGCAAGCACCTTTACCGCAATATGCCCCAATGGCACATTCCTATCGAACTGCACCGTCGGTTGCCAAGCCTACAAATCATTTGCGACCCTTCACACATGGGAGGAAAACGCGAACTTATTGCACCACTGTCGCAACAAGCCCTCGACATGGGGTTCGATGGACTTATCATCGAATCTCACTGCGATCCCGATTGTGCGCTTAGCGACAAAAGCCAACAAATCACTCCCGAAGTGCTGAATTTCATACTTAATACATTGGTTGTGCGAGATAATGCGCAATCTACCGAAAGCTTGACATTGCTGCGCCAACAAATCGACCAAATCGACAACGACCTCATTGAGCTATTGGCAAAACGCATGAGAGTTTCACGTGAAATTGGCCAATACAAGAAGGAACACAGTATGCAAATCGTACACACCAACCGATATGACGACATACTAAAATCCCGCATAAAACTAGCCGAAGAACTTGGTATGAGCGGCAATTTCATGCAAAGCATAGTAGAGGCCATACATGAAGAGTCGGTTCGCCAGCAGATAGAGGTGTTGAACAATCGAGTAAAATAACAGCTGTAATATGAAGATTCTTATTATAGGCGCTGGGAAAATGGGGTCGTTTTTTTGCGATGTCCTAAGTTTCAAGCACGAAGTGGCAGTTTACGATAAAGACCTCGACAGACTGCGATTTACGTTCCATGCCTTGCGTTTCACATCGCATGAGGAAATACGTGAATTTAAGCCCGATTTACTCATAAATGCCGTAACAGTCAAATACACTATTGACGCTTTCAAGGAAATATTACCTTTGTTACCCGACAATTGCATTATTTCCGACATTGCATCGGTAAAGAATGGCTTGCCCGAATTTTACAGAATTTGCAAGCATCCATTTGTCAGCACACATCCCATGTTCGGCCCTACATTTGCATCTTTGAGCAACTTATCAAGCGAAAATGCAATAATTATTGCCGAAAGCAACCACTTGGGCAAAGTGTTCTTTAAGGATTTATATAACGAATTGCATTTGAATATATTTGAATACACATTTGAACAGCACGATGAAACAATCGCATTCTCGTTATCGGTGCCATTTGCCAGCACACTGGCTTTTGGAAGTGTAATGACGCACCAAGAAGCTCCTGGGACCACATTCAAGCGGCACATGGCCATTGCTCGGGGGCTGATGTCGGAAGATGATTACCTGCTACAAGAAATTTTGTTCAACCCTCACACTACGGGGCAATTGATAAAAATACAACATCAACTTGCAAAGTTGCAGGATATAATTGAAAGGCGCGATAGTAATGCCATGAAAATATATCTCGACGAAGTGCGTGAAAACTTAAAATAATGGAACTAATGGGGTATGTTTAAAATTGAAATATGCCCCATTTTGTTTTCCATATTTGGCTTGAATTTTCTAATTTAGCATTTGGAAAATTTATTGCAATATGGATAACATAAAACAATTAATCGATGAGCTGCGACAGGAGCTTAACGAAAACAACTATAAATATTATGTATTAAACGCCCCAACAATGTCCGACAAGGAATTTGATGAAAAAATGGCCTTGCTCGAACAGTTGGAAAAAGCCAATCCACAATACTTCGATCCATGCTCCCCCACTCAAAGGGTTGGTAGTGACATTACAAAATCATTTAAGCAAGTGGTACATGAACGCCCTATGCTCTCACTTGCCAATACATATTCAGTATCAGAAGTTACCGACTTCCTTAACCGAATAAAAAATATGCTTGGCGACGAGCAATTTCAAATCGTCGGAGAAATGAAATTCGATGGCACATCAATTTCTATTATATATGAAAATGGACGCATGATTAGGGCTGTGACTCGTGGCGATGGAGTGCAAGGCGATGATGTAACCGATAATGTAAAAACCATACACAGCATACCATTACAGCTGCGAAACGGCAGCGGCTATCCCGCTCGCTTTGAAGTGCGAGGTGAGATACTGATGCCGTGGAAAGTATTCGATGCGCTGAATAGAGAGAGGGAATACAATGAAGAGCCTCTTTTTGCCAATCCACGCAATGCCGCCGCAGGTACACTAAAGCTACAAAATTCCTCGGAAGTTGCCCGTCGCAAACTCGATGCATATCTGTATTATTTGCTTGGAGACAATCTGCCATTTGACAACCACTACGACAATCTTATAGCCATGCGACAATGGGGATTTAAAGTATCAAATGCCATAAAATTACTAAACAGCATCCAAGAAGTCGAGCAATTTATATCATATTGGGATACCGAACGCAAACATTTACCCGTTGCAACCGATGGACTCGTTTTTAAAGTCAATTCTTTGCGTCAACAATTAAATTTAGGCTATACTGCAAAGAATCCACGGTGGGCAATAGCATATAAATTCCAGGCTGAACGCGAATGCACCAAATTGCAATCGGTTTCATTCGAGGTAGGCCGTTCTGGCGTTATAACACCGGTGGCAAATCTTGAGCCGGTATTACTTTCAGGCACGATTGTAAAGCGCGCATCTTTGCACAATGAAGACATTATTCGTAACCTTGACATACATGACGGCGATATGCTATATGTTGAAAAAGGTGGCGAAATAATACCTAAAATCGTAGGCGTAAATCTCAATGCCCGTATCAATGGCAGTAAGCCCGTTAGCTTTATTACCCACTGCCCTGCTTGCGGTTCATTGCTGCAGCGCATAGAAGGCGAGGCCTCTTGGGTGTGCCCAAACAAATATCATTGTCCTCCTCAAATTACAGGAAGAATAGAACATTTTGTCGGTCGGCATGCCATGAACATCGACGGTATTGGCGAAGAAGTTGCCGAACAATTATATAATTCAGGACTTGTAAAGGATATTGCCGACTTATATGACCTATCGGCCGACAAACTCATGCTACTCGACCGTTTCGGTTTAAAATCTGCTCAACGCATAATCAAAGGTATTGATGAGAGCCGCAAGGTTCCTTTTGAACGCGTAATTTACGCCCTGTCGATACCATACGTTGGCGAAACCGTGGCAAAAAAACTTGCTTTTGCATCAACGAATATCGACAATTTAATGAGTATGTCACTTGAACAATTGTCGGCCATCGATGAGATTGGCATCAAGATAGCACAAAGCGTTATAGACTTTTTCAATGTACAAGAGAACCGGACAATAGTAGAACGATTACGAAATGCCGGATTGCAAATGCAAACTGCTGCCGATGACACCAAGGTTTCAGACAAATTAGCCGGAAAAACAATCGTAATAAGTGGCGTATTCAACCTGCACTCTCGCGATGAATATAAAAAAATGATTGAGGTCAATGGCGGTAAAAATTCAGGTTCAATTTCTGCAAAGACCTCATATTTACTCGCAGGAGAAAATATGGGACCGGCAAAACTTGAAAAAGCACAAAAATTAGGAATAACAATAATCGATGAAAAGCAGTTTTTGGCTTTACTGAATCAAGAACCCGAAAACAAACCACAATAAAGTTAAATAACACTAAAAGGCACACATTCATAATATGCTTATTTTGTTTTCACATTGACAATGTGTACCTTTGTGCAAGTTTTTCATGGTATTAGATTTAAGGTAAAAAATATTTGTCGTGATGACAAGTATTTTTTATTTGTAGATACTCCAAATAAATTATTACAAACTTAGTGGGTGAAACTGCTTGTTGCAATTTCACCCACTATCCTTATATACATCCGTTATGGTTTATGCCTCTTGCGTCTCCTTTTTCTCTTTGATGATAGTCACGCACAGTGCTCCTACAATCAACAATATACCTGCTACAACAAGCATATATACCTCGGGAGGCACAGACCCTTCTACCGTAAATGCGCTCAATATCCAGCCACCGGCAACTGCTGCTACAATTTGAGGGACACAGATTGTTCCATTGAACAATCCCAAATATGTTCCCATGTGGCCCCCCGACAGAGCATTGGTAAGTATGGTAAATGGCAAAGCAAGCATTGCCGCCCACGCACAACCTATCAGCAAGAATGATATGAATAACAAATATTGGTCTTGTATGAAATTCACCGAAATAAATCCAATCCCTCCAAGTACAAGGCTCAATGCGTAAGCGAACTTTCTGTTTTTAAAGAATGGTATTACAGCCGCCCAAATTACAGAGCCAATGGCTTGCACGGCAAATAATACCCCTACCCAGTTGCCTGCGGCCTGATATTCAGGCGAACCTGTATCAAGAAGGTGGTTGGCCGTTTCAGGTGCATTAAATACATTGGCAGCTATGCTGCCATTAGTATAAGTCCACATAAACATGAACGCCGACCAGCAGAAGAACTGAACAAGCCCTACTGTCCAAAATGCCTTAGGGGCTTTCACAAGGAGTTTGAAAATATTCACCTTCTCACCTTCGTTCTCTTTTGTGATTCCATGATATTCAGCATATTTCTTTGGTGGGATTTCTTTAACTTTTACTGTGGTGTATATCACACACAATATAAGTATTGCGGCTCCTATATAAAAAGAATAGATTACCGAATCGGGTACGGTGCCTGCCTTCTCGGCAGTATTGCTTATGCCAATCCATGTAAATACAAATGGGAACAAGTAACCCACAAGGCTGCCGGCATTACATAAGAAACTTTGGATTGAATATGCAAGCCCCTTCTGTTTCTCATTGACCATATCACCTACCATCATTTTAAAAGGCTGCATGGCAACATTGATTGAAGTATCGAGGAACATCAATGAGAACAACCCGAATACCATTGCCATTGATACGGTCATACCAAAACTTCCGGCATTGGGCAACAAGCACATTACAATTACGGCCACCAAAGCTCCAATAAACAAATATGGTATTCGACGACCAAATCGGCACCAAGTCTTATCGCTCAGCACACCAATTATTGGCTGCACCACTATGCCCATCAACGGAGGCAATATCCAAAAATAACTCAAATCGTGCGGGTCAGCCCCTAATGTGGAAAATATGCGGCTGATATTTGCACTTTGCAAGGCGTAGGCAATCTGTACGCCAAAAAATCCGAAACTAATATTCCAAAGTTTTCCAAAGCTTTGGTCAGGTAAAGTTTTCATGCAAATAAGTGTAATAATATTTTAGGTTCTTTTTTATTCTTTGCTTTCTTTTTTAAGCCAGGCAATCTCTTCAGGCCACAAATCCATGTTTGGCGTTTCAAGTACAAGCGGTATGTTGTCAAATCGATTGTCCCTCATCAGCAATTCAAAAAATTCGCGTCCTAATAAGCCCTTCCCTATCGATTCGTGTCTGTCAACATGGGATGCAAGGCCTTTCTTTGTGTCATTTATATGCATACCTCGCAAATATTTGAATCCTACAATCTGTTCAAATTCATTCCAAACGGCATCGTATGAAGTTTTTGTTGAAAAATCATACCCAGCCGCAAAGGCATGACAGGTATCTATGCACACGCCTACTCTCGATTTGTCTTCCACCTTGTCGATTATTTGAGCCAGATGTTCAAATTTATAACCCACATTGGTCCCTTGCCCTGCTGTATTCTCAATGACAGCCGTTACACCCGACGTTTGATCCAGCGTGACATTTATAGATTCGGCTATACGTTCCAGACAATTTTCTAACGGCATACCATTCAAGTGGCTGCCAGGGTGAAAGTTAAGCAACTTTAATCCAAGCGTTTCACATCGCCTAAATTCATCTAAAAAGGCATCGCGTGATATCTGTAATTTCTCACTGTCGGGATGTCCGAGATTGATGAGATAACTGTCATGAGGCAGGATAAAATCGGGAGCGAAACCATATTTCTCGCAATTTTCCTTGAATTTATCCACTGCTTTAGGTTTTAGCTCTGCCGACTTCCACCGTGACGGATTGCGTGTGAACAGTGCAAAACTCAGCGCACCTATATTATGTGCATTAATGGGGGCATTATCCACGCCGCCCTCGACGCTCACATGAGCACCAATATATTTCATCATAGGTTTATGTCTATTAATGTTGTTGATGTATATTAATGTATATTAGGCATACACCTTGCCTGCTGCAAAGATACGAATTTTGAAAATAAAATCACACCATTAAATAAAAATCTTTCTCTAAAGATATAAAGCACCCTATACATCAAGTAGCAGTAAGAAACTTGCTACACATAGCAACAATAGCATCGGCCAGCTATGAACTATGTAACCAATTGAATGCCTTTTCCCTGATGGAATCTGATTCACAAAGCAGTTTTACAAATTTCACTGCCGAGCATTTGCGGTAACTATCTTTTAACACATGTACACACCCCTCCATCTGTGTGCCAGGCGCATCTATTGGGATAGCCACCAGTCCTGGAGTTCCATAAATAGTAGCCTCGGATAATATTGTCACCAAATTACTCCCCGATACCATTTTCAGCAATATGTTCACTTCGTTAAGTTCTATGGGGCAATTAAATTCATATCCCTTATTGGCGATAATTATATCAAATTGGTTGCGTGCTTGTAAGCCTTTTCCCGGCAATGCAATCTTATACTGTTGCAATTTTGCAAGGTCGATGCTGCGGCATGAGGCCAACTCATGTTTCTCATTGACTACCACATCAAGGTGATTGTCAAATAATATGTGTGATTCTATACGATCGTACTTCTGTGTCGGCTTAAACGATAGTACAATGTCTATGTCGCGTTTTTCGAGCATCGACATAAGTTCTTCCATCGTCTTATTGTAAATGTTTAGCTTGACATTAGGATAGCGTTTCATAAATTCAAGCAGCGTCTCATTTAGAGTCGGGCTAAACGTGTATGTAACGCCAATATTCAATGTCCCGGTCATCAAATTTTGCACATCTCGTATGTGTTCAATGCATGAATCGGCCTTATCCAGGGTGGCTTTAGCGTATGGCAACAATTCCATGCCAATTTCTGTCAAGGTCACGCCATGGTTGTTGCGGCTGAACAATTGCGCATCAAGTTCCCCCTCAAGCTGTTTTATTTGCTGGGACAGTGTGCTTTGGGTTATATACAATGCCTTTGCAGCTTCCGAGAAACTGAGCAATTCGGCTGTTTTGCAGAAGTATTTAAGTTGTCGTAATTCCATAATGAGGCGACAAAATTACCTATTTTTACTCAATCTTTTATCATTTCCCGAGTGGCACTGAAAGAAATTCGTTTGAATACGAATATAGGCAATGTAACTCCAAGTACCATTCCGGCAACTACAATCACACAAGTAAGCCCGTTGAAGTTCATTAGATAAAAGTAATGGTCGAATGCGCTTTCGTCATTGCTCGACAAGCACAGCACAAGCCCTTGCACGGCACGGTATGCATACATTCCTGGTATCATTGGCAACAGTGCAGGATAAGAAAAAGTCTCGGGTGGGCATTTTGCCTTGGGTGCAAATGGAATAGCCAATATCCCGATTATCAAGGCCGCAACAAACGCAGATATAACGATGTGTATCCCCATGTAATTCATCATCACGAATCTTAGGCTGTGCCCCACCGCACCGAGCAATGCACAGTATTTCATTGCTGAAAAAGGCGTGTTGCTTATGCTTGCAAAACCTATTGCTGCCAATGCCGAGAACAGCATATCTTGTAATATATCAAATAACAATTCCATATCAATTAAAAAAATTCATTTGCATCAAAAACATTCCGCCGCACAATCCAAGCGATAAGCAGATGGTGAGTATCACTGCCTGAATGAAACGGCTGACCGAACACAAGTAATGGCCTGCAAACAAATCGCTGCCGGCATTAATGTATGGTATTCCTGGCACAAGGAAAAGTACACTTGTTCCAAGAGCTAATTCTGGTGTGCCACTTATTCCAAACAAATAGCCCGATGCGCCTATGACCGACGCAACAAACGCCGATAGCACTGTAGTGATGCGAAGGTCTATTTTGTCTTCAAGCATGATTTGTTTCAACAGGAAACCAATCAATGTTGCACAAAACACTATTCCCACAGCTTTGAAATCTCCGCCAAAAAGTCGGCAAAACGATGCGTTTGCAGTCGATGTCAACAGTAACACAAGCCATTTGTTTAGCCTTGGCTGCGATATGATTTTTTCAAATCGGTTTGCCGCATCTTCATATAAAAGCTTGTCTTCGGCTATTTGCCAGCTCAGTTTGCTCAATTCTATGTTCCTGCAAAAATCTATGGCCTCGCCTGTAGGTTTCGACTGACAATTATAGGAATGAGTGTAATCTTTATCCCATACCACAGTAATAACGTGTGATGGCAATAATGTCATATCCACATGCACACCAAAGGTGCGGGCAATACGCTCAACATTTTTTTCTATGCGTATGCACGTAGCCCCGCACCCCAGCAATGCCGCAGCGTAGCTCGATATGAAACGGCACTTGCCTTTCAGCATATCATGCATTGCCGCTGCATCGGTTTCATTTGTAATTTTCGTCATCGTTGTCATCATCGTCATATTCAAAATAATCTTCCTTGCCCTCAAACCCTATGAACCGATAATGATTCGACAAGCCATTAAACCGTGCTATGCATCTTGCCAAAATGGCTACTACTACGAAACTGATTATTGAAAACCATGTAAAAATAAGATGT
Source organism: uncultured Muribaculaceae bacterium (assembly GCA_944320595.1). Classification (GTDB taxonomy): domain Bacteria; phylum Bacteroidota; class Bacteroidia; order Bacteroidales; family Muribaculaceae; genus Avimuribaculum. The sequence goes on along the minus strand of CALUIB010000039.1, from coordinate 38,814 downwards.
GTCGTCATAATTATTTCCCTTTAAATTTTAACGCTGCAAAATTACTTATGCCACGATACAGCATAAAACGGCAGTTAGTGTATCTTTCGATAATGGTTTTCGATGCCGGTTATCTATTAATTTTATGAAAAACAGCACAAGCATATCATAGATGCCTTGTAATTCCCATTTAGAACCCCCGACTGCATTGCTTGGCTATCGAAATTAGCAATAATCGTTATTAGTAATAAAAATTACAAGCATAAAAAAGTGCGCCGCTATACACTTCAGCGACGCACTGCAGAATACAAGAATTACAAAATAAACCTACATTTCGGCTATCGACGACACTATTTGCCCGTCAAACAGGTTAATTATCCTGCTGGCATACCCTGCATCATGCTGGCTATGCGTCACCATTACGATAGTAGTTCCCTCACGGTTCAAATTCGACAATAGCTCCATGACCTCCTTGCCATTCTTCGAGTCGAGATTGCCGGTTGGCTCGTCGGCAAGTATAAGTTCAGGATTGGAAACTACGGCACGGGCAATCGCTACACGTTGTTGCTGTCCACCCGACAACTGCTGCGGATAATGTTTTGCCCTGTGGCTTATATTCATGCGCGACAATATATCGGCTACACGCTCCTTACGCTCCTTTGCTGGAATATGCAAATATGTGAGCGGCAATTCCACGTTTTCCGACACATTAAGTTCATCAATCAGGTTAAAACTCTGAAATACAAACCCTATGTTACCTTTTCTGACGTTAGTGCGATCTTTCTCCTTCAGGTTTCCCACCTCTTTGCCACTCAAGTAATAATGACCTGATGTGGGATTGTCGAGCAAGCCGATAATATTGAGCAGTGTGGATTTTCCGCAGCCCGACGGTCCCATTATAGACACAAACTCCTTGTCCTTGATTTCCAGGCTGACATCATTAAGTGCTATTGTTTCTACCTCGGTAGTTCTAAACACTTTGCTTAAATTTTCAATCTTAATCATATCTATATCAGATTTTATTTGTTATTCTGTTTTCAGATTATTTATCGGATTTTCGTTTGCAGCTTTGCGCCCCAAAAGGAACACCGACACAAGCGACACCACTACCACCATGGCGAATGCAGCAATCGGTATCCACCATTGTGCAATCTCGCCATACGGGATAAAACTATTTATCATGCTATATCCAATCCATATCAACGGTAATGCCACAATCAAGCCTATTATAATCGACCACATCGAAAAACGCATAAGTCTTATTTGTTCGCTCATAGCAGTCGAACCAAACACTTTACGCACAGACATATCGCGCTTACGCTGCGAAATCATATAAACATTCATGGCTATCAACCCTAATAGAGATATTATTAAAGCCGCAATCGTGAATATAATCAATATTTTATTGAAGTTTATCAATTCCATATACTGTTCGAGCATCATATCACCATACCACATCGATGCGAAACTTATTGGTTTCACTATGTTATCATACAGCTCGTCGATTTCTTGCTTGTATCGAGCCAAATCGCCATCATCGACATCAACCAATATCGTTTGTGGTATTATTTCATTCCTATCCTTGACCCTAATCAATATGTTGGCAAACATATTATCGATAAGCAATGACCCTAATTGAAAATCATTGAACACACCGGCTATGCTCTTGCTATTACCACCCTCAAACAGTAATTTATCGATTCCAAGGTTAAATCGCTTGTAATGTTCCAACGTATTCTCACTCAAGTAATACGAGTTCGTTTGGTCGGCCAATTTGCGATCTTCGATGATTTTGATATTAAACACATTAAAAAACGCAGAATCCACCTCATATACACGGTACATTACTGTTGCCGTCGTATCACTTGTTGCTATTCTGAAAGCGGTTCCACCGCCGCCACTTATCGGTGTCCCATTTGCAAAAGATGCATTCTTTACGTATGGAAGTTTCTCCACTTCAGCCCTGAAAGTTTGCAATTGCTCAAGTTTGCCGTTATATGGGTAGCACAATACATTGCCATACTCATAGCCTAAAGGAGCATTTAATACACCATACAGCTTTATGCCAAAATAAATAGAGCAAGCCAACAAGGTTATTGTCAAACCGCTTTGCAGCACATTGAGGACTCGCAAATACACCATCTTGGTCTTGCGGCGAAATGAGCCTTTTACTACATCAAGTGGATTGTAATTCGACAAGATTGATGCAGGAACAAGCCCAGCCACAAGCGACAATATCGCCAAAAACATCAACCAGCAAGCCGAAGTCAACCACGAGAAATCACCTAACACATCAAGTTTCACACTTAATACATCTATGGCGTATGGCTCTGCGGCTTTGGCAAGCAGTAGCCCGATGAAAAAAGCTAATATCGTCAAAAATCCCGTTTCTAATATCATTCGCCAAAATATGCTGCCTCGTAACGACCCAAGCAAGCGCCGTGTTGCCATTTCTTTTGCCCGGTATGCTGTTTGCGCAGCACTCATACTTATATAATTGAAAACTGCCATGAGCAATATGATGATGCCTGCTACAAAAAATGCAACCACTTTGACGAAATCATACTGGTTAAGATGCTCACTTGCATATATCGTAGGTACCGTTGAATAATAGAAATCATGCATATTAATCATTTGCACAGCATCGGTAACTCCATAAATATATGGCCAAAAACATTCCTTCAGCAATTCCAATATTTCATCCTGCTTGGCAGTAGGGTCGTAATTAAATGGAAATTTGAAAAATAAAATCGCAGATGCTGCATTCTTCATGCTAACGTCTTGCGTATCCATTGAAGAATCATAATTAACAATCTGTTCTATGGGTACAAAAATTTCAATACCATCGGGAAATATTGAATTATCAATATCATCAACCACGCCAGTCACGGTAAACGGACGTGGTTCTTGCTCTGGCATAAATTGCAAATCAACCGTCTTACCGATTACCTGCTCCGTGCTAAACAGCTTTATCGCTCCCGAACGGGTAAGCACTGCGTTGTTATTGGCAAGCAACATGGTTTTAGCATCACCATCTATAATTTTATACCCGAAAAAGTCAAAGAAATTTTCCTTAACAAACGCTGTAGCAGTCGTCGTAGTTTGCGAATTTCCAAGGTCACACTCCAAATCCACACATTTGGCAAATGCACACCAATCTTCTATTTCCGGGAAACGGTCTTGAAACCGCTGTCCAAGATTGTAATGCCCGAACACATCTTTACCCGTAGTGAATATGTAAATGCGGTCGGCATCAGTCACATCGCCATCCACGGTAAGTTGCCGCATAACCATGTCGGCTATCAGCAATATGAACATGAACGACACGGCAAGCCCTGCGACATTAATCGCTGCAAACATCTTGTTCCGAACAAGATATGTGAAGAATGTTTTAAATCCCTTCATTCTCTATTATATCATTCTGTTTTTATATTATCAACTGGGTTTTCATTAACAGCTTTGCGACCTATCAAGTAAACCGAAACAAGCGACACCGCAACAACCACTACAAATGCGGCAATCGGTATCCACCATGTAGGCATATCGCCGTATGGAACGAAATCGTAAATTTTGGCCATGCCAATTACCGATAGCGGAACTGCAATTACAAGGCTTATTAATATCGAGTTCAATGAATAATGCATTAGCGACGCTATCTCTATCCTTGCTGTTGACCCAAATACCTTGCGCACGGCAATATCGCGCTTGCGCTGTGAAATCATATAAATGTTCATGGCCGTCAACCCGAGCAAGGACACGAGTAAAGCCACACAAGTGAAAATAATCATAACCTTGTTCATGTTTATTATGTCGCGATAAGTATCATTTACCATGTCGCCATACCATTGTGAGTCAAGCATCGGCAAATCATATATTTGCGAAATCAATGTGTCGATTTGCTGCTTATAGTAACCTAAATCACCGTCAGACACCTCCACCAATACTCGCCATGGCCATATACTGTCGGTAGGCAACACTTGCATCAGCAATGGGTGCTTGTCTTTCTGCAATATCGACCTAATCTTGAAATCCTTGAACTGTCCTGCTATAGTGCTATTAAACGGTAATTTGTCCTTATTCCCTTCTAATTTTTCCAAGTCCTTATAAGCATCTTCGCTGACGTAAACAGAATTCCAGCTGTTGGCAAGTTTCCTATCTTCCGTAATTTGAATATTAAATATTTTTACAAATGCCGAATCGGCTTTGAATATTTGAAAACTGAATGTAACAGCCGAATCGCCTGATTGTATTCGAGTAGTCATATTATTGCCACCATCATTAGGAGTGCCTTGTGCAAATGATACATTCTTCACAAAAGGCAACTTGCTCACCTCGGTTCGGAATGTTGTCAAATTGTTCCTCATGTTATTCGTCGGGCAAACCAGTACATTGCCATATTCATACCCGAGAGGGGCATTTAACACACTATATATTTGAATTCCCAAATATATAGAACAAGCGAGCAGGGCTATGGTCAAACCGCTCTGCATAACATTTAATATTCGCAGATACACCATCTTGGTCTTGCGGCGGAAACCACCTTTTACCACTTCAAGCGGATTATATCCCGACAATATCGATGCCGGGATAAAGCCCGAAACTAAGGATAAAAGCATCACAAATGCCACCCAGCACAGAGCAGACACCCATGTTATGTCTCCTATTATATCGAGTTTCACATTAAGCAGATTTATGGCATACGGTTCAGCGGCCTTGGCAAGCAACAGGCCAACTATGAAAGCCACCACAGTCATCAACAGCGATTCTTCAATCATTCTCCAAAACACACTGCTACGCGATGTACCGAGCAGGCGACGTGTAGCCATCTCTTTTGCCCGATAAACCGTCTGCGCAACGCTCATACTCACATAATTCCCCACGGCCATCAATAGAATTATGATACCTGCTATGAGAAATATAACAACTTTAGTAAAATCATATTGCATTATGCCAAGCCATGAACTAATGTCTGAGAAATAAAAATCATGCATTGGCGTCATTCGAACCCCGTGTGCATTGCCATACTGATATATCCAAAAGAACTCCTTTACGTAGTCCTCCATATCTTTGAGCCGCGATGACGGGTCGAAACCTTCAACATATTTGAAAAATACCATTGCCGAACCGGCATTCCCCATATGTACATCATCAATGTCGGCCGACGAATTAAAGTGTTTTATATTATCAATAGGAATAAATACCTGTATATGATTAGGAAAAATTGAATTATCAATATCTTCAACTACACCATTTACGACAAATGGCATACCTGAAATGCTGATATTTTTCCCAATTGCCGATTCATTGCCAAAGAGGCTGTAGGCCGCCGAGCGTGTAAGCACTGCATTATTATCCGAGACAAGTGCATCGCTTGCCCTGCCTTCTATAAGTTTCCGCCCGAAAAATTCAAAATAATTCTTCTTCACAAAACTTACAGTCATTATTAGCTCATTGTCGTCGGCCTGCTTGCACAGCAGTTCCATTAACCCTCCGTATGCACTCCAATCTTCAATCTCGGGGTACCTGTCTTGGAATTTTAACCCTAACTGATAATGTCCCCAAGCATTACTGTCAGCCGAAAATATGAAGATACGGTCGGCATCGGGAACATCGCTATCCACAGTAAGTTGCCGAGTAACCATGTCGGCTATCAGCAATATGAACATGAACGACACGGCAAGCCCCGCGACATTAATTGCCGCAAACATCTTATTGCGACGGAGAAATGTAAAATAAGTTTTAAATCCTTTCATGGCAATATCAGTCTAAAATCAATATATCTTTATCCTTAAAGCTCTCATAACCCGACACAATTACCCGTTCGCCCTTTTCAAGACCTTCGAGCACTTCGTAGTATTGTGGGTTTTGACGGCCTATGCGTATTTCTCGGCGATAAGCCTTGCCGCCATCTTTGTCAACCACAAATATCCATCTTCCACCTGTGGTTTGGAAAAATGTGCCTTTGGGAATTAGCACACTCTCGGTAGATTCTCCAAGCTGAAGGTCGATATAGTAAGTCTGCCCTATTCTTATGTTATCAGGCTTTTCACCTTCAAACACCAAATCGGTACGGAATCTCCCGTCCCGGACTTCGGGATAAACTTTACGCACCTTCAAGCTGAAACGGCTGCCTTGCCGGTCCAGAGCTGCCGACAAGCCGGTAGATACTCTATCGATATAGTGCTCATCGATATATGCTTCTATCTTTACTCCCGAAAGGTCGTTGATTTGCCCTACCATTTGCCCGGCAGAGATATTCTGCCCAAGCTCCACATCAAGCAACCCCAACTCCCCATCAATCGATGCACGCACATCAAGTTTGTCCTTGCGCTCACGTATCAACAATACATTTTGCCGCATATTGTCAAGGTTTTCCTCCATCTGCGCCATTTGTATTGTGCGATATATCGAATCCTGAACCAATCGTTCATTTACAAGCGAGTGCTGTTTTACGGCCAATTTATAATCTTCTTTGGCTTGCAGATATTCTTCTTTACTTATCAGCTTTTCGTCATACAGCCGCTCATACTGTTTGAATGTCCGTTGCTTGCGCTGCGTGTCTATTTCAAGCTGCACCTGCTCGGTCTCGTTGTTCAATTTGTCTTGTTGCATGGTTACTTGAGTATTCCGCAGCAAGTTTTGTTTCTCGGCCAGTTCCGACTCGGCATTAAGTATTTGCAAATCAAGGTTGGAATTGCTAAGCCGCAATATCACATCGCCTTTCTTTACGAATGCACCCTCTTCCACCACTTTCTCACGTACAATTCCTCCCTCTTCAGGGCTTATTTGCACGACCGAAATAGGTTTTACCTGTCCGTTAAGTCGCACATAATCACTAAATTCTCCGAATGACACTTCTGCTACACTAATCGATTTTGTATCAACGTGCTGCGTTGATGAATATGGCTTGAACAAAATCCACGCCACCAACAGCAAAACCACGCCGACAACAATATAGATTATGTGCCGCTTTTGCAATCCTCGTTTCTTCTCAATTTGTATATCCATAATGTCAAATATTTCTTTCTTTAATCAAATCATTGCCTTTATAGTAATCCACAAGCCTGCATTTTAGCACGTATGACAACTTGCTGCGCAACAGTGTAACCTCACTTTCAAGCAGGGTCGAGGCACTGGTTTGCACATCGAGCGAAGTCATAAGCCCCTCTTCAAATTTGCGTCTGGTTACCCTGTAAGCTATAGAATCGGAATGTACTTTTCGCTCCATCTGTATGCTTTCTTTCAAAAAGCCATTACGATCGAGAACTGCTTGCGCCACCAATTTCTGCAATTCCTCCTTTTGCGCCTCGTATTGCTCGACGGCTATGCGATAATTGTTTTTTGCTTTACGCACGGCGTTCACATGCGAGAATCCATTGAACAGCGGAATGCTTATGCTCATGCCCACATACTGCCCAAAATTGTTTTGCAACTGCTGCCAAAAATCGGGATAGCCAGTGCCACCGAGCATCTTGTAATATGATGTTTTGATGCCTGCAAACACCGAAACAGTGGGCAGCACATTTGCCCATGACCGTTTCATCTCAAATCTATAAACTTCACTGTTATACCAAGATTTCCGTAAAGTCGGGTTCAGCTCAAGTGCGGTCCCGAATATTTCATCCGATGTGTCACCCGGTATCAATGCCAGGTCAATGGCCTTGGTATAAAGCAATGTAGTATCGAGTGCCAATCGTTCATCAAGTGGAAAATTCATTTGTTGTTTCAGTGCTAACATTGCAGCCTCGTATAAATTAGTTTGATTTGTAAGCGTGTAATCATCGGTGGCATATTGCGCCTCTATTTGAGCCACATCGGCAAGTCCTTTCAATCCAAGCTCTTCTTGTCGCCGTGTTTTGCGCAGCAACGAGTCACTTTCGGCAAGTTTCTTTTGTGCCAGTTTCACCGACCCGTAATAATAAAGTGCATCGATATATGCTTGAAATGTTTCTATTGCCGTATTATCCTGTTCAGCCTCCAATGCCGCTTTTCCCATCAGTTGGGCAACCTTGCTTTTGCGTAATTGGTTTACAATATTGCCGCCATTGAACACCGTCAATGATGCCTCAAGCATATATGAATTATTAAATGTCGATATGTTATTATAAGTATTGGTTTCAGGATCGACAGAACGCCCCCAACTGTATTGGAATGACGAACTTCCATTTATGCCTGGCAGGAAATTGCCTATGGCATTCATTCGGTCGATTTCATAATTATCCACTTCATAGTTTCGCTGCCTTACGGTGCGGTTATGCTCGATGGCGTATGCCATACACCGATCCACGCTCCACATATCCTGTGCACCAAGCTGCAAACACATGGCAATGCACCCTACCACAAATATTATCCTCAATATAGCCAAGTTGTTTCTCATTTGTATGATATTATGTTATACCATAATATATACCAAATATCAAGCCACATTTATAACACACTGGTTATCAACCAATCGAAATCAAAGCACAATCAATTAGTGTAAAAAAATTAGACACTTGCGTCAATTTATTTTACACTTCAGTCTTTTCATATAATATGGATTATTCAAATTCAAGCAGGAACGTAGTGTTCCAGCCGTTGGTGCCTGCGTCAAGCAGGCTTATACTTCCTCCGCTCAACTTCATTATCTGGCGCGACAATGATAGTCCGACTCCGTTTCCGTCCTTCCTTGTTGTAAAAAAAGGCACGAATATAGTTTCAGCTTCTTCATTAGGGATAATCGGGCCATCATTGCTTATATACACATATACACAGCCATTTGCCGATACACACGCTTTTATATGGATTTTTCCTTTTTGCCCACCTATTGCTTGCACAGCATTTTTCAAGATGTTTATCAATACCTGCCTTATTAAATCGGGGTCGGCGTAAATCATCAAATCATGCGGTTCTATTCTGCACGAACATTCTATTTCGTGCGGTATTAGGTTTAAATTTTGTATGCTACTAAGCATTTCCTTCAAATAAAACGGTTTCGGAGATGGTTTTTGCAATGTGGAAATTATCCGATAATTATTTACAAACGATATAAGGCCATTGGCCGTGTCATGGATAGCCTGCAACCCTTCCCCGATATTGCTGTATTTCACGCCCTCTTTTTCAAGGAACGTGCCGCTCAGCGATGCAATAGGCGCAACAGAATTCATTATTTCATGGGTCAGCACACGGGTAAGCTTTATCCACGTATCAAGCTCCTTGGCATCAAGCTCATTCTTAATGTCGCTGATGCCAAGTATCTTCACGTGTTCATTGCCAAGTTGCATCTCTGTAGCTTTTACCAATAAATGAACATCGCCAGTGGCAGTGGTGAAATCCACTTGTTTCCTTTCCCCACCTACAATGTTGCGAAATATGTCCGATAAATTATCCCCATATCGGTTTAATTGTTGCAGTGAAGTAAAAACAGGCAAATGCAGCAACTCTGTTACAGCAGGATTAGTTTGAATTATCTTGTCATTACTGTCAAGTACGACTATTCCGGTTGTGACATTTGCCAAAATCAAACCGAAGAAATGTTCACGCTGTTCCATCAACAACTTTTGCTGCCCAAGCAATTCACCAAATCGATTAAGAGTATCTTGCAATATACGCTCGTATGAATACATCCCTCTGCTATTCAGCTTAAATGTATTATCTCCGTTCTTTATCGACTCCAGCATCAATCGGCTGCTCTCTTTCATCGCAACATACACTTTTACCATAAGCAATATTGCGACCAACACTAATACAATGCCGCACACCAATGCAGGTTTACCCCATTCCAATGCGCCTCCCGAGATTAATGCCCCTCCGCCAGCAAGCAATATGACACGTACTGGCAATGAATATAAAATCTTATTAAAGCCCATACCGTTTCATTTTGTTATACAACGTCTGCCGGGTTATGCCAAGCTGGACTGCCGCTTGCGACAAATTACCATTGTTCATCGCTATGGCTTTCTGTACCATGCTGCGCTCCATTTCATCGAGCGAGATAAATTCCGCTGTTACAGCGGTATCTACCTTTGAACTATCCTGTATTTGCACCGATGCGATTATTCCATCATTGTCCGCCAATATAACTGCACGTTCCATCACGTGCTGCAATTCTCTGATATTTCCAGGCCAAGAATGATTGACAAGTGCAGCGAGAACTTCGTCAGACAATCTTACATCGCCTCGACCATACTGGTTCGCATACCTGCGCACAAACATATCGGCAAGTGTCGCAATATCATTTTTTCGCTCTCGCAATGATGGCAAATGTAGATGAATGGTATTTATGCGATACAACAAATCTTCACGGAATTCTCCTTTACGCACCATTTCATTAAGGTCGCGGTTTGTTGCGCAAATCAGACGAATATCGGTAGGCTGCGACACATTACTGCCCACGCGCACAAAACTTCGTTTCTGTATCGCTGTCAACAATTTTGGCTGCAAATGATACGGCAAATTTGCAATCTCGTCAAGGAACAATGTACCACCATCCGCTGCCTCGAACCGGCCTTCACGGTCTGAATAGGCATTGGTGAACGAACCTTTTACGTGCCCGAATAATTCACTTTCAAACAACGACTCGGCAATAGCACCCATATCAACGGCAACAAACTGTTTATTACCACGTTGCGACATACGGTGAATTTCCCGTGCAAGCATATCTTTCCCTGTTCCATTCTCGCCGGTAATCAGCACATTTGCATCCGACGCACTAATGCGCTCAGTCATCACCTTAATACGTTCCATCGCTGGAGTGTTTCCCCAATACATTGCATCGACAGGCTCTTGTTCCATCCTTTTTCCATTGTGTCTCTTGCCTTTCGCCAGTCTATAAGCATCTGTCAATGTCTGTTTTAGCTTCGCATTGTCCCATGGTTTTACCACAAAGTCAAAAGCACCTTCTTTTATACCCGTAACAGCAAGAGCAATATCGGCATAGGCAGTGAACAGCACAACCTGCGCTTGAGGCCGCAAGCGTTTTATCTCCCTTAGCCAATAAAGGCCTTCATTGCCTGTATTCAGCCCCGGAGAAAAGTTCATGTCGAGCAATACCACATCAATCTGTTCCTGCCGTAGCATCGACGGCAACAGTTCGGGAGTATCTACAAGCAGCACTTTGGTAAAGCAACCTTCAAGCAAATATTTAAGGGAAACACGTATATTGCGGTTGTCGTCAACAACCAATATCGAGCCTTGTAACGCCATAATGCCTAATTTTTTCGTATGCAAACTTACTGAAAATTCTATTATTTTTACGTAAGTTTGTGGCACAAAACGGGAAACAAATGAAAATAGAACTTATAGTTTTTGACTTCGACGGGACTATTGCCGACACCTGCCGCACCATTGTTGCCACCATGCAATCAGCAATGTGCATAATGGAATTACCTGTTGCAGACATTAGTACCTGTAAATCCACAATAGGACTTCCTCTCAAATCGTGTTTCGCACAGATATATCCGCATCTCGACGATGAAACCCTCGACAGATGTGCAGCCACATATCGTGACATATTCAACAAGAACAAAGAATTAATACCACCGTCATTATTCCCAAACGTAAAAAGTACATTGCATACCTTGCACGACCTCGGCATCACTCTCTCGATTGCATCTTCACGGTCTTACGGTTCCCTTGTCGAACTAATTGACGCATTGGGGATAAGCAGTTATATTTCATACGTTGTCGGTGCCGACAATGTGATAAATGCAAAACCAGCACCCGACCCCGTACTTAAAACATTGCAAGCATTAAACTTAAAAGCTGAAAACACTATTGTAGTCGGCGATATGCCCGTTGACATTATGATGGGGAGCAACGCACACACATTAACCTGCGGAGTAACTTATGGAAACTCTTCCAGACAACAATTAGCAGCAGCCAAGGCCGACTATATAATAGATGACATATCTCAATTGCTTAAATTAATATCAAAATATTGACGGCTATATGTTTTTTCACATATAATCGCTATATTTGAACAGTGTTTCACTTTATGCTTATGCCCGGTAACGATTACATTACGTCACAGATATTATTATCCCAATCTTGGTTGTTCAGGCTGGCTTATAATTTGACGCTCGACCTGGATGATGCCAAAGACCTGTTGCAAGAAACTGTGCTAAAAATTCTTGACAACAAAAATAAATTTGAAAAAGGTACAAATTTCCAAGGTTGGTCGAGTGTAATTATGAAGAATATCTTCATTAATCAACGCCGACGAACAGCCAAAATCAAACCAGCAGACACAGAAAATGACACTTCAGGCAAATGCTCCTTCAACGAAAAGGCAACAGACAATACTCCTGAAAACAACTTGTCGGCACATGAAATCATGTCAAAAATAAATAATTGCCCCACCGACCATTGCCGACCGTTCCGATTGTTCCTTGCCGGATATTCTTACAAAGAAATTGCCGACAAGTTGGCCTTACCTATCGGAACTGTAAAAAGTCGCATTTTTGCAGCTCGCAAGATACTGCAATCGGCACTGTCTGGATACAAATAACAAGAATTAATATGGAATCCTGCAAAAATCTGTAATATGTATAACCTTATTGCAATTATTCGTTTTTAATTTTGCACAGTTTATAATTTCGACAGAATAAATATTACTATGTTAAAGAAAATCAGACTGACACTTGCCATTCTGTTTTTTGCAGCCATAACATTGCTATTCCTCGATTTTACAGGAACAGTACACGCATGGCTCGGGTGGATGGCAAAAATCCAGTTCTTGCCAGCCGTGCTTGCATTAAACGTAGGCATAGTTGCTGCACTGGTAATTTTAACACTTTTGGTGGGGCGAGTATATTGCTCGGTTATATGCCCACTCGGCGTGATGCAGGATGTCATCTCATGGATTAATTCGCGGCGCAAAGGGAAGAAACGACGTTTTTCCTACTCCCCTGCCAAGACATGGCTTAGGTATGGCGTATTGGCCTTGTTTGTTGTGGCTTTGATTGCCGGCATTGGGTCTGTTGCTGCACTTTTGGCTCCATATAGTTCATACGGGCGTATCGCCAATAACCTATTTGCGCCAATTTATGGATGGGGGAATAACTTGCTGGCATATTTCGCCGAACGTGCCGACAGCTATGCCTTCTACCATACCGATGTATGGCTAAAGAGTCTGCTTACTTTCATCATTGCCGCAGTCACATTTGTGACAATAGCCGTGCTTGCATGGCGCAACGGTCGGACATATTGCAATACTATCTGTCCCGTTGGCACGGTACTCGGTTTCTTATCCAGGTATTCCTTGCTGAAAGTGCGTATCGACACCGATAAATGCCGTAGTTGCAGCCTTTGTTCTCGACAATGCAAAGCATCTTGCATCGACTACAAGAACCATACTATTGATTACAGCCGCTGCGTGGATTGCATGGATTGCCTTGGCAGTTGCGAATTTGGTGCTATAAGTTTCGGTCCTGCACGTAAAGTTTCAAGACAGACAGCCAATAGCCATAATACGCAACAAGAAACCGATACCACGCGGCGCACATTTATAGTGACAGCATTGGCAGCAACTGCGACCGCAACATTAAAGGCTCAAGAAAAAACCGTTGACGGCGGTCTTGCCATAATTGAAGACAAAAAAATACCAAATCGCAACACCCATATTGAGCCACCCGGAGCATTGAGCTTAAACCACTTTGCACAGCATTGCACGGCTTGCCAACTATGCGTGTCGGTGTGTCCCAATGGGGTTTTGCGCCCTTCGGCCGACCTGACTAGGCTTATGCAGCCCGAAATGTCATACGAACGGGGGTACTGCCGCCCCGAATGCAACAAGTGTTCCCAGGTGTGCCCTGCTGGTGCAATAAAGCCTATAACTGTTGCCGAAAAATCGGCAATACATATAGGCCATGCGGTGTGGGTACGCAAAAATTGCATCCCCCTCACCGACGGGCAAGAATGTGGGAATTGTGCACGCCATTGCCCCGTTGGAGCTATATTGATGGTGCCATCGGAGGCAAACGACCCAAACTCTATTAAAATACCAGTCGTAAATGAAGAAAAATGTATTGGGTGTGGTGCCTGCGAGAATTTGTGTCCTGCCCGCCCATTCAGTGCAATTTATGTAGAAGGGCATGAAGTCCATCATGAAGCGTAAAAAATATAACTATGGAAAATTGTAATAAAAAAAACATATCGCGCCGGAACTTCTTGAAAACGTTAGGTGCGGCAGGTGTTACAGTGACTGCAACAGGCCTTATTGGCAGTTGTGCCGACAACGAAAAGCAACAGGCAACAAGCAACGGCAAACCTCAAGTCGGCGAAATGACTTACAGAACCAACCGACACACAGGCGACCGCGTATCGTTGCTCGGTTTTGGTATGATGCGGCTTCCCTCGGTGGATAACCGAAGTGCCCGAGAAGGCAATAGTGAAATAGACCAGGAGATGGTCAACAGAATGGTTGATTATGCCATAGAACACGGTGTTAACTACTTCGACACATCACCAGCATACTGTCAAGGCAAATCCGAGACTTCCACTGGCATAGCATTAAGCCGTTATCCTCGTGATAAATATTTTATAGCCACTAAACTGTCGAATTTCGCTCGCTCAACATGGCCTCGTGAAAAGTCGATTGAAATGTATCATAATTCATATAAGGCATTACAAGTTGACTATATCGACTATATGTTGCTACACAGTGTTGGCAACGGGGGAATGGAGGAATTTGAAAGCCGGTATATCAAAAACGGCATTCTCGACTTTTTGCTCGAAGAACGCAAGGCTGGACGTATTCGCAACCTCGGTTTCTCATACCACGGCGACATCAATGTATTTGACACCTTGCTTGCCCAAAACGACAAATACCAATGGGATTTTGTACAAATACAAATGAATTACGTCGATTGGAAAAATGCCAACGAAATAAACAATCGCAATGTCGATGCCGAATATTTGTATAATGAGCTGGTAAAACGTGGTATTCAAGCCATAATAATGGAGCCACTACTCGGCGGACGATTGTCGAACCTTCCCGACAACATAATGGCTCGCTTGAAACAACAGGAACCCGAACGTAGCGTGGCATCATGGGCATTCCGCTTTGCCGGAACTTATCCCGAAGTGCTTACGGTACTGAGTGGAATGACACGTATGGAACATCTGCAAGATAACTTGCGCACTTATTCGCCGCTTGACCCATTGACCGACAAGGAACTCAGTTTCTTGCAAGACACGGCGACATTGATGATGCAATATCCTACGATACCGTGCAATGACTGCAAGTATTGTATGCCTTGCCCTTACGGCATCGACATACCAGCAATTTTGCTACACTACAACAAGTGCCTTAATGAGGGCAACATAATAACCAACCAACAGGATGACAATTACAGCAAAGCGCGACGCGCCTATTTGATTGGTTACGACCGCAGTGTGCCAAAGTTGCGTCAAGCCAACCACTGTATAGGTTGCAACCAGTGTTCACCACACTGCCCACAAAGCATCGACATCCCACATGAATTGCACAAAATCGATGCCTACGTGGAACAGTTAAAACGTTCTATTTGACTCTCGCAACCATAAAAAAAGAAGTCGCTGTGATTTACAGCGACTTCTTTTTTTATTTGTTGAATACATAATCTATTACCCTTATTATTTCATCCCGTGGATATGCGCCCGTTATTGCTGTAGGTGTGGAACCGTCTGCCGGACAGAACAGCATGGTCGGAACCGATGACACACCATATGCTTGTGCCAATTCACGACAAGCATCAATATCTACGTTGTAAAATATTATCTTGCCCGAATATTCCTTGGCAAGGTCATCAAGTATTGGTGACAAGCGTTTACACGGGCCACACCATGTGGCCGAAAAATCTATTATAGCATCCTGAGTTCCCTTATATGCCCAAGAATCAGGATTAGCCGCATAGTCATGTACCAATGTTTTAAATTCCGTCTGTGTTAACTGGTTTACCTTGCCAGGCTTAACATCGGCATTGGCTGCAAACGACACAAGTATGCTAACCACTAATGAAATAACAGATTGCTTGATAGTCATATACGTCTCGATTTATCCTTGATGCTGTGGACGCAACAAATCATTCACAGTCTTAACAGGATTAAATGTCTCTATTGGCACTTCCACGAAAACGGTATTCCAGTCGCTCATAGAGCCGTTCCACAATCCTGGCAATTCAAGAG
This sequence comes from uncultured Muribaculaceae bacterium, assembly GCA_944320595.1. GTDB lineage: Bacteria > Bacteroidota > Bacteroidia > Bacteroidales > Muribaculaceae > Avimuribaculum. The sequence goes on along the minus strand of CALUIB010000039.1, from coordinate 22,689 downwards.
CCTTTATTGTAACACCCGATTTCGATTTTTCCGAGATAAGCCCCGTGTCGGGATCCACATATTTCTTCAAATCGAAGTGCGCCCCATCTACGTCTTTTATGTAGCATACCAAGTCAACTGGGTTGAAGTGGCTTCCATTCTTAATCATTTCCACAGCCTCTGGTTTGCTCTTGTCAAACTGGGCACTCTCCATGATTTGGGGCGAAGATGTTCCATCACTGTTGTATGCAATGTAAGGGCCACCGCCAGGTTCGCCGTCATTCTTTACCACGCCGCACACGCGTATCGGGCGATGCAGTTTCTTAAGCAGATAAACTACAAGCTCCGAATCCTCAAGTTTCTTGGTTTCATCGTAGCGCGTACACAGCACATTGTGCATAAATGAAACTACTTCGCGCACCTGCTCCATGGTGTAATTGCCCGATTCGAGCATCTTCACATATTCGGCAATTTGCCTCTGCACCTCAATGAGGATGCCGCCAATTACTTGCTTATATTCCACTGTAATATCACGCAATCTGCGTGGCACCACATTGTCAATGTTTTTTATAAACACCACATCTGCATCAATCTCATTCAAGTTTTCAATCAATGCGCCATGTCCGGCAGGACGGAATACGAGCTTGCCGTTTTCACGATACGGAACATTGTCCATGGTCACTGCCACAGTGTCGGTTGAAGATTTTTGTTCCGACATCGAAATATCGTATTTCACGCCCCACTCTTTTTCCACTTCTGGAATGCGAGCCTCTATCAATTTTGAAAATGCGCCACGGTGTTCGGGCGAAACAGTGAAATGTATGTTCACTATGCCGTTCTTGTCCTTTGCATACTGCGCACCTTCTTCCAAATGCTCTTCAACCGGAGTGTGTACAGTATTGCCTGTTTTATGGAACGACAGCAACCCTTTTGGCAGGCTGCCATAGTCAAGCCCGTCATCAGTAATTAGGCATTTCACCACATCGGCACACCGACCTTCATCAACAAGAGCTGCTATGTCCTTGCCATATTTCTTTATACAGGCAGCATTCAACGCATCATAAAAAGCGAACTTGGTTATGCCATCAAAAAACTTTTTCTCGAAATCAGTTTCGGGCATCTGCCGACCAGATGAGACAAATTCAAACAAATTCTTAAACATACGGCTTGCAGCACCCGACGCAGGCACGAATTTCACCACCTTGCACCCCTTGGCAAGACGGTCGTTCCACAAGCCAATGTAATGTTTCACTTCGGTATCAGTCAATTTTGTTATGCCATTGCCTACAGTAGCAACCGACTTTACTTTCAAGTAAGGGAAACCTGTCTTGAAACGATTGATTTGTGCATCAAGCATTTCCGTAGTAATCCCCTTTTTCTCCAATAGTTTTAGGTCTTCTTGAGTCAACATGATTAATTGGTTCTGAGTTAAAAAATTATTCACAAATATACGAAATACCGTTGAAACAATCGAATAAAACTAAATAAATTAACAACGAGGCAGAGCCAACAAGCACATACGACAAAATCAGGGGAAATAATTGCAAAAAAACGTCTTTGAGGTCTTGAAGTACAATTTCACAATATTCGTAATTTTTTCCCGAATTTACAAACCCAAGGCACTTTTAAATTTAAAACCTGCCACTTCGCCCACTTTGGCTGCATAGCGCAGGCTTTCGAGCAGCACGTTGGAACTAACGCCGTTCTTGCGGTAGGCGCGGAGGTGGTCGGCGAGTATTTGGCGGTGGCTCCGCAGCCCCGACGTAGATGCGCCGCCAGAGCGCATCGTCACGAAGTCGATGGGCAGGTACCGCGTGTTTATGTGGCCCACATAAATCAGCCGCAGCAGGTTCTCGAAATCGGCACCTATCTTGAACGATATGTCGAAAGTGCCCAGCCGCTCATACACCCGGCGGCGGCAGTAGAACGACGGGTGCGCCGGCATCCATCCCAGCCGCATCTTCCAGCGGCGGAACGAGGCCGACGAGTAGTAGCGCGTGGTGCGTTCCAGGTTGTCGGCATCCACATAATGAATGTCGCCATACACGGCATCGACCGACGGGTCTTGCATGGCCTCGGCCACTGATTTAAGGATGTCGGGCCGGGTGTAGAAATCGTCGCTGTTGAGTATTCCCACCACGTCGCCCGTGGCCATGGCAATGCCCTTGTTCATGGCATCGTATATGCCGCGGTCGCGCTCGCTTATCCACCGCAGCCGCCCGTGGTATCGAGGCTCGTATTCACGGACAATTTCAAGCGTGTTGTCGGTTGATCCACCGTCAATAATCAAGTGCTCGAAGTCGGCATACGTCTGTCGCAACACGCTCTCCAGAGTGTCACGAACCGTCGCACCGCTATTGAAAGTAGCAGTGACAATCGAGATATTCATAATATGTCGGGTGTGAAATTGTGCGGTATAGTATAATGGTATTAGAAGATCGGTGGCTGTAGTGTCACAGCGTAATGCCGTAATCGCGTCGTAGCAGAGCCTTTATCTTCTCGCGGTCGGTACCGCATTGCAGCTTTATTTCAAGTACCTTGGCATCGACCAGTGTGCGGTACCACCAGCCTTGCAAGAATGTCCAGAGGAAACCTATTTTTCCGTCCAGACAAGCCCCTTTCAAGAAATAACGGTAGCAAAAATAGGCGAACGACCGCCAAAAGAGCGGCTGTCGTGCATACTTGTGTTTCTTCATCCGCTTGGCCAATGCCTGTGGGCTTATTTCTTTATGGTTGTCTGTTTCTGCCGCCCCGGTAAGGTCAAGCTCTATGTCGAGCAAATCGACGGCCTCGCGGATGGCATAATTCACATGATTGTGGCAGAACCACGAGAGGTTGTTCAGGTTGTGGTCGCAGAAGTCATGCTCAAGCTCCACTGCCCGCCCATCGGAAAGCTGTATATGTTCGTCCATCAGCCGCTGCTCGCACATCCCCTTACCGTAGCGGAACACCCGCAACAGTTTCACAGGGTATATCCCTCGCCGCATCCATTTGCCCATGAATATGTGGCGGCGATTGAAGATAATACCACTTACATCATTGGGCAATGTGGGCAATTTCTCTTGTAGCTCCTGCACTAACTCTGGCAACAAGTACTCGTCAGCATCAAGTCGAAGTACCCACCGGGTATCCCCAATGGCGACACCCGTAAGGAGTTGCTTATACGCTCGCGTTATCTCCTGTTCAAGTCCGCCGACAAATGGACCGACAGGCAGATGCAAAGGGCCGCGATACTGTTTGAGCAGTACCCGGACATCAAGACGGCATACGGACTGTGCCATTCCCTGCGGATGATCTTTGCCAAAAACACGGTCAAGGATGCCGCACGCCTGTCCATGGCACGCTGGTACAACAAGGTGGAAGAAGCCGGATTTCACTCATTTAACGTCATAGCCGCTACCTTCTATGAGCATTATGATGAAATACTGAACTTCTACAACAACCGCTCATCCAATGCGATGGCTGAGTCTTTCAACGCTAAAATCAAGCTCTTCAGGGCAAACCTCAGAGGGGTTGCCGACAAGAAGTTCTTCTTGTTCCGTATTGCAAACCTATATGCCTATACCCACTAAAAATCTACTGCCCCCCGAAATGAGCTTACGCGCATCAAGCCAAAAGCCGTTTTCAGAACAGGGCAACGGCGAAATCCCTAAAAAAATCGGTAATGACTAGGCTATATGGGATAAAAAAGTATCTTTACAAATACGAAATAGTCGTTTGAAAACCATGAGGCAAACCACAGCAGGTCAGAGCGTTCTGAAGTTGCTGAATCGTTACCTGAAATATCGCACTATTCAATTCCATTCTGTGTATCAATCAGATACAGCCTTTTGATTATCCCCGGCAAAGATAGTGCAAGGCGAACACTGAGCAAATCATGTTTTACCTAAATTTGTATTTACCAAGCCGCAGCCTACACCATTTTATGGTAAAATGGCACAAATCACGTGCAGCACAAAATACATTCGTCTTTTTTGTGCCGACAACACACCACAGTAATTTACATTGCATCCATATTCAAGACAAGGATTAATTTGTTCTAAAACCGTACAAATCCCTATTAATTTATCATAAATAAAAGCACTTATGTGTACAGCGTATTGAAATATGTCCTACTTTTACACCCGAATTAAAGGTTAATTTTTAAGTTAGCAAATTTTAAAATACGATATAATTTAACAATACTTATTATGAAACAAACAGCTAAATTCGCACTCTTGTTATTAGGTGCATCAATACTTGGATCTGCCGTCACAATTGTGGCTACATCTACCATTGGCGGCAGAGATAATGGAAATTTCGTAAACGAAATTTCAAGCAACAGCAATGTTGATGCTGCCGGCCACTTCTATAGGGCTTCAGCAACAGCTTCATTTGATACCGATTTCACCATTGCTGCCGAAAAATCGGTCAATGCGGTAGTATGTATTAAAAGCTATGCTACGCCTCGCAGTTCTCGCCAACAGTTCATCGACCCTTTCGAATTCTTTTTTGGCCCCGGCTATGGACGAGGACAGCGCCAGCAACAAGATGATGCCACACCGCAACCATTAGGATTAGGCTCAGGGGTCATCATAACATCTGATGGATATATCGTCACCAATAACCATGTGATAGAAGGTGCAGAGAAACTTGAAGTGACCCTCAACGACAATAGTACCTACAACGCAACCATCATCGGAACCGATGCCTCATCAGATGTAGCTTTGCTGAAGATCGACGGAGAAGACCTTCCAACAATTCCATTCGGAGATTCCGACGCCTTGAAAGTTGGAGAATGGGTATTGGCCGTTGGCAATCCATTCGGTTTCACTTCAACCGTAACAGCCGGTATAGTCAGTGCAAAGGCTCGCAGCATAAGTTCTGCCACCCACGGTCGCTCGATGGGAATTGAATCATACATACAAACCGATGCTGCAGTCAACAAAGGCAATAGTGGAGGAGCATTGGTAAACACAAATGGAGAATTAGTGGGCATCAACACTGCCATATACTCCCAAACTGGTGATTATGCTGGATGCTCATTTGCCATACCTTCGGCACTTGTAAAAAAGATTGTTACCGACATACAGCAATATGGCACCGTACAAAGAGCCGTTTTAGGCATATCATACGTTGAACTAACTGCCGACATGGCTCGTGAAAAGGGAATTACAGCTACCAATGACGGTATATATGTGGGAGAAGTAAGCGAACAAAGTGCCGCAATGGAGGCTGGGATAAAAGAAGGTGACGTAATCATTAAATTAGGCGGAAATCCCGTAAAAAACAGTGGGCAAATGATGGAGCAAATGAACAAATTGCGTCCTGGCGACACAGTAGAAATAACCTACATTCGCGACAATAAGACCCGCACTACCAAGGCCACGATGAAGAACAATCAAGGCAGCACCACAATCACCAAAGCTACCGATTTTACGTCGCTCGGCTGCGCATTCAAGCAACTTTCAAAAAGTACAAAGCAAAGCCTCGGCTTAAATTCAGGTGTGCAAGTGGCCGGACTTAAGGCCGGGAAATTCAAAGATGCCGGTATAAAAGACGGATTTATAATACTCGACATAAACGGCAAGCGCATCAATTCCCAAGATGATGTCAAGGCCATATACAACTCCATCATGAACAGCTCGGACAACGACAAGGTGATGTTTGTATCTGGCGTATATCCTACCGGGGCAAAAGATTACTATGCTGTCAATTTGGCCGATTAAGAAAATATTTCAGGTTAAAATCTGGCACAGCATAGCCAATAACATAATAATGCTCTAACAAAACAGGCGGCAATTCCACAAGATTGCCGCCTGCTTTATTAGAACTCATTAACATCAAAAAAAACGATTATTACTGCAACATTTTACATATCAAGATTGTTATATATCTATGAATGGCATTACATAAAGTATATGGCATATGCATTACATAAAATATGTCTTTAATTAACGCCATCAGCCTAAACATTAGGCACAATTATTGTACTCTTATTTTTTTGCAATAATTGGCAGCATTATTGAAATATTATTCCTAACTTTGCATACTAAAAGCTCTAAGCATAAATGAGACAATTAAAGATTACCAAATCAATTACCAACCGTGAGAGCGCTTCACTTGACAAGTACCTCCAAGAAATTGGACGAGAAGACTTGATTACCGTGGAAGAGGAAGTTGAACTTGCTCAAGCAATCAAGAAAGGCGACCATGCGGCATTGGAGAAATTAACGCGAGCCAACCTGCGTTTTGTAGTTTCTGTTGCAAAACAATATCAGAACCAAGGATTAAGTCTCCCCGACTTAATCAATGAAGGCAATCTCGGCTTGATTAAAGCTGCACAGAAATTTGATGAAACTCGTGGTTTTAAGTTCATTTCATACGCCGTGTGGTGGATTAGGCAATCTATTTTGCAAGCACTTGCCGAGCAATCTCGCATTGTACGATTGCCGCTCAATCAGGTCGGTTCTCTCAACAAAATCAGCAAGGCATTCTCCAAGTTTGAACAAGAAAACGAACGTCGTCCTTCGGCCGAAGAACTTGCCAACAAGCTTGAAATACCAGTAGATAAGATTTCCGACACATTAAAAGTATCGGGTCGCCACATTTCGGTTGATGCGCCATTTGTCGAAGGTGAAGACAACAGCCTGCTCGATGTACTCCCCAATGATGACTCCCCTATGGCCGACTCTTCGCTGAACCAAGAATCTCTTTCAAAAGAAGTAGAACGTGCCCTCAATCAATTGCATGAGCGCGAACGCGACATTTTGAAGATGTTCTTCGGCATAGGATGCCAAGAAATGACATTGGAAGAAATCGGTGCAAAGTTCGATTTGACACGAGAACGGGTTCGCCAAATCAAAGAAAAAGCGATACGACGGCTCAAAGGCCAAAAAAGTCGCTTGCTGAAATCATATCTTGGTGACTAATTTTTTTATAAAGTACTGTCTAACGGCTCTTGAAATATTCAAAAGCCGTTTTTTTGTTATATACATTACAGTTTTTTTTACTATCTTAGCAAAAAAATCGAATGAAATGAGGCACATTTTTAATCATAAATATTTATTAAACAGGCATATAAAAAGACTGCTGCTTTCATGCGTGATTTCATCCGCCCCAGCAATATGGACTTATGGAATGGAAAATACATCATATATTGGTGAAAATGACGGTCCCACAAGCATTGTTATCTTGAATCAAGATGAGGCTTCATTGACAACAGACACCCACCCTGCACAGCCCAACCACTTCACTTGGGGTGCCGATATAGGCAGTTCCATTGATATGTCGGGCAACGATATGTCTTCAATCGACATCGATGCGCATTTTGGTTACAAAAACGGTATTATCAGAACATTGGGTGTCGGTGCTGGAATAAAAAGCGCAATAGGCAACAGCTACACGGCAATTCCCGTATATGCAATGCTCCGCACTTCTTTTACTCGCAACCCAACGCTTTGTTTCTTCGATTTAAAAATGGGGTATTCTTTCAATACTTTAACCGATGGGATAAACCAAAATTCTTTCTATGGGTCTGCCGGACTTGGATTTAATTTATATACAACACAAGAGTTTAAGTCCCATATCATACTCGCATATACATTTATGAATATGGATAGCTATTATTCCACCGACAATATATACAATGACATCAACAACTATAGCGGCCTATCAGTTAAAATTGGAATAAACTTTTAATTGTCGATGCAGAAATTCTAAAAAATCAAAATCAAAACATTTTTTTTATTGCGTTTTATTTGCAATTTAACATTAATAGCTTAAATTTGCATCATCAATATTTTCCAGCATGAATTACAACGGTATTATATCAGGCTTTATTCTAAGTTATCTACTACTATCACCATAAAGTAGCGGAAGATAAGTCGTTATAAAAAATGAATGGGTATTGACCTCTTTTATAATACCAATTTTTAGCATTTCATCTAAAATAACACGCCTTTCTTCCTCAAAAAAAGAAAGGCTTTTTTATATCAGAAAATATGGACAATAACAGACTTTACATTTTTGACACCACACTGCGTGATGGTGAACAAGTTCCCGGTTGCCAGCTCAACACAGTTGAGAAAGTGGAAGTAGCAAAGGCTCTCGAAGAACTTGGCGTTGATGTAATCGAAGCCGGTTTCCCGGTATCAAGCCCTGGCGACTTCCACTCGGTGGTAGAAATTTCAAAGGCTGTCACATGGCCAACTATTTGTGCTTTAACCCGGGCTGTGGAGAATGATATAAAAGTTGCTGCCGAAGCTTTGCAATATGCCAAGCGGAAACGCATACACACGGGCATCGGTACATCTGACTACCATATCAAATATAAATTTAATTCCACCCGTGAAGAAATAATCGAACGAGCTGTGGCCGCTGTGAAATATGCAAAAACATTTGTTGAAGATGTACAATTCTATGCCGAAGATGCCGGACGAACCGACAATGAATACCTTGCTCGTGTCATTGAGGCTGTAATAAAGGCAGGAGCTACTGTCGTAAATATTCCCGATACAACCGGTTATTGCCTGCCTGAAGTATTCGGAGCAAAAATCAAATACTTAATCGACAATGTAAATGGCATCGATAAGGCAATAATAGCGACACACTGCCATAACGACCTAGGAATGGCTACTGCAAATACAATTTGCGGAATACTCAACGGTGCACGACAAGCCGAAGTCACTATAAATGGCATAGGCGAACGCGCAGGTAATACTTCGCTTGAAGAAGTCGCAATGATTTTTAAAAGCCACAAGGAATTAGATATTACTACCAATATTAATACCACACGCATATACAAAACAAGCCGAATGGTTTCGAGCCTAATGAATATGCCAGTTCAACCCAATAAGGCTATTGTCGGACGTAATGCTTTTGCGCACTCTTCGGGCATTCACCAAGACGGAGTATTGAAAAACAGGGAAAGCTATGAAATAATCGACCCCAATGATGTCGGCATCGATGAAAACTCCATCGTGCTGACGGCTCGCAGCGGACGTGCAGCATTGAAACACCGTTTGCACCTGCTTGGAGTGGAACTTTCAAAAGAAGATCTCGACAAAGCTTACGAATCATTCCTCAAACTTGCCGACCGTAAAAAAGACATTAACGATGATGACATAATGATGCTTGTAGGCAAGCATCTAAACAAAGACGCTCGCATCAAACTTGAATTCTTACAGGTCACCTCAGGCATTGGGCTGCAATCGGTGGCAAGCGTGTGCCTGAACATTGCATCCGAGAAATTCGAGGCTTGCTCTTCGGGCAACGGGCCTGTTGATGCAGCAATTAATGCCATAAAACAAATAATCCATCGCCGAATGATTGTAGAAGAGTTCCTCATCCAAGCCATTACCAGGGGCAGCAATGATGTGGGCAAGGTTCACATAACCGTAGAATACGAAGACAATCATTATCATGGTTTCTCAGCAAATACCGATATTGTAGCAGCATCAGCCGAAGCGTTTATCGATGCCATTAATAAATTTGTCCACTAACCCACATACATAAATATGAACACACTATTTGACAAAATCTGGGATTCACATACGGTAAAAACGGTTCCGGGCGGAACATCCCTTTTATATATTGATAGGCACTATTGCCACGAGGTAACCAGTCCGCAAGCGTTCAATGATATGCGTGAACGTGGAATAACAGTATTCAGGCCAGAAAAAACATTTTGCTCCCCCGACCATAACATTCCTACATTGCATCAGGAACAGCCAATTGCCGATCCTGTGTCAAGGAACCAGGTCGAAGCTTTGACAAAAAATGCAAAAGACTTTGGCCTCACATTATTTGGCTTAGGCAACCCTAAAAATGGTATTATCCATGTTATAGGGCCTGAGAATGGTTTAACTTTACCTGGTTACACCATAGTTTGTGGCGACAGCCACACATCTACGCATGGAGCTTTTGGAGCAGTAGCCTTTGGCATAGGTACAAGCGAAGTCGAGATGGTTTTAGCCTCGCAATGTATTATACAACCCAAGCCTAAAACCATGCGCATAACCATCAACGGGAAACTGAAACCACGTGTTACGGCAAAGGATGTTGCCCTTTATATAATCAGCAAAATGACAACGGGCGGTGCCACAGGCTATTTCGTCGAATATGCTGGTGAAACAATTCGTAATATGTCGATGGAAGAACGCATGACTGTATGCAACCTAAGCATAGAAATGGGAGCACGCGGCGGAATGATTGCCCCCGATGAAACCACATTCAGCTATCTTGAAGGCAAAGAATATGCCCCCAAAGGTAAAAGCTGGGACAAAGCACTCTCCTACTGGGAAACATTGTACAGCGGCGATGATGCCATATTCGACAAAGAAATAGTTTTTGACGCAGCCGACATCGCCCCTCGCATAACTTATGGAACTAACCCTGGCATGGGAATAGCAATAACTGAAACTATTCCACTGCTCGAAGATATTGACGACGCAGGACGCATATCATTCTCAAAATCCCTTGAATACATGGGATTTCAACCTGGCCAAAAGTTGGAAGGTATGCCAATCGATTACGTTTTCCTTGGCAGCTGCACCAATGGGCGCATCGAGGACTTTCGCGCTTTTGCATCTTTGGTAAAAGGCAAACAGAAAGCTCAAAATGTCACAGTTTGGCTTGTACCGGGCTCATGGAAGGTTGTAAATCAAATTAAAAGTGAAGGTATCGACAAAATTCTTGAAGATGCAGGTTTTGAAATTAGGCAACCTGGCTGTTCGGCCTGCCTTGCAATGAACGAAGATAAAATCCCTGCCGGAAAATATGCCGTTTCCACATCAAACCGTAATTTTGAAGGTAGGCAAGGCCCTGGAGCCCGAACAATTCTTGCCGGGCCTCTTGTGGCTGCTGCCGCTGCAATTACGGGCAAAATCACCGACCCGACTTTATTATAACTACAAAAAGCTATCATTATGAAAGATAAATTTCAGACTCTCACATCTACCTGCATCCCAATTCATCGTGAAAACATCGATACCGACCAAATAATCCCGGCACGATTTCTTAAAGCCACATCACGCAAAGGCTTTGGCGAAAATCTTTTTCGGGATTGGCGATACGACAATAACGGTAACCCTATAAAATCATTCGTACTGAATGACTCTCAATACCACGGTTCGATACTTGTGGCTGGGAAAAATTTTGGTTCCGGATCAAGCCGCGAGCATGCTGCCTGGGCTGTTGCAGGATATGGTTTTAAGGTCGTTATTTCAAGCTTTTTTGCTGATATTTTCAAGAATAACGCATTGAACAACTGTTTATTACCTGTCGTAGTATCCGAAAAATTCCTTTCCGAATTATTTTCTTCAATTGAAACCGACCACGACACTACTGTAACTGTGAACCTTATCAAGCAAACAGTGACAAACAATGCAACCAATCAAACGGAATGTTTCGACATTAGTCCTTATAAAAAAGATTGCCTGTTAAACGGTTTTGATGACATCGACTTCTTGATAAACAATCTCGACAAAATAAAGGAATGGGAACAAACTCGTCCATTAATTTACTAAAGTTATGCAGATAGAACTATTGGACACGACATTGCGCGAAGGGGAACAAACTTCGGGCGTGTCGTTCTCCACTTCCGAAAAACTGAATATCACAAGGCTCGTATTGTGTGAACTAAATGTGCCTCGCATCGAGATTGCCTCCGCTCGTGTGTCATCGGGTGAATTTGAGTCGGTCAAGTCGGTATGCGATTGGGCCAGAGCCACAAACAATATACATAAAATAGAAATCCTTGGGTTCATAGATAATGGTCTTTCCATTGAATGGGTTAAGGGTGTGGGCGGCTGTGCCATCAATTTCTTGGCTAAAGGGTCATTAAAACATTGTGAACTCCAACTTGGAAAGTCTCTTGACGAACACTACAATGACATATACGCCAATGTGATGCAAGCTGCCGACAATGGACTTAATGTAAACATTTATCTCGAAGACTGGTCTAATGGCATAACCAAGTCTCCGCAATATGTATATGACCTCATGGACCGCCTAATTCAACTTCCCATAAAGCGATTTATGCTACCCGACACCCTCGGCATATTAAATCCAAATCAAGTGTATGAATACTGCAAACGAATGGTCAACCAATACCCTGATGCCCGTTTCGATTTTCATGCTCACAATGATTACGATTTGGCCACAGCCAACTCCTTTGCCGCAGGTCTTGTTGGCATACAAGGGTTGCACTGCACCATTAACGGGCTGGGCGAACGGGCAGGGAATGCCCCTCTCGCAAGTGTAGTGGCAGTAGTGCACGATATGCTGCACAAGACTACTGGCATAAATGAAACCAATATCAACAAGGTTAGCCACATCGTTGAATCTTTTTCTGGCATTGTTGTTCCGCCAAATCAGCCTGTAGTCGGAGAATTTGTTTTCACTCAATGTGCAGGAGTTCATGCCGACGGGGACAACAAAAGCAATCTTTACTACAACGACCTGCTGCCCGAAAGATTTGGCCGCGAACGTCAATATGCCCTTGGGAAAATGTCCGGCAAAGCCAATATTCGGAAAAACCTTGAGGCTCTCGGCATTGAACTTTCTGAAAACGACATCAAAAAAGTCACACAACGTGTTATAGAACTCGGAGATAAAAAAGAAATAGTCACTCCCGATGACTTACCATACATCGTTTCAGATGTGTTAAAGCACTCTTCGCCAACAACGAACAAGGTTCGCATTATAAATTATGCCCTCAGTCTGACGCAAGGTCTGCGCCCAACGGCGACAATAAAATTAGAAGTTAATGGTGTTGAATACCAGCAGAGTGCAGTCGGCGACGGTCAATATGATGCTTTCGTGAAAGCCGTAAAAAAAATATATAACGAAAACCTTAACCGGCACTTCCCAATGCTTACAAACTACACTGTAAGCATTCCGCCGGGAGGAAGAACCGATGCACTTGTCCAAACAAATATTACTTGGGAACACAATGGGCATATAATAAAAACGCGCGGCCTTGATGCCGACCAAATTGAAGCCGCCATACAGGCAACTCTAAAAATGCTGAATACAGTCGAAAATATGTATAATCAATAAAACTATTAAGATATTATGAATTTGAAGATTGCAGTCTTAGCCGGTGATGGTATCGGCCCGGAAATTTCACGTCAAGGCGTTGACGTAATGAAAGCTGTCGGCAAAAAATTTAACCACACATTTACATTCACCTATGCTATATGTGGTGCCGATGCCATTGAGAAAGTCGGGGACCCTTTCCCCGAGCAGACTTATAACATTTGCAAAGATGCCGATGCTGTACTCTTTTCGGCTGTCGGTGACCCCAAATTCGACAACGACCCTACCGCCAAGGTTCGTCCCGAACAAGGATTACTTGCGATGCGCAAGAAATTAGGTCTGTTTGCCAACATCCGCCCCGTGCAAACATTTAAATGCTTGTTACACAAATCTCCACTCCGAACCGAAATTGTGGATGGCGCCGATTTCATTTGTATCAGAGAACTTACTGGTGGTATGTATTTCGGAGAAAAATATCAAGACGATGAGAAAGCCTACGATACTAATATATATACTCGACCGGAAATAGAAAGAATATTGAAAGTCGCATTTGAATATGCCATGAAACGCCGCAAGCATCTTACCGTTGTCGATAAAGCAAATGTATTGGCATCGAGCAGGTTATGGCGAAAAATAGCACAAGAAATGGCTTTGAGTTATCCTGAAGTAACCACCGATTATATGTTTGTTGATAATGCTGCAATGAGAATGATACAAGAGCCTCGCTTTTTTGATGTAATAGTAACAGAAAACACCTTTGGTGATATACTCACCGATGAGGGATCTTGCATATCCGGCTCAATGGGGCTACTGCCATCTGCATCCACGGGTTCCGGAACTCCGGTTTTTGAACCAGTACATGGCTCATGGCCGCAGGCAAAAGGGAAAAACATTGCAAATCCTTTAGCACAGATTTTATCGGTTGCAATGTTGTTCGAACATTTCAACCTGATGAAAGAAGGCAAACTGATTCGCCAGGCCGTTGATGCATCACTTGATGCCAATATCCGCACTCCAGAAATCCAAGTAGAAGGCGGAGTTCAATACGGAACAAATGAAGTTGGCCGATGGATTATAAATCACATCAACAATTATCAATAAATGACTAAACATTCTGCAATTGCAAAATCATGACGGCAATTGCAGAATGTTATGCATAATCCAAATTTTTATTTTACGAAATAACCATCTGAAAAACAAGGGGAACAACAATGCACACGTAAAATATAATATTAGATATAATATCGAGTTTCCCGTCGGTGCTTTCAAAGCCGACAAACTCACATCTACACCCACAAGCATAAGCATATAAGTACACAATTTATACCCCACAAAATGCAGTGCCAAAATATAAAACGAACTATGCCCGCATAAGGCAAAGAAACTTCCTACTCCACTGTTTTCTATCTTCCTCGAAATAAAACACACCACATACAAGGCCGCAACAGATGCAACCGTAAGTGTTATGGCATCATTATAGAAATTCGTATTAAGGCTTACACCTCCAACTACCGTCGCATTATGGTATAATATTATCGATGTCAGACATAAAACATATATATTATCAAACTTCAATTGCAACTGATTTTTCAATTTATAACCGCAGTATATAAGCCACATCGCTGTAAGCGTATTATTAAAACGAGGTATCGTAAAATCAAACAAGCGACTTGCCGTACACGACATGACGCATAATGCAAACAAAACAATCAGTCTCGCTAATTCATACCGTCTGTCTTCTTTAAATATTTTTCTTAGGATATAGCTTATAATTGACAATCCCGACAAAGCCATAAACAAGACATATACGAACCACATTCCCCCGAGTATGGGTTCCCGCCCGGCCAAACATACCGACAATATCAAATTCTTTATCAGCTCACCCATACTCCAATATGCCATCACTTTATTGCCATATTCAGATACAGTATCATACCATCCAATATCAATAAAAGTATTATGGAGTATAACTGCCGGTATTACGAAATACAGTAACGGCAAATATAATGTTTTTATCTTCCTTTTAATAAATCCTACCGAATCAACCAGTTTCTCCTCTTTTATAAAAAATCCTCCTATTACAAAAAATACAGGTGTACGCCACACTCCGCCTAACAGGATAGACGTAGGAAACAGCTTAGAATCAGGAAAATTGTAATCAATATGAATCAAGACAAGTGCTGCAATAGTAATACCCTTTGCTATATCAACCCATTTTGAACGGGGTTTAGCAATAATACCGCTCATATTGATTACACAATTCCTGAATTAACAATTAAATGGATTATTTATTATGTGACAAAATATATTGTGCAATCTGCACGGCATTAAGTGCAGCCCCTTTCTTTATTTGGTCTCCGACTACCCAAAAACTCAAACCATTCTCATTGGCGAGGTCTTTACGGATACGGCCTACGTAAACGGGGTCTTTTCCTGCCACGAACAAAGGCATTGGATACTGTTTTTCCGACGGATTGTCAACAACTACTACTCCGTTGGCCTTTGAGAATGCTTCACGAGCTTCTTCCGGCGATATAGGTCGTTCTGTTTCAACCCATACGGCCTCACTATGGGCACGCATTACCGGAACTCGCACACACATGGCGCTGACGCTCAATTCCGGCTCGTGCATAATTTTGCGTGTCTCATTAAACATTTTCATTTCCTCTTTCGTATAGCCATTCTCCTGAAAAACATCAATATGAGGAATTACATTATACGCAAGCTGATATGCAAATTTCTCAACCACAGGTTCTTTCCCCTGTGCAATATCGGCATATTGAGCCACAAGTTCATCCATTGCCGCAGCTCCAGCCCCACTGGCCGCTTGATATGTGGCTACGTGTACCCGGCGTATTTTTGAAATATCATTTATTGGCTTTAATGCCACTACCATCTGGATTGTAGTACAGTTGGGGTTTGCAATGATATTCCTTGGCGTATTGAATGCATCATCGCCATTCACCTCAGGCACCACTAATGGCACATCTTCATCCATGCGGAATGCACTTGAATTATCTATCATCAATGCCCCATACTTCGTAATCGTATCGGCAAATTCACGTGATGTTCCTGCTCCGGCCGATGTAAATGCAATATCTACACCTTTAAAATCATCGTTATGCTTAAGTTCTCGTACTTCAAATTCCTCTCCCTTAAACATATATTTCCGACCTGCACTCCGGCTCGACCCAAACAGCAACAATTCATCTATCGGGAACTGCTGCTCGTCAAGTACACGAAGGAATTCTTGGCCAACTGCACCGCTGGCACCAATGATTGCTACTTTCATAATTATCTCTTCTTCTATTTTGGGCGCAAAATTACTACTAACTTATAAATATTTCAATACCTTATTTATACTTTCTTTGGCCTATTATCATTTTCCCTGTGACGAAGAAAGCAAATATTGGTAACGCTTGTCATCATTAATCACTTTTAAAGCCTCTCTAAATATAGGGTCACGATGGTTTATGACCATATTATATGCGCCCGTGTCGGAATACACATCTCGGGCAATAAGTGCTTTTACCACATCTTCTATCAGCCCTTTACTACGGTTGAATTGTTTAATGTCAAACTTGATGCTATCCTTTTCTGCCCTGCCTCTTAAATCTGAAAGCATTAACGAATCTACCGTAAACCGGCCATCAAAATCCTGAACTGTATTGTATTTGCTTTTTATTTCGTCACGATGTTTGTCAACATAATCGACAACATATTGGTTGATTGTGCCTCGTGCTACAATATCGCGATAATAATCGCTGAAGTCAGTGGTATCAAGCGGAACAAATACATCGGGCATAATACCTCCCCCACCATATATCACTCGTCCCGACTTTAACGTATTATACTTTAGAGAATCAGGCAAATGGATGCTATCGGCATTCGCAAGTTCCCCGTCGAGGAAACGATTATAAATATCTTTTTCATATCCTTCGCGGTCTCCGGCAGTGTATGGTTTCTGTATGCAACGTCCTGAAGGCGTGTAATATCGGGCAACCGTGAGCCGCATCATTGAGCCGTCCTCGAATCGGAAAGGCCGCTGCACAAGCCCTTTGCCAAATGTGCGGCGGCCCACTATGACGGCTCTGTCCCAATCTTGCAAAGCACCTGCAAGTATTTCACTTGCAGATGCCGAATATTGGTCAACCATCACGACAACTTTAAAATCACTATCGATCATTTTGCCCCGTCCGTTTGCATTTGCCTCATATCTCGAAGAATTAATCCCCTGAGTATATACTATGCCATTACCTCGCTCAAGGAAATTATTAGCCAGTTCCACCGATGTCTGCAAATAACCTCCGCCATTGTTTGTCAAGTCAATTATCAGCTGTTTCATCCCTTGTTTTTTCAAGTCTGAAATAGCATCATTAAACTCTTCATCGGTTTTCTTCCCAAATCTGCTTACTTTTACATACCCCGTATGGCCATCGGCCATATAAGCCGCATCAATACTGTAAAGAGGAATGTCGTCTCGGGTAATACGGAATGGGATAAGACCTGCGACTCCTCGCCGCTTGACCTGTACATTTACCTTTGTGCCTTTCTTGCCTCGCAACATTTTCATTATTTGGGTATTCCGCATCTTCACACCAGCTATAACACTGTCCTCCACTTGCACAATGCGGTCTCCCGCAACCATGCCTACTTTTTCTGCAGGGCCACCGGCTATGGTCTGTATCACATATAGTGTATCTTGTTGCATATTAAATTGTATACCTATTCCGCTAAATTCACCTTCAAGGGGTTCCTCAAGCTCTTTGGTTTCTTCAGCCGTGCTATATGACGAATGAGGGTCAAGCTGTTCGAGCATCCCTTTAATGGCATCCTCCACTAATTTATCTTCACTGACCGAATCAACATAAAATTGTGAAATGGCAAATTCTGCATTCATCAACTTTTTCAAATGCTTTTGTCCATTCGCATTAACAATCATGGCCGACAGCACGACCATTATCATTGTTGATATAACTGATTTTTTCATATTCGTTTGTCTATAACTATTTTATTTTCCACGTTTGAGGGATAAGATTCGGGTCACAATTATGTGGCAAATATGCCGACACATCTTGCCCATATTTGACAAGTTCACGAACTATGCTTGAACTAATGTGGCTATACTCCGGCAATGTATATAGCAATACCGTTTCTATCCCCGATAAAGCCCTGTTCACTTCTGCCAAATTTTTTTCGTATTCAAAGTCCTGTATCATCCTCACTCCGCGCAACATAAACGTCGCATCACATTGCTTGGCCGCATCTACCGTCAATCCGTTATAAGAAATTACTTTAACTCGCGGCTCATCGCGAAATATGCTTTCAATCCATGCTATACGTTCTTCAAGAGTGGTCAAAGTCAATTTATTATAATTGATACCTATCGCCACTACTATTTCATCGAAAAGTGGCAATGCTCGTTCCACTATCGATTCATGTCCCACAGTAAATGGGTCGAATGAACCAGGGAACAAGGCTATGCGGCGATGAGCCGCATTCATTTCATTTGGTAATGTCTTCTTCATCCTCAAGTACAAGATTGTCTATAATAAAATTCTGCCGCTCCATGGTGTTTTTGCCCATATAAAAAGCAAGCATTTCCTGCACTGCATCTTCTTTTCTCAGTGTCACGCGATCAAGCCTCATATCTGGACCTATGAAATCACGGAATTCATCATCCGAGATTTCTCCAAGCCCCTTAAAACGTGTAATCTCGGCATTATCGCCTAATTTGTTTATTGCCGCTATGCGCTCTTCGTCATTGTAGCAGTAATATGTTTCCACCTTGTTTGATCCTGCCTCTTTTTTCCCTCCACGACGTTTACGTTTTGCCTCTTTTTTATTCCGCACCCGGAACAATGGCGTTTGCAAAATATAAACATGCCCTGTTTTTATTAATTCAGGAAAAAACTGTAACAAGAAAGTAATCAACAACAACCGTATGTGCATCCCGTCAACATCGGCATCGGTTGCTATAATCACTTTGTTATAGCGCAGGCCGTCAATACCTCCTTCTATATTAAGAGCTGCTTGCAGCAAATTAAATTCTTCGTTCTTATATACAATTCGCTGCTGCATCCCGTATGAGTTTAACGGTTTGCCTCGTAATGAGAATACCGCTTGTGTTTCCACATCACGAATTTTTGTTATGGAGCCACTTGCCGAATCCCCTTCTGTCACGAAAATCATAGTATCATCCCGACGTTCGCCTTTTGCATCATTGAAGTGAACACGACAGTCACGCAATTTGCGATTATGCAATGCCACTTTTTTTGCATTCTCGCGGGCTTGTTTGGCCACACCTGCCATCGCTTTGCGCTCTTTCTCCGATGCAATAATCTTTTTCAGCATCACATCGGCTACTTCTTGATTCTTGTGCAGGTAGTTGTCAAGCTCTTTCTTAATATAATCGTTGATGAATTTATATATTGTTGGACCTCCATCATACATTAACGTGCTGCCCAACTTTATTTTTGTCTGCGATTCAAAAATCGGCTCTATTACTTTTATGCTTATGGCAGCGACCATGCCGTTACGAATATCATTATACTCAAAGCCCTTGTTATAGAACTCTTTTATTGTTCGCGATAATGCCTCCCTGAAGGCCGATTGATGCGTACCGCCCTGAGTAGTGTGCTGCCCATTGACAAACGAATAAAACTCTTCACCATATTGTGACGTATGCGTCAACACCACCTCAATATCCTTGTCTTTGAAATGTATCAATGGATAAAGAGGCTCATTCGTCATGTAATCATTTACTAAATCTGCAAGTCCGTGAGTAGATTTATATTTTTTCCCATTATATATTATGGTTAAGCCAGTATTCAAGTAAGAATAATTCTTAATCATCGGCTCTATATAATCATCGCGATATGCAAAATGCTTAAATAATTCAGAATCGGGCTTGAACGATACTAATGTACCATTATCAGCTCCTTCTGGGGCATCAATTATACCTGTTTCTCCTAAAAGTTTGCCACGCTCGAATTTTGCAATCGACGTTTTTCTGTCTCGGAATGACTGCAGCACAAGGAACTCCGACAATGCATTAGTGGCCTTCAAGCCCACGCCATTTAACCCCACCGAGCCTTTGTAATTTGAGCTGTCGAATTTCCCACTCGTATTCATCTTTGATGCGGCATTTACCACATCTGCAAGAGGAATGCCACGGCCATGGTCACGTATGGTTACAACATTGTCAACAAGTGTTACCTCAATTACATTCCCAAAACCGGCAAGGTGCTCGTCAACAGCATTATCCATAACCTCCTTAAACAGCACATATATGCCATCATCTGATTGTGAGCCGTCTCCAAGCCTGCCAATATACATACCTGGGCGCAATCTCACGTGCTCGAGCGATTCAAGCGTCACCAGGTTGTTATATTCTCCCACTTCTTTGTCTAGTAAATTATCTGTATTTTGTCCTGCCAATTCTTCTATCATCTATGATTGTGTTATCAATGAGCAAAATTACAAATAATTTTCCACAATAAATGCTCCTACATGGCTGTATAGCCAATTTTGACAAGATGTTTATCTCACCAAAACCTTATATGTTCTGTCTTGGCCTCCAACAAATGAAGTTTTTACAAAATAACATCCAGGAGGAACAGATACCGACAATTGCTTTTTGTCGTTGGCAGACATTATTTTAATTCTTCGTCCTGAAATATTTAATATTTCAATCTTTAATACATCCCCTGTTATCATTATTTCTCCTCGGCCACCCCACAGCTTAACATTATTATCTAAGTCATTTGCAATATTAGTATAATCAATCTTATCAATTCCAAGTGCATAAAACACATAATCTTTTACATCATCATTGTATTCCGCCAACTGAATTATTCCTTCAACTATGGCAGAATCCCCTATACACATATCATCTATAATTCCTTGCGTATTGTCAATCCGTAACACACTATGACCGTCGCTTATTGCGTAATCATTTCCTTCGGTATTTATTATGTTACCTACGACAAAAGCATATTCATTAATTTGAGGCTCAACTACAAAAGCCCCCGTAAGCCAATCGCCATAAAAATTTCTTACTGCGTAAGTGTTATAATTATGTTCTACTGCAACCGTATCGTCAATCTTTGGAATTTCTGCCAATATTAAAGTAGGCGTATTTGCATTGCCATTATATGTGCCTACAATACCAGTCGATATGCATCGATCTTCATAATCCAAGGCCGAACAATCATCGAAGACACTAAAATCCAATGCTATCCAATCCCGTTGGACAAATTGGCTGACATCATCGTCATATTCATTGCCAGGTGCTTCATTAATTGAAATATCAGTACACGCATCATCCGAAATGGTACGCGCATATAATATCACATCATCAACAGCCACAACTCCTTGTAACGGCAAGGCCACCTCATAGCACTGGCCATCTTCGCCATTTTTTATAATAGCCGACAAATTTTTCTCGACTTCTATATGTTCTGGCTCTATTTGCTTTTGTGTGTAAACGGCAATCGCTGTTATCGATGACATTTTTCCCTCAGGTGGTGCTATTGAAAGTTCATTTGCCTGTCCTTCCCAAGTGCTTATCCATGTTCCGTCTTCATTTTCATCGTATGGTGTAAGTTCAAGGCCGCCAACTGCGACCGACTTGTTTAGAAAATAAGTGCCAATTTCCACTTTCACAATATTATTGGCAGAAATAAGTATTTGCCCTTCCGATAATTCTGCACTAAAAGAATTTGAACTATATCTCACTTGATTGGGAATTTGGATTTCAACCTCCCCTACCGACAACATATCTCCCGATATATCCTCGTCATCATTACCATAATAATTCTTAAAAATAAAACTCGTTACATTTGGCTTATTTTCAAGCCGTTCTTCGTATGTTATTGTAATCTTACTAATTGCTACGCCTGTACACGTTATGCACATACTGTAGTCAGTGAATGCATCTGGTATTGCATATTCGCCACTTTCAAATACCACTTCACTTTTAGATATGCTTGTGTCAGGATTATTATATGTAAATCCTTCATTTATGGGTGTTCCTCCTGTCGGAGAAAAGAAACTGAATGTAAATGAAGAATTTTTCCCACTATAGAACCGTTGAACAAATATATCTATCTTCTTAATCTTATAAAAAACATTTGTATATATTGATTTGTTTTCAGCCGGCACTCCTGTTTTGTTCAAATAAAGACAATTAACCCCGTCCACGCTCTCAAAACGGAACTCTTTCCCCATCGTCCATCCATCGGGCAAAGACTGTTCTTTCGTAAAATCACATACTAATTCTTTTGTTTCGCACTGGCCGACAAATGCAGTTAGACATAGTATGATTACAGTCACTATATATACTGCACGATTATTCATGTTCATATTTTAAGTTGCCATTATTTCATTAATAAACGCAAAGATAGCGTTTTTTTGCTGCATCCCATTCAGCTACAAACAAAAATTCAGAAAAAGGCCAAAGATTCAGAAAAAGGCCAAAGATTCAGAAACCCATAAGGCTTGATTTAAGCCAAAAATCTATGAAATAGCAGCCAAAATTCAGTGAATAAATCGTGTTAATCTATACTCGCCACCACTTAGTTCCTATTATTCCAATTAGGCTAATTTCGGGTCAGTAGATTTTTAGTGGGGATAGGCATATAGGTTTGCGATACGGAACAAGAAGAACTTCTTGTCGGCAACCCCTCT
>CALUIB010000038.1 GCA_944320595.1 uncultured Muribaculaceae bacterium | reverse complement strand
AGCGTGTCGGTGAGGCGCGAGTTGACGTGCGTCCATATATCGATAATCTGGTTGTAGCGTTCGGTGTTGGTGATGAAACCCATGCTGTAGTTGTTCATCACTTCTTCCACCTCGCGGTAACCTTCGTTCACATATTCTTCCTTTTCGGCAGGGATGATGATGTCGCCCAGGTTGAACGACAATCCGCCCTTGAATGCCATGCGGTAGCCTAAGTTCTTGATGTCGTCGAGGAACTGTGCCGAACGTGGCACACCACACGACTTGATTACCCGGCTGATGATGCCGCGCAACGACTTCTTAGAGATGATTTCGTTGACGTAGCCGATTTCGTTAGGCACAAACTGGTTGAACAGTATGCGGCCCACCGATGTCTTTTCCACCAAGTGCTTGATGGGGTTGCCCTCGCTGTCGATGTCGTCAACCACCACCGATACTATCGCGTGCAGGTCAACTTTCTTCTCGTTATAGGCAATTTGCGCCTCCTCGGGGCCATAGAACTTCAATCCTTCGCCCTTCGAGCCTTCGCGCAGCTTGGTGATGTAATACAAGCCAAGTACCATGTCTTGCGACGGCACCGTGATGGGCGCACCATTGGCCGGGTTAAGAATGTTGTGCGAGCCAAGCATCAGCATCTGCGCCTCCACGATGGCCTCGTTGCCAAGCGGCAAGTGCACGGCCATCTGGTCGCCGTCGAAGTCGGCGTTGAATGCCGTACAAGCCAGCGGGTGCAGCTGTATGGCCTTGCCTTCAATCATTCGCGGCTGGAATGCCTGGATACCAAGGCGGTGAAGTGTCGGGGCACGGTTAAGCAATACCGGGTGACCCTTCATCACATATTCAAGGATGTCCCATACCACGGGTTCGCGGCGGTCAACAATCTTCTTGGCACTTTTAACGGTCTTCACAATGCCGCGCTCTATGAGCTTGCGTATCACAAACGGCTTGTAAAGCTCGGCAGCCATATACTTGGGCAAGCCGCATTCGTGCATCTTCAACTCGGGACCAACGACGATTACCGAACGAGCCGAATAATCGACACGCTTACCAAGCAAGTTCTGGCGGAAACGGCCCGACTTGCCTTTAAGGCTGTCGGAAAGCGACTTCAACGGGCGGTTGGCATCGGTCTTCACCGCGCTCGACTTGCGCGAGTTGTCGAGGAGCGAGTCAACGGCCTCCTGCAACATACGCTTTTCGTTGCGCAAGATTACCTCCGGAGCCTTTATTTCGATAAGGCGTTTCAAGCGGTTGTTGCGGATAATCACGCGGCGGTACAAGTCGTTAAGGTCGCTGGTGGCGAAACGTCCACCATCGAGCGGCACAAGCGGGCGCAACTCGGGCGGAATAACTGGAATCACCTTCAGTATCATCCATTCGGGGCGGTTGCGGTTCTTCGACGCGCGGAACGACTCAACCACCTGCAAGCGTTTCAACGCCTCGGTCTTGCGCTGCTGCGACTTTTCCTTATTGGCCCTGTCGCGCAACTGGTATGACAATGAATCGAGGTCAAGCTCGCAAAGCAGGTCGTATATGGCATCGGCACCCATCTTGGCAATGAACTTGTTGGGGTCGGAGTCTTCGAGCATCGAGTTCTCGCGAGGCAGCTTGTCAATGATGTCAAGGTACTCGTCCTCCGAGAGGAGGTCGTATTTCTGTACGTTCTCAACCGTACCCGGGTTGACAACGATGTAACGCTCATAATATATTACGGCATCAAGTTTCTTCGACGGCAATCCCAGCAGGTAACCAATCTTGTTGGGCAGCGAGCGGAAGTACCATATATGTGCCACAGGAACCACGAGCTGTATGTGGCCCATGCGCTCGCGGCGCACCTTCTTCTCGGTAACCTCCACGCCGCAACGGTCGCACACGATGCCCTTGTAGCGGATGCGCTTGTATTTTCCGCAGTGGCACTCATAGTCCTTCACCGGTCCGAAAATGCGTTCGCAGAACAAGCCGTCGCGCTCGGGCTTGTAAGTGCGGTAGTTGATGGTTTCGGGCTTCAACACTTCCCCCGACGACAATTCAAGTATCTCGTCGGGCGATGCCAGGCCGATACTGATTTTCGAGAAATTACTCTTTATTTTATTATCTTTTCTAAAAGCCATAAAATTATTGTTGTATAAAGAGTTGGTGCCTCGCCGCCGCAGCCTCCCGGTCGAGAGTGGCTGCGGCAGCTCACACCCTTGTTTTTTTATTCTAAGTTGATGCTAAGACCCAATCCGCGGAGTTCGTGCAGGAGCACGTTGAGCGATTCGGGTATTCCCGGGGTAGGCATTGGTTCGCCCTTCACTATTGCCTCGTAAGCCTTGCTGCGGCCTGTAACGTCGTCGCTCTTGATGGTGAGGATTTCCTGGAGTACGTGGGCTGCGCCGAATGCTTCGAGCGCCCACACTTCCATTTCTCCGAAACGCTGGCCACCAAACTGAGCCTTACCGCCAAGCGGTTGCTGCGTGATAAGCGAGTACGGGCCGATGCTGCGGGCGTGCATCTTGTCTTCGACCATGTGGCCGAGCTTAAGCATATAGGTCACACCCACGGTGGCAGGCTGGTCGAAACGCTCGCCTGTCTCGCCGTCATACAGGTAGGTCTTGCCATACCGCGGCAGACCGGCCTTGTCGGTCCATTCGTTAAGGTCGTCGAGGCTTGCACCGTCGAAGATGGGGGTTGCAAACTTCACGTCGAGTTCACGGCCTGCCCAGCCAAGGACGGCCTCGAATATCTGCCCGATGTTCATACGCGAAGGCACGCCAAGCGGGTTGAGCACGATGTCAACCGGAGTACCGTCGGCAAGGAACGGCATATCTTCCTGCCTTACCACGCGCGACACGATACCCTTGTTACCGTGGCGACCTGCCATCTTGTCGCCCACGCCTATCTTGCGTTTCTTGGCAACGTAAACCTTGGCCATCTGCATGATGCCCGAGGGCAGCTCGTCGCCAATCGAAATGTCGAATTTCTTGCGGCGCAGTTCGGCATCTATTTCCTTGTACTTGCGCAGGTAGTTGCTCACCGTGGCACGTATCATGTCGTTTCGGTGCGCATCGGTAGTCCACTTGCTCAAGTTAACAGTCTCGTAATTTATATTTTCGAGAATCGACATTGAGAATTTCACGCCCTTAGGCACGATTTCGGCATCCATGAAGTCCTTCACGCCTTGCGACACACGGTCGGCTGTGAGCGTGGAAAGCTTTTGCAAGAGCACTTTCCTCAATGCGTCCTTCCTTTCGTCGTATTCCTCGTCGAGCTTGAGCAACGGGTCTTCGGCGTTCTTGGTTTTCTTCTTCTTTGCTGCGCGGGCAAACAAGTTGGTGCCTATAATCACACCCTTCAACGACGGCGAAGCCTTCAGCGAGGCATCCTTCACGTCGCCGGCCTTGTCGCCGAAGATTGCGCGGAGCAGTTTCTCCTCGGGAGTCGGATCCGACTCACCCTTAGGCGTAATCTTGCCAATGAGGATGTCGCCCGGCACCACATGGGCACCCACGCGGATTATACCGCGCTCGTCGAGGTCTTTGGTGGCATCTTCGCTCACATTGGGGATGTCGCTCGTAAGCTCTTCCATACCGCGCTTGGTTTCACGCACCTCAAGGGTGTACTCGTCAACGTGAACCGAAGTCAATATGTCTTCACGCACCATGCGCTCGTTAAGCACAATTGCGTCCTCGTAGTTGTAACCTTTCCAGGGCATATATGCCACCTTCAGGTTGCGGCCAATGGCAAGCTCGCCCTTCTCGGTCGAGTAGCCTTCGGTGAGGATGTCGCCCTTGCTGACGCGCTGCCCCTTGTCGCAGATGGGGCGCAGGTCGATACTGGTGCTTTGGTTGGTCTTGCGGAACTTAGGCAAGCGGTATTCCTTCACCGCGCTCTCGAAACTTACAAATTCCTCGTCCTCGGTGCGGTCGTAGCGTATGCGTATCACGTCGGCATCGACATATTCTATCACGCCTGCGCCCTCGGCCTGGATTTGCGAACGCGAGTCATATGCAAGCTGTTCCTCGATGCCAGTACCGACAATGGGGGCCTCGCTGCGCAACAACGGCACTGCCTGGCGCATCATGTTCGAGCCCATCAAGGCACGGTTGGCATCGTCGTGTTCGAGGAACGGAATCATGGCTGCGGCAATCGACGCGATTTGCACCGGCGACACGTCCATAAGCTGCACCTCCTGCGGAGCCACCACAGGGAAGTCGGCATCGAGGCGGGCTTTCACCTTGGTGCGTATAAATGTGCCGTCGTCGTTAAGCGGGGCGTTGCCTTGTGCAATCACCTTGCCCTCCTCCTGCTCGGCAGTGAGGTAAACCACTTCGTCGTTGTTCAGGTTAACCTTGCCGTCGGTCACGGTGCGGTAAGGAGTCTCGATGAAACCGAGGTCGTTGATTTTGGCATACACGCACAGCGACGAGATAAGGCCGATGTTGGGGCCTTCAGGGGTCTCAATCGGGCACAAGCGGCCATAGTGGGTGTAGTGCACGTCGCGTACCTCGAAACCGGCGCGCTCACGCGACAGACCGCCGGGGCCAAGTGCCGACATACGGCGCTTGTGGGTTATTTCGGCAAGCGGGTTGGTCTGGTCCATGAACTGCGACAAGGCATTGGTGCCAAAGAACGTGTTGATTACCGACGAAATAGTCTTCGCGTTAATCAAGTCGATGGGCTTGAACACTTCGTTGTCGCGCACGTTCATGCGTTCGCGTATGGTGCGTGCCATACGTGCCAGGCCCACGCCAAACTGGTTGTAGAGCTGCTCGCCGACGGTGCGCACGCGGCGGTTGCTCAAGTGGTCGATGTCGTCAACATCGGTCTTCGAGTTGATAAGCCCTATGAGGTACTTGATGATTTCGATGATGTCGTCACGCGTGAGCACTTTCACATCCATCGAGGTGTTCAGGCCAAGTTTCTTGTTGATGCGGAAACGTCCAACCTCGCCCAAGTCGTAGCGTTTCTCCGAGAAGAACAGGTTGGTAATCACTTCGCGTGCGCTGGCGTCATCCGGTGGTTCGGCGTTGCGCAGCTGCCTGTATATGTAATTCACCGCCTCTTTTTCCGAGTTGGTGGTATCCTTTTGCAGAGTGTTGAAAATAATAGCGTAATCGCTCGTGTTGGCATCCTCGCGGTGCAGCAATATCGTCTGCACGTTGGATTCGAGTATCTCCTCGATGTTCTCTTCCTGGATTACCGTGTCACGGTCGATGATAATGTCGTTACGCTCAATCGACACAACCTCGCCGGTGTCTTCGTCAACGAAGTCCTCGACCCATGTCTTGAGTACACGGGCGGCAAGCTTGCGTCCGACCACCTTCTTCAGGTTGGTCTTGTTCACTTTAATTTCTTCGGCCAGCCCGAAAATCTCGATAATGTCCTTATCGCTTTCAAGGCCGATGGCACGCAACAATGTGGTTACCGGCAACTTCTTCTTGCGGTCGATGTAGGCATACATCACATTGTTGATGTCGGTTGCAAATTCAATCCACGAGCCACGGAACGGGATTATACGCGCCGAGTAGAGCTTTGTGCCGTTGGAGTGCGTGCTTTGTCCGAAGAACACGCCCGGCGAACGGTGCAGCTGTGAAACGACAACGCGCTCCGCACCGTTGATGACGAAAGTACCCTTCTCGGTCATGTAAGGTATCGGCCCCAGGTACACGTCCTGCACCACCGTGTCGAAGTCCTCGTGGTCGGGGTCGGTGCAATACAGCTTCATCTTTGCCTTCAGCGGCACGCTGTAGGTAAGGCCACGTTCCAGGCACTCCTCGATTGTGTAGCGCGGCGGGTCGATATAATAGTCAAGGAATTCGAGTACAAAGTTGTTGCGAGTGTCCGCGATTGGGAAGTTCTCGGCAAAAACCTTATAGAGTCCCTCGTTTTTTCTCTTTTCAGTCGGAGTATCTAATTGCAGAAAATCTCTGAAAGATTTTAATTGCACCTCAAGAAAGTCGGGATAAGGCAGAGGATTCTTGACCGATGCGAAATTAACACGTGGTTTTTTTGTAACTGACATTGAAAAAATAAATTAAGTGAACTCAAATTAAAAAAGACACGAAAAGGTTAAGAATCGACTTTTTAGGGGATTCTTAACCTATATACCTGACTGACAGGGATGTTATTTAAGTTCAACTTCAGCCCCGGCTTCTTCGAGTTGCTTCTTGAGTCCTTCAGCATCAGCCTTAGCAAGACCTTCCTTGATAGTGTTAGGAGCACCATCTACGAGATCCTTAGCTTCCTTCAAGCCCAGACCGGTAAGTTCCTTAACGAGCTTAACGACAGCGAGCTTGCTGGCACCTGCGCTCTTCAATACTACGTCGAAAGAAGTCTTTTCCTCGGCAGCGGGAGCACCGGCAGCAGGACCGGCAGCAACAGCTACAGCGGCAGCGGCAGGTTCGATGCCATATTCTTCCTTCAAAATTTTAGCAAGTTCGTTTACTTCAGTAACGGTGAGATTTACTAATTGTTCTGCAAAAGCTTTTAAATCTGCCATTGTTTTGTATGATTTAAATTTGTTTATATTCTTGTTTATTGTTCTTTTTTAGATAAAGTTTCAAGTATGCCATGAAGCTTTGTCCCTGAAGATTGCAAAGCCGAGATGACGTTCTTAGCAGGCGATTGCAACAGTGCGATAACGTCGGCGATAAGTTCGTTCTTGCTCTTGAGGCTTGCAAGGAGTTCCAATTGGTCGGCGCCATAGACGCAGCCTTCAACGAATGCAGCCTTCAATGCCGGCAGCTTGTCGTCCTTCTTTATGAAGTCCTTCAGCAGCTTGGCCGGGGCGTTGCCCGTGTTGCTGAGCATGAGCGAAGTCGCACCCTTAAGCGCAGGATACAAACCGCTGTAGTCAACGTCGCTTTGCTCCATTGCCTTCTTGAGAAGGGTGTTCTTCACAACCACCAGTTTCACGTCGTTCTTGAAACAAGCGCGGCGCAGCGCACTCGTCTTTTCGGCGTTAAGCCCTGTGGTCTCGGTGAGATACACGCAGCTATATTCCTTGAGGACTTTGCCAATCTCTTCTATAACAGTATATTTATCTTCCTTTCTCATTTTGTTTCGATTTTAATTATTCAGCTGCCTTAGTGTCAACCTTAATACCGGGACTCATTGTACTTGAAAGATAAATGCTCTTGATATAGGTTCCCTTCGCAGTGGCAGGCTTCAGCTTGATGAGCGTGTTCACGAATTCACGAGCATTGTCGAAAATCTGCTCGGGAGTGAACGAAACCTTACCTATCGAAGTGTGCACGATACCATTCTTATCGACCTTAAAGTCGATTTTACCTTGTTTTACTTCCTTGATTGCCTTGGCAACGTCCATGGTCACTGTGCCGCTCTTGGGGTTAGGCATCAAGCCGCGCGGGCCTAATATCCTTGCCACCTGTCCGAGCTTGCCCATGACTGCCGGCTGAGCTATGATTACGTCAACGTCGGTCCAGCCGCCCTTGATTTTATCGATATACTCCTCCAAGCCTGCATAGTCGGCACCGGCCTCTTGTGCTGCGGCAACGGCATCGGGGTTGCAGATGCACAACACGCGCACTTGCTTGCCCGTTCCGTGAGGCAGCGACACTGTGCCGCGAACCATCTGGTTGGCCTTGCGAGGATCAACACCCAAGCGGACATCGATATCAACCGAAGCGTCGAATTTTGTGAAAGTGATTTCTTTTACTAATCCTGCAGCTTCCTTAAGAGTGTAAACCTTCCCCGCTTCAATCTTGGAATTTACTAACTTTTGATTTTTTGTAAGTTTAGCCATGATGAAATTGAAGTTTAAATGTTTTCAGGGAACGAACCCTTTACAGTGATACCCATGCTTCTCGCTGTACCTGCGACCATTCGCATAGCCGAGTCTAAAGTAAAACAGTTCAAATCAGGCATTTTGTCTTCAGCAATAGTCTTCACCTGTTCCCATGTGATTTCAGCCACCTTGTTACGGTTAGGTTGTGCCGAACCGCTCTTGAGCTTGGTGATTTCCTTCAATTGCACAGGCACCGGCGGTGTCTTTACAATGAAGTCAAAGCTCTTGTCGGTGTAGTAGGTGATAACCACCGGCAGCACCTTTCCGGCCTTGTCTTGGGTACGGGCATTGAATTGCTTGCAAAATTCCATGATGTTGATACCCTTAGAACCGAGTGCCGGTCCTACTGGCGGTGAAGGATTTGCTGCTCCACCTTTAATCTGCAATTTGATCTGTCCAGCAATTTCTTTAGCCATTGTGATTTTTGTTTTATTGTTTTAAACAAACACTCGCATGAGGCGACGCTTGCGGCCGTAACACCCTCCGCACCGTCTTATCCTCGTTCTACCTGGGAATTGTCCAACTCAAGAGGCGTCTTTCGGCCGAACACCTTCACCATCACCTTGAGCTTGCGCTTTTCCCGGTTAACCTCTTCGATTTCGCCGGTAAAGCCGCTGAACGGGCCGTAATTGACCTTCACCGTTTCTCCAACGATGTAGTCGTTAAGCCCATCGTCGCCGTTCTCGCTCTGCTCGTCGGCTGCGCCCAACATACGTGCCACGTCGGCCTCGCGTATCGGCTCGGGCATTCCGTTCTTGTCCTTGCCGTGAAGGAAGTCGATGACATTGGTAGTGTTGCGCAGCTCATGGATTACCTCGCCCGTCAAAACAGCTTCCACAAACACGTAACCAGAATAAAGGTTGCGTTCTTTCACAACCTTCTTGCCGTTGCGCGTGGTGTAAACTTTCTCGGTAGGTATCAATACTTGCGACACATATTTGCCAAGGTCGGTATTCTTGCAAGAAGCGTCGAGCACTTCCTTCACTTTGCCTTCCTTGCCAGATATGGCCCTAAGCACATACCACCTTCTTTTAGGTTCGTCTGCCATATTGATAATCTACTTTTTGGGGGAAATGTTTGGTTGTGGAAACACGCCCGCCGCATCAGAACAGCTGGAAACCGCTGTAAACGACGTGCATGACGTAATCGATAACCTGGTCCATGATGAAGATGCCTATCGCAATTATGATGGAAGCTACCATAACCACAACAGTGCTACCGGCCAGTTGGCTCTTAGTTGGCCAAGAAGTCTTATAACGAAGTTCGTTATAAGAATCCTCGATATCCTGTAGTATTTTGAGTTTCATATTTTTCTTGATTTTTGCACGGGAAGAGAGACTCGAACTCCCGACACCTGGTTTTGGAGACCAGTGCTCTACCGACTGAGCTATTCCCGTAAATAAAGCCGGTTGCGCAGGTTGAACTTTATGTGTTGGCACCAGCCAACCGGCTTTTGTTTGATTTATCGATTTTCCCGAGCCTTGCGGCTCACAGAGGAAGTCAATTAGTCAAGGATTTCAGTGATTTGACCCGAGCCAACGGTGCGGCCACCTTCACGGATTGCGAAACGGAGACCCTTGTCGCAAGCTACCGGAGTGATGAGCTTAACCTTGATCTCAACATTGTCGCCAGGCATAACCATTTCTACACCTTCGGGAAGAGTGATTTCGCCGGTCACGTCGAGCGTGCGGATGTAGAATTGAGGACGATAGTGGTTGTGGAACGGAGTGTGGCGTCCACCTTCTTCTTTCTTCAATACGTAGATCGAAGCCTTGAATTCAGAGTGGGGCTTAACTACGCCCGGATGGCAAAGCACCATACCACGCTTGATTTCGTTCTTGTCGATACCGCGGAGGAGAAGACCTACGTTGTCGCCAGCTTCACCTTCATCAAGAATCTTGCGGAACATTTCAACACCGGTAACAACCGACTTCTTGTCAGCGCCAAGACCCATGATTTGAACTTCGTCGCCAACCTTAACAACGCCAGTTTCGATACGGCCAGTAGCAACAGTACCACGACCAGTAATCGAGAACACGTCTTCAACAGGCATCAAGAAAGGCTTATCGATGTCGCGCGGAGGAAGTGGAATCCAGTTGTCAACAGCGTCCATCAGTTCAAGAACCTTTTCAACCCATTGGGGTTCGCCGTTCAAAGCACCGAGTGCAGAACCGCGGATGATAGGAGTATTGTCGCCGTCATAGTCATAAGACGAAAGAAGGTCGCGCATTTCCATTTCAACGAGGTCGAACATTTCGGGGTCGTCAACCATGTCGCACTTGTTCAAGAATACGACAAGACGCGGCACGTTTACTTGGCGAGCCAAAAGGATGTGTTCGCGAGTTTGGGGCATCGGGCCGTCGGTTGCAGCTACCACGATGATAGCACCGTCCATCTGAGCAGCACCAGTAACCATGTTCTTCACATAGTCGGCGTGTCCCGGGCAGTCAACGTGAGCATAGTGACGGTTCTTGGTCTCATACTCTACGTGAGCAGTGTTGATGGTGATACCGCGTTCCTTTTCTTCGGGAGCGTTGTCGATTTGGTCAAACGACTTTGCGCCTTCCGACGAATAGCCAGCATCGTGCAAAACCTTGGTGATAGCAGCGGTAAGAGTGGTTTTACCGTGGTCAACGTGACCGATAGTACCAATGTTTACGTGCGGCTTGGTTCTTTCGAATTTCTCTTTTGCCATAACTGTTATTTTTTTATGAAAATGATTAACTCGTTTGTGTTACATATTTTCCCTTTTACCCAAAATGCCGCACATAGCAAGGGCGGCAATTTACTACTCGGGGAAAGCTTAGAGCCGATGGCGGGAATTGAACCCGCGACCTCTTCCTTACCAAGGAAGTGCTCTACCACTGAGCTACATAGGCATTTTTCTTGTTTTGAGCGGAAGACGAGGCTCAAACTCGCGACCCTCAGCTTGGAAGGCTGATGCTCTATCAACTGAGCTACTTCCGCATTAGCGCCATCTATTGATGGCTCGCTTGTGTGGGTGGTGATGGATTCGAACCACCGAAGGTGAAAACCAGCAGATTTACAGTCTGCCCCATTTGGCCGCTCTGGAAACCACCCAAGCGTTTTCGTTTGCTTTGAGCCTCTTGTCGGATTCGAACCAACGACCCCGAGATTACAAATCACGTGCTCTGGCCAACTGAGCTAAA
>CALUIB010000037.1 GCA_944320595.1 uncultured Muribaculaceae bacterium | reverse complement strand
AAAAAACCTTTGTAATTAACTAAAAATAAATCAATTGTAAACTCTTAACAGTCCTTTAACGGGACACTAGTGAAAAAATACATATAATTATGGCAAGGTTTATAGTATTATTGATGGCAGGTGTGCTAGCCGTGGCAGGTTCTGTATGCCAGGCGCAGAAGGTCGATTTCGGAGTTTTAGCTGGGCTTGTGTTTTCGCACCCTAAGGATTATAATACCCGAACTGGATTCTCGGTCGGGGCAAAAGGAATTTATACTTTCCGCGATAATAGCAGCTCATGGTTTGTGGAGGCGCAGGCGAAATTGGTTTCCAAGGGATGGAAGTATGACATAGCAACTTATGACGAAGGCGGCAATCTCATATATTATAGTGATTGGACTTGCAATGCCTATTATCTTGAAATACCTGTGTATGCAGGCTATAAATTTAAGGTCAACGACAATTGCGGAATATTTATTGAGGCTGGGCCATATCTTGCCGCAGGTTTGTTTGGCAATAGCGACGTGAAAGGGGGCGAACATAACTATGAATATTACAGCAACGTGTTTGCCGACGGATTTTACAAGCGTTTCGACTGGGGGCTTGGTGGAAACGTCGGTGTGGAATACCGGCACGTGCAGGTTTCGTTCGGCCTGCATCGCAGCCTTATGAACCCGCTCAATCAGACACTGGTAATGATGCCCAAGCCCAAAGACCGTTCATGGATGCTGACAGTGACATACATCATATAAGACATATATATGACATAGAAGAGGGCGCACCTTCCGCATGGGATGCTGCGCCCTCTCTATATGCTGTGTATTCTTTGTAGCTTATTTGTAGCCCTCGGCTATGGCTTGCACGGCCATGAATATTTCCTTGTCGATGTCGCTGAGTTCCACGTGGCGGCGAGCCATCACGCGGCGGGCGGTGTCGAAGAATTTAGTCATCGAAACGTCCGAGAAACCTGCCGTCGAGCCTTCGGAGAACGAGGCCACGAAGTTGCGTGGGAACCCGGCTCCATGTATGTTTACTCCCACGCCTATCACTGTGGCCGTGTTGAACATACAGTTGATGCCAGCCTTCGAGTGGTCGCCCATTATCAGTCCGCAGAATTGCAGCCCCGTCTTTAGGAAACGGTGTGCGGGGTAGTTCCACAACTTTATTTCGGTGTAGTCGTTTTTCAGGTTCGATGCCGTTGTGCCACCGCCTATGTTGCACCATTCGCCTATCACGGCATTCCCCAGGAACCCGTCGTGGGCCTTGTTGCTGTAGCCTAT
Source organism: uncultured Muribaculaceae bacterium (assembly GCA_944320595.1). Classification (GTDB taxonomy): domain Bacteria; phylum Bacteroidota; class Bacteroidia; order Bacteroidales; family Muribaculaceae; genus Avimuribaculum. The sequence continues at coordinate 1,580 of CALUIB010000037.1, read as the reverse complement.
CATCACCACATTGTTAAGCTCGCCTCCCACTTTGCAGTAAGGGCCGAGCGTGGTGGCACCGTATATCTTTGCCCCCATGTTCACCTGACTGTGCTCGCAAGCCGCAAACGGGGCGCGTATGCACGATCCCTCCATTATAGTGGCATTTTTTCCTATATATATAGGGCCGTTTGTCACGTTGATAATTGCGCCTTCTATGCTTGCGCCCTCCTCGATGAAGTATTTCGACGAGCCGTCGTCGAATTCATGGTCGCCGATAAGCCGGTTGGTGGGGCTGAGCGACTGCGACTTGCGCCCTGCCGAGAGGCGGCGGAAGTCGAGGCGCAATTGCTCGTCGTTGTGCAGGAATATGTCATACAGCCAGTGCAGCTGTTTGGGTTCTTCGTGGTAGGTTGTGGTTGAAGTGAATTTCTTCTTGTCGAAATCTTCCATTGTGCCGCGGAATGCTATAAGCTGTTCGCTTGGCGATAGCAGTGCCGTTCCTTTGTCGAGTTTGAATATGGCTTCCACCAATGCGTCGCAGGGATATATATGCCCAGCTATGAAATAGTTCTCATCGGTTATTGTCGTTGGGTATTTCTTCATCAAGTATGGATCGACAAGTGAGCTGAATTCGGCATCCTTGATGAAATACTGCCATTTTTCGTAGATGTTGGTTATGCCGACCCTGATGTAAGAAATCGGCCTTGTGTAGGTGATGGGCAACAGGTTCATGTGTGTTGCCGGGTCGTCAAAGATGATAATATTTTTCATAAATAAAATTGAATTTAGGTATTTATGGAGAGGGCAGAGGTTATGGTTTATTTATAAGGCGGTGGCAAAAGTTGCCATCTTCTCAATCTCCGCTCTTTCTGTGCAAAGTTAACGCAATATTGCGAAAAGTGTGAAGAACGTATGGCAAAAATATGTATATGAGCGTCGGTGATGGTAAAAGTGTGCGTGTATCGTGGAAAAAAGTGCGGTCGTAATGTTAAAAGATGTTTGCGAATTTGGGCTGTTTTTTTGTGGTTTTGCGGCGGGGGCATGTTTTATAGCATAAAAGCGGGGGAATTTTTTTGCGACGTATGTCGCTGGTGGATAGTGTATTGGTGAAAATGTGCAAAAATTTTTTGAAAAAAGTTGCGAAAAAATTTGGTTTGTGGGGAAAAATGGTAGTACCTTTGCAACCGCAAACGGGGAACGGCGGTTCCCTCCGCGGAAAAAGCCCCACGGGGATTTGGCGGAACGGGAAAAAGTCGCTACCTTTGCAGAACCGACGCCTTTAGTCGGGAGAGGACATTGAAATGATGCTACAGACGATATGACAAAGACGAAGGGTGGCCGCCGCCCGATTGAGGGGGGCGGCACAAGGAGGGTTAGTCCGCCTTGCCGGAGTCCGCGTCGAGACCTGAAAGGGTGAGAGATAAAGCGTAACCGGAACAAGGGACCGGGGTCGGCGCCGTTGTGGCCGGCCGCCCGCGGCGCGAGAGCGCGGGGCGGCGGACAGAGAAAAGAAGAAAGAACAATATAACAACAACGGAGAGTTTGATCCTGGCTCAGGATGAACGCTAGCGACAGGCCTAACACATGCAAGTCGAGGG
>CALUIB010000036.1 GCA_944320595.1 uncultured Muribaculaceae bacterium | reverse complement strand
GGAAATTTTATTCTGCCTCCTTACCGTCGTCCTGCACGGTGATGTCGCAGCAGGCTGTTATCTCAAGGCTATGGTGTTCGTCTCCAGCGAAGTATGCCATTGGGGCAAGGTGGTGGGTGAGCTTGCAGTAGTTATATTTAGTTAGCGGCAGCTCATGCAATATTGCCAGCCTATTGGAGAGTTCGTTTTCGTTTCGGGCGAATACGAAGTTCCAGTAGCGGCGATCCTCGGTGGCATAATCGTAACTGTCGAAACAGGGGTAGCTTTGGCTGTCTTCACCGACGTACACGCCATCTTTGGGTGTGCCTTTAATGGCGTGCTTGATTATCTCGTCCACGCCGTGGAACGGCACACCATACACCGTGACGGTTGCCGTGTTCTTTATTTTTAGCATATTGTCGGTCATGATTATATATATGTGTGTTACCAGTTTACTTGCCGCACCGGCGTATGATTCTCGATGAAGGCATTGGCCGTGGCAAGGGCCTTGGTGATGTGGTCGCAAATGTGGTCGGCACCCACCATCTTGTCGATGCCTGCATGCACGAGTACCTCTTTCACCTTGTCGTTCACGCCCGAGAGCACCACGTGTATGCCTTCGCGTTGCGACAAGTTGATTAGGATTTCAAGGTTGTGTATGCCAGTGGAGTCGATAAACGGCACTTTGCGCATACGTATAATCCTCACCACGGGCTTGTCGCCCATGCTACGCATCAAGTCGTCGAATTTTGTGGCAACGCCGAAGAAGAACGGGCCGTCGATTTCATAAATCTCCACACCCTCGGGAACCGACAGCACTTCATGCTGCGACACCTCGCTGCCGTCGGCAATGTCGATTTGGTCGCTGAACACCTTTATTTGCGTGTTTTCCATCACACGTTTCAGGAACATCACAATGGCGAGCAGCAGGCCTATTTCGATGGCAATCGTGAGGTCGAATACCACAGTGAGCAGGAAGGTGACCACCAGCACGGCGATGTCTGACTTGGGATTCTTGAAAATCCCCACCACGGTGCGCCAGCCGCTCATGCCGTATGCTACCATCACGAGCACACCGGCAAGGCAGGCCATTGGCACATAATTGATTAATGGCATGAGCAGCAGCATTATCAGCAGTAGCACCACGGCATGCACTATGCCGGCAACAGGGGTGCGTCCGCCGTTTGTGATATTGGTCATGGTGCGGGCTATGGCCCCGGTCACCGGGATACCGCCGAAGAACGGCACGGCTATGTTGGCTATGCCTTGGCCTATGAGTTCGGTGTTGTTGTCGGTGCGTCCGCCGGTGGCACCGTCGGCCACGGTGGCCGAAAGCAGCGATTCTATCGCGCCCAGCATGGCAATGGTGAATGCCGAGGGGAGCAGTACGTTGACCGTGGTCATGTTAAAACCGAGCCAGTGGGGCATGGGCATTTCGGCGGGCAACTTGCCGAAACGGTCGCCAATGGTCTCGATGCCTGTGACCCCGGCAAAGCGCTGGAGCAGGAACACCACGACGGTCATGAACACGATGGCTATGAGTGCGCCCGGCAGTTTTTTCGACACTCGCGGCGTGAGGGCTACAATGGCGATGGTGGCTATGCCCACAAGTAGCGTGGCCACGCTCATCGTGCCGAAGTTGCGGAAATATACAATCCACTTCGAGATGAAGTCGCCCGGCACACCGCCGTCGATTTTCAGCCCGAACAGGTCAACTATCTGTGTCGAAAATATTGTAAGCGCAATACCGCTAGTAAATCCCACCACAATGGGGTAGGGGATGAATTTTATTATGGTTCCGAGCTTGAACACACCCATCAGCACCAATATGAGTCCGGCAAGGAAGGTGGCGATGGCCAAGCCCTGCAGCCCGTATAGCTGGACGATGTTGTAAACAATCACTATGAACGCACCCGTCGGGCCGCCTATCTGTACGCTGTTGCCACCGAAGGCCGACACGCAAAAGCCGCCAATGATGGCCGTGATAAGCCCCACGGTGGGCGTAACGCCGCTGGCGATGCCAAACGCAATGGCAAGCGGCAATGCCACTATGCCCACTACGATGCCTGCCACCAAGTCTTCCTTGAACTTGGAGAAACTGTATTGCTTTAATGTGCTTGCCAGCTTGGGCTTGAATTCAATCTTCCTGCTAAAGTTCATGACAATCTTTTTTACCATTATGAGCGTTGCTCATGCTAAACACTCTTTAACCTAAATATAAAATTGAGGCGCAAATATAGCACCTTTTCTTAAAATATGCAAATTGGACTGATGGATGACTACATAAAAACTGTAATAATGGCACAATTGCAGGTTAAATGTGTTATGGATGTTTCAATCGATGCCATTATTTTTGCGCCATAGAAAAAATACCTTGGTTATGAGACATTTTATAATTGCAATGATTGCGAGCTTATTGGCCACAGGGGCAGCAACTACTGCCGTGGCGCAGGAGGGAAAGGCTGTGCCGGGAACCGATGGCAACAAATATGTGCCATACGGGGAGCGGACCGGCAATGAGTCGATAGTATATTTCACCCGTAACCTCAGTGCCGAAGGGCTCATGAAGGCATACGAGCAAGTGTGCGGCAACATAGAGGGGCGTACCGGCGTGAAGCTGCACACTGGCGAGCAGAACGGGCCTAACATCATTCCCCATGAATGGGTGAAGGAATTGATGGCAAAAGATTTGCCCGATGCAAACATAGTGGAGACCAACACTTATTACGTGGGCGACCGCTATACAACCGAGCAGCACCGCGAAACGCTAAAAGTGAACGGGTGGACTTTCTGCCCGGTTGACATACTTGACGAGGAAGACACCGTGGCTTTGCCAGTCAAGGGCGGCAAGTGGTTCTGCGAAATGTCGATGGGCGGCCACATCACCGACTATAATTCGCTGGTGGTGCTTACTCATTTCAAAGGGCACACGCAGGGCGGCTTTGGCGGCAGCAACAAGAATATCGGTATCGGCTGCGCCGACGGCCGCATAGGCAAGGCGTGGATACACACCACTCCGGGGCAAGACAACCAGTGGGATATTGCCAAGGAGGAATTCATGGAACGTATGACCGAATCGGCCAAGGCTGTCGCCGATTTCTTCGGAAAGCATATAGCATACGTCAACGTGATGCGAAATATGTCGGTTTCGTGCGACTGCGAGGGGGTGAATGCCGAGCCGGTGGTTACGCCCAACGTGGGGATACTTTCCTCGACCGACATCCTTGCCATCGACCAGGCTTGCATCGACATGGTGTATGCTATGACCGAGGCCGAGCACCACGACCTTGTGGAGCGCATCGAGACGCGCCACGGCCTGCGGCAGTTGTCTTACATGAAGGAGCTGGGCATGGGCAACGACCGCTATATACTTATCGACCTTGACAATGGCGGCAAGCGCATCACGGCAGCCGAGGCCGTGGAGGGGCTGAAGCCGTTCGTGCAGGAGCAGTAACCGTATCTTAACACGCTTGTGCGTAAATGGGCGTTCCGCGGCAGTGCGGTGCGCCCATCTTTTTGTCGGCACATTTGGCCAATCGCCGCAGGGCTTGTAATTTTGCAGTGTAATAACACATTTGTCTTGATGGAACGCAAGGATTTTGAGATAATGGCCCCGGTGGGGTCGTATGAATCGTTGGCGGCTGCCCGGCAGGGTGGTGCCGATGCCGTGTATTTCGGCATCGAGGGGTTGAACATGAGGGCTAAGTCGTCGGTGAACTTCACCGTCGATGACTTGCACCGCATCGCCGAATTTTGCCGTGAAAACGGGATGAAAAGCTATCTGACGGTCAACACGGTGGTTTATGACGAGGACATTGAGCTGATGCACGGCATCATCGATGCCGCCCGGCAGGCCGGAATATCGGCCATCATAGCCTCCGACGTTGCGGCAATCATGTATGCCCGCAGCATCGGCGTTGAGGTGCACATCTCCACGCAGGTCAACGTGGCCAATAGCGAGGCTGTGAGGTTCTATTCGCAATTTGCCGATGTGATGGTGCTTGCCCGTGAACTAAACTTGGAACAGGTTTCAAAGATATATAAGACTATCGCCGACGATAATATCTGCGGCCCTCATGGCCGCCGTGTGCGCATCGAGATGTTCTGCCACGGTGCATTGTGCATGGCAGTGTCGGGCAAGTGTTACCTTAGCCTGCACGAGACGGGCGCATCGGCCAACCGCGGTGCCTGCCGCCAGATATGCCGCCGCAGCTACACTGTGCGCGACCGCGAGACCGGCGACGAGCTCGACATAGAGAACCAATACATCATGTCGCCCAAGGACTTGAAGACTATCCACTTCATGAACAAGATGATTGATGCCGGGGTGCGGGTGTTCAAGATTGAAGGCCGTGCCCGTGGACCCGAGTATGTGCGCGAGGCTGTGAGTTGCTACAACGAGGCCATTAATGCCTGCATCGACGGCACTTTCGGCGACGAGAAAATCGAGGCATGGAACCGTCGGCTCGACAAGATTTTCAACCGCGGATTCTGGAACGGCTATTACCTTGGCCAGCGGCTCGGGGAGTGGACGTCGAAATATGGCTCGTCGGCCACGCGCACCAAGGTGTATGCCGCCAAGGGGGTGCGTTATTTCTCAAATATAAAGGTTGCGGAGTTCCTAATGGAGGCAGGCGAACTCAATGTGGGCGATGAAATATTAATCATCGGCCCCACAACAGGCGTGATACCTATGACGGTGAAGGAAATCCGTGTCGATTTGAAGCCCGTGCCAAAGGCTGTGAAGGGTGACCGGTTTTCGATACAGGTCGATGAAAAAATCCGTCCCAGCGACAAGCTCTATGTGTGGTGGGATTCCGAAAAACTCCGCGCCGCCAAGCAGCAAGTCTGCAAATAGGCATGCCTACATAATTTATATGCTTGAAAAGGCCGTCATTAATACTATATATATGTTACAACCCGTTATATATGTAAAAAAT
>CALUIB010000035.1 GCA_944320595.1 uncultured Muribaculaceae bacterium | reverse complement strand
GCCGATACGCACGAAGCCATGATGCATATCGCTGCCATAAAATTATTTTTGAATAAAATTTAAACAGTTTCTAAGTGGCTATTTAAATTTTGCTGAATTTAAATTTTCATCAAGTTATTTTGACCATATCCATCCATAAGAATTCATCAAAATGCTATTTCCCCACTACATTCTGCGTATCACATTTAGATTCAATAAAAATTAGGGCTGACTTCCAATTGAGGAAATCAGCCCTTTTCGTTACCTTTGTTTCTGTGACAAAACAATACCATGCTGTTAAACGTTAACGAAGATGGGTACAATATCGATGTGGGCAGTATGTCGCCGGAACGGATAAAGACGTTGTTGAAGAAAATGTTAGGGCAAACCAAGTGATAAACAAATTACATTTTGTATTTTTGTAAGTTGAAAACCAATTAAATACCGTTTATGACCAAGCAGGAAATATCCGAATACATACGAATCCAATACCCTCGTGAAAATGAAGGATGCGATTGGAAAGAATACAAAAATCTCAAGAACAGCCTTTGCGGACACGAAAGCGACGACGTTGTGTCATATGTGTCTGCCATTTCCAACATGAACGGCGGAGCAATGGTAATTGGAATAAAGGACAAGACTTTTGATGTAATAGGCATTCAGAATTTCGGGAACTATACTATTGAATCTGCAAAGGCAAAAATTGTTGAGAAATGCAAAAACCTTCCGTCTGAAGATTTGAATATTGACGAACTGAAAGCCGAGGACACTGGCGAGATTGTTTGGATTGTAACGATACCAAAGCATAAGCCAAGACTTCCTGTTTATGCCCACAATAAGGCTTGGCAACGCATTGGCGACTCATTGACGGAGATGACGGACAACAGGTTGCAGACAATCCTGTCAGAACTCGTCATAACCGATGATTGGAGTGTTGCCGTTGTTGACGGGGCGACCATTGACGACCTTGACCCCGAAGCTATAGAAAAGGCACGTAAAGAGTATGTAAAAAGAAACCCTTTCCGCAAGGCGGAAATCTCGGCATGGGATGATGCAAAGTTTTTGGACAAGGCAAAAATAACTGTTAACGGCAAGGTAACACGTGCTGCGCTGGTATTGTTGGGCAAGGAAAAAAGCGAGTATTTACTCAGTCCTTATGTTGCGTGCATACGCTGGTCGTTGCGTGAGGTCGGCTCAACACAGAACAAGGATTACGAGATACTGCCGATGCCGATGCTTCTAAGCGTGGACAGACTCTACAATAAAGTGCGCAATGTAAAATACAGGCTTGTGCGACCTGACTCGCTTTTTCCTAACGAAATGTTGCGCTATGATATGTTCAACATTCGTGAGCCGCTGAATAATGCGATAGCCCATCAAAATTATACAAAATGCGCGAGAATAGAGGTTGTCGAATATGAGGATGACCATATTATATTCCAGAATTACGGAACATTCTTGCCCGAAAGCGTGGAAAACGTTGTTACGAAAGACTGCCCCGAATCGGTTTACCGCAACCGCTTCCTCGTGGAGGCGATGCGTAACCTGAACATGATTGAGACAGAGGGCGGCGGGATAAAAAAGATGTTTGTAAACCAGCGCATCAGGTTGTTCCCAATGCCTGAATATGACCTGTCAGACGGTAAGGTAAGGGTGACGATAATAGGAAAGGTGATTGACGAGAACTTTGCACGCATTTTGACTGACAATCCCGAACTGCACCTTGACGATATAATGTTGCTTGACAAGGTTCAGAAGAAGAAACCTATAACCGACGGACAATCTGCGTATTTAAAAAAACGCAAATTCATTGAAGGGCGCAAACCGAACTTCTATCTCGCCCACAAGGTTGTGTCAAAGACAAAAGACACGAACCTAAAAGGGCAGTATATAAAGAACAGAAGTTTTGACGATGAGTATTTCATGAAACTTGTTCTTGAATACTTAAAGAAATTCGGCAAGGCTTCACGCAAGGACATTAATGGATTGCTGTTTGGTAAGCTGTCGGATGTTTTGAACGAAGACCAAAAGAAGAATAAGGTGGATTATCTTTTGAAGAAATTAAAAGAACGGGACAAGATTGAATTTAACAAAGAAAGGCAGTGGGTATTGACTAAATAATTCCGCGAGTTTTCCGTAACTTTTCCGTGAAAATTCCGTGGTATTTATATGTAAGATATTTATAATAAGATATTTATAATGAACACTGTTGGCATTTTTTCCCGCAGAAATTCCGTGACTTTTTAGTGTGCAGAAGTAAAATAAAAAACAGCAATGAGATTGAGTGACAGAAGTTTCAAGGTTTTCATGTACTACGCGAGTTCGGGATAAGAGCCTGTTTAAATTTTATTCAGCAACATTCTTATTGCAGTTAGTTTCACCATTTCCTCTGCCGAATCAAACGTAAATTACGTGAGTTCGGGATAAGAAAAATTGGGAAAAAAATTGGTAATCACGCCATAACTTTGTATATTTATAGTTGTAAATCAAAGCATTACAAAATCGACAGGCGATGATTACCAAGGACAAAGTTATAGAGATTTTCTGTATTATCGATGAGTTTGACAAGAATTTGAGCGACGAACTTTCCAGGAACCTGCGTCTCCCCTCCGTCGGGGAGAACGTCATAAGGCATCGGAACCGTCCGGGCAGGCGCTGCCCGAAAGCGAGATAATGACCATCTTGGTGTGCTACCATTTTGGCACGTACCGCACCTTCAAGGACTACTACCTGTGCTGCATCAGGGGGAGCATGAGGGACTGTTTCCCGTATGCCGTATCATACAACTGTTTCGTCGAGCTTGCGCCGAGGGTGTTCCTTTCGATGATGCTTTTCATGAGGCTGCACGCCTTCGGAAAATGCACGGGCATCACGTTCGTCGACAGTACCATGATCCCCGTGTGCAACAACGTCATGAGGTACTTCAACAAGGTGTTCGCCGACAGGGGTACATCAAGAAAGAACGAGTGCTGTGAGTGGGAGGATATTAAAAAAACAGCTAAGCTGCAACGGCTTAACTGCTTGCTGTGGTCCCACTTGGGCTTGAACCAAGGACCCCCTGATTATGAGTCAGATGCTCTAACCAACTGAGCTATGGGACCGGCTTGTTGATTGCTCAAAAGCGATTGCAAAGTTATAGAGTATTTTTGTTATTTGCAATAATTCGGCAATATTTTTTCAAAAAAACTTGCGGCACGTTCTTTCCATATATGGCGGAATGCTATCGGGAGCCGATGAAAAGTGCCGTTATTGCGAGGTTTTGGCTATGGACGTTATGAATTAAATGACTATTTTTGTTGCTTGAAACAAGAAATCTTTACGAACAGTGAGTGTAAGTCGAGTTTTAAAGTCATTCTTAAATACGAATTTGGGCGCCGCCGCATGGAATATGCTGCTGGCATACGTGGCGTTCATGCTGTGCCGGGTGGCATTCTTCTTGGTCAATTATTCAACTTTTGCGCCATATATGTCGTGGCAGCTCGTCGGCGATATGCTGCGCGGGGCGTTGGTGTTCGACACTTCGGCACTGCTCTACCTTAATTCGCTTTACCTTGTGCTGACGCTGCTGCCGCTGCACTGGAAGGAGAATTCAGTGATGGGAAGCGTGGCCAAGTGGTGCTATGTGGTGCCCAATGTCGTGGGCATTGCGGCCAACTTGATAGATTGCGTATATTTCCAGTACACGGGGAGGCGCACCACGATGACCGTATTCAGCGAATTTGGCAACGAAAACAACCTACTGGGGATTTTCGCAACCGAGTTACTGCGGCACTGGTATTTGGTATTGGTGTTCATAGGCATTGTGTTGCTTATGTGGCGGCTGTTTCGCAAGCCGGCCTGTGGGCCTCGCCGCCTTGTGGCCTACTATGTGGCGCAGTCGGTGTCGATAGTGGTGCTTGCGCCGCTGTCGATAATCGGTATCCGTGGCAGTGCCACGGCAGGAACGCGCCCCATCACCATAAGCAATGCCAACCAGTATGTGAACCGCGCCGTGGAAACGGCTGTGGTGCTGAACACGCCGTTTAGCATGATACGCACCATCGGCAAGGAGATTTTCGTAACACCTGATTACTTGCCTGCCGATGAGCTGGCAAGGGTGTATGACCCTGAACAGTGCATAGCAGTGACCGACACCGCTGGCCGTGGCAAGAATGTGGTGGTGCTTATTGTGGAAAGCCTCGGGAAGGAATACATAGGATTTTTCAACGGCGGCAAGGGCTACACGCCGTTTGTCGATTCGATAGCGTCGCAGTCGTTCACGTTCACCTATAGTTATGCCAACGGGCGCAAGAGCATGGATGCCATGCCGTCGATACTTTCGGCCATACCCATGTTTGTCGAGCCATTTTTCCTCACGCCAGCGTCGCTTAACGACCTCAAGGGGTTGCCGTCATATTTGTCGCCCTACGGGTACGGGTCGGCTTTTTTCCACGGAGGGCATAACATAAGCATGGGGTTTTCGGCCTTTGCCCATGCCATAGGGTATGGACGCTACTTCGGGCTTGATGAATATGAGCAAGATGGCAAGTATGGCGGTTACGACGACTTCGATGGCAAATGGGCTATTTGGGACGAGCCGTTCCTGCAATTCACTGCCGACCGCCTGGCCGGGATGCGCCAGCCGTTTGTGGCCACGGTGTTCACTGCCACTTCGCACCATCCGTATAAGATACCGCGGGAGTATGAAGATGTGTATGTCGTGGAGGACGGGCTTGAAATATCGCGCTGCATACGTTACACCGACATGGCGTTGCGTCGTTTCTTCGAGAGCGCAAGCCGTGAGCCGTGGTATGCAAACACGATATTTGTGATTGTGGCCGACCACACCAACCAAAACCGGTTGCCGCAGTATGCCACCGACCTCGGCGTGTTTTCGGTGCCGATTATATTCTATACCCCCGACGGAAGCCTTGCGCCGCAGTTGCGCAGCGACGTGATAGCGCAGCAAACCGATATAACGCCCACCGTGTTGGGGCTGTTGGGGTACGACGTGCGGTATGTCGGGTTCGGTTGTGACCTTGTCGACTGCGACCCTGCCGACACATGGGCCGTGAATTGGAACAACGGCATTTACCAGTTCCTGCAAGGCGACCGCATGATTCAGTTCGACGGCGAGAAGGTGACGGCGGTGTATGATTTCAAGTCCGACACGTTGCTGATGCACAACCTCCTTGGCGGCAACGGTGTAGATGTCGCTGGCATGGAATTGCGCCTTAAAGCCATCATACAGCAATATATGCAGCGCATGAATGGCAACGGGCTTGTGGTGAGGGATTAACCGCGCGGCGTTATTTCTTTTTGCCTGTCGCCGCCCCTTCTTGCATTTGCTTTTCGGCTGTTGCTATGGCCTCGTCTATCGAGTTGCCACGGTATAGCTGCTTGCCTATCGAGGTTGTCACTATGTAATATGGAATGGTGTTGATGCCTATGTTGGCAAGGTTGCGGTTGAGTGTGCCGCCGGGAGCCCAGTAATGTTTCCACTCGGTGCTGTCGCCGTCGAGCATTTTCTTCCAGCCTGCCGAGTCGGGCGACATCATTATGTCTATCACCTGCAGCCTGCCGCCCTCCTCATGCTTCTCGTATAATTGTTTCAGCTTGGATATTATATTTTTGCGGCTGTCTTTTTCATTCCAAAAGTATAGCAAGGTGGCCTTGTAGCGCGAGGTAAGTATAGTGGTGATGGTGTCTTGGCTGCTGTATAGCATCAGCGATGGTATGTTCTTGTTGCTTTTCTCGTTGTCAAGCTGTTGCGACAGGGCGAAATAGTTGTTGACCAGCCCCGACGGGCGGGCATCGATGCCTATCTGCTTGAATAGCGTGTCCACGCTCGTGGTGTTCTGCAGGTTGGCATAGTCGTTGAGCAGTAGCAGCGTGCTTGAAATGCGGTCGGGGTTGGCATTGATGTATTCTTCTATGGCCTTGTTGAGTGCTGTACGGTCGGGCGAGGAGTATAATGCCGCGTTCTGTACCATGAATTGGCTCCATTCCTCGTTGGCATCGTTGCCTTCCACTATTATGTGGTGAGGGTCGGCCATCGAGCCGTTTATGGTTATGTCGTCTCCGTTTTTTACTGCGGCTCGGGCTATAACGTCCTTTTTGTTATTAATTAAGTAAACTACCGTCCAGTCATAGTTTATGCCTGTGAACTCGAAGTGGCCGTCGGTCATGGTGACCCATTCCGATTGCAATGTTTCGTAGTCGGTGACGTATAGCGCACGTATGTTTTGTGTGCCGCCGTCGGTAAGAGTGCCTTCGATAGTGAAAAACTCGTCTTTGCAGCTTGTGGCGGCCAAGGCTGTGGCTGCCATTGCCAGTATGTATAGTAGTGTGCGTTTGGTCATTGCTTATATATATGTTGTAACGGTTGCGATATTATTCCATGCCTTCGTAATTGGTTATGGCATCTTTCCATTCTTGCGACAGAGGGGCCGATGTGCCTGTGGCCGGGTCGAATCCCACCATCACCGAACGGCACAGGGCCTTTATTTGGCCAGTTGTCTCGTTCATTAAGGCTTGCAGCACATGGAAACTCTTGTTGTGGAAATGCGTCACTTGCGTTTTCACGGCTATGCTTTCGGTGTAATAGGTGGGGGCGATGAAGTCGCAGTTTATGTTGGCAATAACTATATCGAGCTTGCCCCAATGGTTTTTGGTGCTGCGTATAGTATTGAAATAGTCGGCCTTGCCTATGTCGAAGTATGAGAAATATACCGAATTGTTCAAGTGGCCGAGCATATCGATGTCGTTAAACCGCATTTGCACTTTTACCGAGTGCTTGAATGGTCGTTCCACGCGTACAGTGGTGCAAGGCTGTTCTTTGATGTCCTCTTTCATATTAATGGAGCTTACATAATTGCAAAATTACAAACCTTCTGTGACATACCGAAATCGAAGTTTGTTGCCTCTCCTCTGAAATTTTTTGGTGTATGCAGGTGACGAGAATACGTGTGGCGTGGGAAAAAACGTGGTCGTGATGTTAAAAGATATTTACGGACTTGGGCTATTTTTTGGGGTTTTTGGGCGGGGGCATGTTTTAGGGCATAAAAACGGGGAAAATTTTTGGCGGCGTATGTCGCTGTGGGATAGTGTGTTGGTGAAAATGTGCAAAATTTTTTTGAAAAAAGTTGCGAAAAAATTTGGTTTGTGGGGAAAAATGGTAGTACCTTTGCAACCGCAAACGGGGAACG
>CALUIB010000034.1 GCA_944320595.1 uncultured Muribaculaceae bacterium | reverse complement strand
GATAATCTGCATCGGGATGTCCATCAGCTTGATTTGGAACGGTACGCCCGTCTTTTGGCGTTTCGACACAATCCACGGTGTGCCGTTCATTTCAACGATGTTGTCGGTAGTCAGGTTCTTAATGTCCGTGAACGAAATGCCCGTCCAGCACCCGAACAGGAACAAATCCCTTGCCAATGCGAAGTTGGGAATGTCCAGTTTGATTGCGCCCAATGCCCGCATCTCATCCTCCGTGAGAAAGCCACGCTCCTTGTGGTCGGGGTCAACGTGGTACATTGCAAACGGGTTTCTCGGTATCTTGCCGTTGTAGTGCGCCGTGGTGACAATGTGTTTCAACGGTATGGAGTATATCCATACGGACGATTGCGCCAGCCCGACCTCGTTGCGCAGGTACAGGCAGTAGTCACGGATGAAGTCCTCCGTCAGTTCGTTCATCGCCATGTCCGTCCGCTTGTACTGCCGCTTGATGAATTCCGCCACGTATTTGCGGACGGTCAGATACTTTTGGTACGTGCGCTTGGAGCGGTCTTTTCCCACCCGTTTGGCAAACGCCTCGTTCTCCTTGTCAAAGGCTCGCAACAAAGTTTCATACTCCGTTCCGATGCCTTGATAGGCGTTGCGCACCATTTCAGCCGTGACAAACGCCTCACGGTCGGAAAGCCGCTGGTAATGCTTCGTTATCTGCGCCTTGATGTTGTCAAGGGCATAGTTTACCGCCACCGCCTCGCGGCTCTTGCCTTTCGCCCTGTTGCCTTTGGCATCCCACAAATCCTTGGAGATGCGTTGCTTGCAACTGAACTGCGCGATAGTCCCGTTGATTGTAACCCGTCCCATGATGGGGACAATTCCGTTTTTCTCCTTGCTTCCGTTTACATAGAAGACGGTCTTGAAAGTACTCCTCATAATCCTTGCTTTTTGTTTGGTGCAAAATTAGTTTACGGGAGTTGTAAAGGCAGAATGTAAACCTATGCAGAACGCAGAAATAGAGACCGTTAGTGTTAAATGTGCATCCGGTGTCGGGTAATGGTTTGGAAGTGCATCTATTGCTGCAATTCGCCTAAATCCGTTTTTACGCCATTGCGCCATTCTGTGCCACTCGAAGCCAAACTCTCTGACCGTCAGTGAGAATGCTCAAATTCGCTTTATTCTGCGTTTCATCCTATTATTTTATGCAAAAATAATAATGGTGACGGCTGTTGTCTATTGCATTTGAGGGAAAAATATACTACGTTTGCATAACGAACATATTGTTTCATTAAAAAATATGATAACTATGAAAAAGTCTCTGCTCATTTTGCTCGCCGTTTTCACAGCGTTTTTGGGCTTAGCCCAAACAAAGATGCCCAGTTGTCAATTGAAAGACATAAATGGGAAAACCGTCGATGTGTCTCAGCTTGACAATGACGGCAAGCCCATTATTGTGTGTTTTTGGGCTACCTGGTGCAAACCATGCCAGCGCGAGTTGCAAGCAATACATGAAAACTATCCCGACTGGCAAGACGAGACAGGAGTGAAGGTGGTGACAGTATCAATCGACCAGGCTCAGGACGTGAACAAGGTGAAACCCCTCGTTGACGGGTCGGGTTGGGAATATGATGTGATACTCGACACCAATAGCGACTTGAAACGGGCTTTGGGCATAAACCTCATTCCGCATGCATTGGTGCTCGATGGCAGCGGTAATATCGTTTATTCCCACACGGGATATGTTGACGGTGGCGAGGAAGAGCTTATCGAGGTAGTAAGAAAATATAGCAAATAACGCATTATGGACGGTCGGACGTGGGCGGTGTCGGCGATTCTTGCTGTTGCCGCAGTATCGGGAGGCATGGCGCAGGGTGTGCAGTGGAACGGTTTTTCGCTCACTGGCAGCTTGCAGAGCGACATTCTGGTGCCGCAAGACGATGCCTCGATAGGAACAGAGCCGTATGCCGGCGACGTGGTGACCAATACCTACCTCAACTTGGCGTTGTCGTACAAGGAATATGTGACCGTCGGGGCGAGGCTCGAATATCTCGATTATCCGTTGCCCGGCTTCGAGCGCGACTTTGCCGGCTGGGGTGTTCCCAACATATTTGTGACGGGACGTTGCAAATGGGGGGAGGTGACTGTGGGTGACTTCTACGACCAGTTTGGCAGCGGGCTGATATTCCGCACCTACGAGGAGCGAAGCCTTGGCATCGACAACTCGTTGCGTGGCGGCCGCATCGTGTTGCGCCCCTACAAGGGCATCAACGTGAAAATGCTTGCCGGCAAGCAACGCCGATACTGGGAGCACAACGACAGCTGGGTGTGGGGTGCCGATGCCGAGCTGAACATCGACCAGTGGTGGCGGAAGCTGGGCGAGAGGGGTGCGACTTGGCTCGTGGGAGCATCGTATGTGAGCAAGCACGAGGATAACACGCCACACTACGTGATGGGCGGTGACGGGCAGCTGTATATGCGCAACTTGCCCGAGACGGTTCCGGCGTTTGACGTGCGCACGCAGTTCAGCAAGTGGGGTTTGAACGTGCTTGCCGAGTATGCGTGGAAAATCAACGACCCGTCGTTTGACAACAGTTACAGCTACGACCGCGGTAGTGCGGCATTGCTGTCGGCGTCATATTCGGGCAAAGGTTACAGCATACTGCTGCAAGCCAAGCGCAGCGAGAACATGTCGTATCGCAGCGACCGCGACATGACCGGCACATCGTCGTTTATCAACCACTTGCCGGCGTTCACCTACCAGCACACCTATGCGCTGGCTGCCATGTACCCCTATGCCACTCAGCCGTTGGGCGAATGGGCGTATCAGGGCGAGGTGCGCTACACATTTCCGCGCAACACGGCACTTGGCGGACGCTATGGCACGACACTCAAGCTCAGCGCCTCGCACATACGTGCGTTGCACCGCGTGGAGGGTGCCGAGAATGTGTATTACCAGGACATAAACATCTCGATGGAAAAGAAGTGGACTTCCGACTTCAAGACCAACATAATGTATATGAACCAGCGATACAACCAAATGGTGGTGGAGGGCCATGCCAACGATGGCGACATGGTGAAGTCTAACATCGCCGTGGTGGAGGCGCAATACAAGTTCAACAACAAGTTGCAGCTGCGCATGGAGCTGCAATACCTGCACACCAAGCAGGACTACGGCGACTGGATGTATGGCTTGCTCGAATTGTCGGTCAATCGCAAGTTGATGTTCACCGTGAGCGATATGTTCAACAACGGCGACACCGACCTGCACTACTATTCGGCGCTGGCAACATTCACCCACAAAGCCCACCGCGTGTCGGGTGGATATGTGCGCACTCGTGCCGGGTATAACTGCTCGGGAGGCGTGTGCCGATACGTGCCTGCAAGCAAGGGTGTGCAACTTTCCTATAATTATAGCTTTTGACGACGAGATATGGATAGAAGGACAGTATTATGCGCGATATTGGGCGTTGCCGTGGCTTGCACGGCGTGCGATGTGGTGGATGAGCCCGACCGCTTAATCGAGGTTGATGCCGACAGTTTCACGTTTACCAACAAGGTGGTGCTGCTGGAGGAATTTACTGGGCATTTATGCGTCAATTGCCCCCAAGGGGCGGCAGTGGTTGCCAGTCTTCAGGAATGGGCAGGCGGCCACGTCATACCGGTATCGATACATTGCGGCTCTTATGCCGCGGTCAATCAAGTGTTTGCCGAAGATTTTACCACCGAGGCCGGAGATGCCTACTATAACGAATTTGAACCCGATGCGTTCCCGTCGTGCATGATGGACAGGACTGTGGGCGACGGTGGCGTGAAAATCAATTCTAATTACGATATGTGGCAGTCCGACTTGATAACTTGTGCTGCCCAGGCTGCCCCTGTGGAAATAGAGCTTGAGGCATCTTGCGATGCGGCAGGACAATTGTTGGCAAAGGCGACTGTGACGGGCATTTATACCATCGACTATGATGTGTCGTTGCAATTGTGGCTGGTGGAGGATGGCATAGTTGGAGCGCAACTATCTCAAGAAGGGATAGACTACGACTATGTGCACAACCACGTGCTGCGCGGTGCCATCAACGGAACGTGGGGGGAACCGGTAGGGACTATCTCGGCCGGCAATTCCATTGAGCGCAGCTATACCTACGACATTGGCGGCTGCGTGGTTGAAAATTGCAAGGTGGTGGCGTTCGTGTATGAGACCGCCTCGCGCGGCAATGTTTTGCAGGCGGCCGAAGTGGCATTGTGAGAAATATTTGCTGATTTGCAATAAAAGAGGTATTTTTGTTATTGTCAAATAAAAAACATTATAGCTTATGAAAATAAAGATATTTACTCTGTTTGGTGCGTTGGCTCTCGGTGTTGTTTCATCGATGGCTCAACTTTCGTGGATGTATGACGGTGAGACCCTCGAAGATGGTGCCACGGTTACCATAAATGCCGATATGGAGGATTTCATGGTTGGTTACACGATTGATGTGTATAATGCTTCAAATGAGACTGTAAATTGTGTAGTTCGCAGGAGCAATGTTGTGCCCGAAGGTTCTGTGTTTCAAATGTGTACCGACAATTGCGTCACTGGTGATGAATCTGACTCATTCTCTATAGAACCGAACAATACCTATAAAAGCAAAATAGGGATGGGTTTCCACATTAGTAACACGTCGCTGATGGGACCTGGTGAGGCCAGTGCCACGTTCACTGTCACTGATGGAACCAACGAGGCCGTGTTGAACTTGAAATTTGTGTCTGACGAAGATCCGAGCAACAACGGGGTTTCCATTTCTTCGCCGTCGGGCGTGGGCAATGTCGTTGCGTCGGGGTACAATGCCACTTTACGCGGTGGAACATTGGTCTTGAGTGGCGTAGTTGGCGGCAGCCAAGTGCGCGTCATCGACCTTACTGGCCGCACGGTGGCAAGCTACGCTGTGGAAACCGATGGTGTGCAGCGTTATGGCATCGGCCTTACAAAGGGCATCTATTTGGTGGCTATATATGAAAACGGGCAGAATGTATATACCCAAAAGGTGATAGCTCGCTAATTAAATAGAAATACAACTCTCCCCCTGCCTTTTATTCTTGTAATAATGGGGCAGGGGGATGTTTTTTGGGGCATACTGTGCTAAGCAGGTGCTGATTTTTTGCTAATTTTGTTTGTTCTAATATTCATTGATATGAAACTTAATTTATTGTTTGCTTTTTTGTTGGTGGCATTTGCTGCCAGTGCGCAACAGAATGTCGGGTATCGCGAAGGGGCTGTTGTCTCTCCGCAAGTGAATGGCGACGGGTCGGTTACTTTCAGGCTCAGGGCCGATGAGGCCAAGTCGGTGACTGTGATTGGCGACTGGGCGGCCAATGGCGGACGCGGCGACATGGTGCGCAATGCTGGTGGAGTGTGGGAATACACCACTCCAGTGCTGCCATCGGAGATGTACACTTACCGTTTCGACATTGATGGGGTGATTAACATCGACCCCGTCAATCCGTTTACGCGCCGCGACGTGGGCAATGTGTTTAGCATATTTTACATCGGCGGAGGCTATGGCGATTATTACCAAGTACACGATGTGCCGCATGGCGATGTGGTTGCTACATGGTATCACTCAAATGCCGCCAATGCCGACCGTCGCCTGTCGGTGTATCTGCCGCCGCTTTATGGAAAAGAAAATCGCAGTTATCCGGTGCTTTACCTGCTGCACGGCAGTGGCGGAGATGAAAACGCGTGGGTGGAACTGGGCCATGTGGCTCGAATCATGGACAACTTGATTGCCCGTGGAGAGGCCGAACCGATGATTGTGGTTATGCCAAATGGAAATTTCAGCAAGCAAGCCGCGGCAGGGGAGACGAGCGAGAACCTCGATTACAAGCCTGTGATGACAAATATGCTTACCGACTACAAGAATGGTGCGTATGAAATGGCGTTTACCGAGATAGTGAATTTTATAGACAATAAATATTTGACTATTCCCGACAAGCAGCATAGGGCGATAGCAGGATTGTCGATGGGCGGTTTCCACACCTTGTATGTCGCATTGAATTATCCTGAGTATTTTGATTATATAGGACTGTTTTCGGCAGGGTTGATGACCGACCTCGATACGGCAAAGGCGGCTTATAGTGACGAAGATGCCAAATTAGTGCGGTTGGGTCAAAGTGGATATGAACTGTTTTGGATAGGTATCGGGAAGGAAGATTTCCTGTATGATGTGAACACGGCTTTCCGCAAGCGGCTCGACGGCATGGGTTTCAAATACACCTACCACGAATCGTCGCGAGGCCATATTTGGGCTAATTGGCGGCAGTATTTGCTGACATTTGCGTCACAGTTGTTCAAATAAAACCTTATCGAGGCCACTTTGGCAACATTTTTGCATTGTATTTGTCGGTAACGAGATTATTGTGCAATCATGAGAATTTGTAATTCCATTAAATATATATTGTCATGTTAAGTAAAAAAGTCGAAGAGGCATTGAATGCCCAAATCAACGCCGAAATGTGGTCGGCATATTTGTATCTTTCGATGGCATCCTTCTGCCATGCCAACGGCAAGCCTGGAATGGGGAAGTGGTTTGAAGTCCAATTCAAGGAGGAGCAAGACCATGCAATGATATTCTTCAAATACGTCATCTCGCGTGGCGGAAAGGTGAAATTGGAGGCCATCAAGCCTGTTCCCACTGAATGGGATTCAGTATTGAAGGTGTTTGAAGGCACACTTGCCCACGAGCAAAAAGTGACAAGCTTAATCAATGATTTGTGCGCCCTTGCAACTCAAGAGAATGACTATGCTACGCAAAGTATGCTCAAGTGGTTCATTGATGAGCAGGTGGAGGAAGAAGAAACTGCCCAAAATATAATCGACAACTTGAAGATGATTAATGACAACGGTTACGGGTTGTATATGCTCGATAAGGAGCTTGGTGCTCGCACTTACACTCAGGCTGCTCCGTTGCAGAATGCATAAGACATAGTTATCAAGTATGTGCCGCATAAATCGCCATAGGAAAGGGCGGTTTATGCGGCACTTTTTTTGCATGGATGTTTTTTTTGCGGGCGTGATGTTAAAAAGTGTTTACGAATTTGGGCCGTTTTTTTGTGGTTTTGCGGCGGGGGCATGTTTTATGGCATAAAAGCGGGGGAATTTTTTTGCGGCGTATGTCGCTGGTGGACAGCGCATTGGTGAAAATGTGCAAAATTTTTTGAAAAAAGTTGCGAAAAAATTTGGTTTGGAGGGAAAAATGGTAGTACCTTTGCAACCGCAAACGGGGAACGGCGGTTCCCGACGCCGAAGAGCCCGCTCGGGGATTTGGCGGAACGGGAAAAAGTCGCTACCTTTGCAAGACCGGCCCTCGGGGGTCGGGAGAGGACATTGAAATGATGCTACAGACGATATGACAAAGACGAAGGGTGGCCGCCGCCCGATTGAGGGGGGCGGCACAAGGAGGGTTAGTCCGCCTTGCCGGAGTCCGCGTCGAGACCTGAAAGGGTGCAATAGTAAGCGTAACCGGATAAAGGGACCGGGGTCGGCGCCGTTGTGGCCGGCCGCCTGCGGCGCGAGAGCGCGGGGCGGCGGACAGAGAAAAAAGAAAATGAAGAATAAATAAGAACAACGGAGAGTTTGATCCTGGCTCAGGATGAACGCTAGCGACAGGCCTAACACATGCAAGTCGAGGGGCAGCGGG
>CALUIB010000033.1 GCA_944320595.1 uncultured Muribaculaceae bacterium | reverse complement strand
CGCTACTACGACATGACCCCGGAGGAACGCCACGCCTACGACGAGCACATAAATGCCATCATGATACAGAACGACGTGCTCAGCACAGCCCGCCAGGAAGGCCTGGACGAAGGCCGGGCAGAAGGCTTGACCATAGGCCGGGCGGAAGGCAGAGCAGAAGGCCGGGCTGAGGGCCGGGCAGAAGGCTTGGCAGAAGGGCTTGACAAGGGCCAAAAGAAAAAAGCACTGGACGTGGCTCGCAACCTGAAATCAATGGGGCTCTCGACCGAGATGATAGCAAAGGCTACTGGGCTGACTGAATGTGAGATTATGAAATTGGGCGAGTAATGGCCGAAAAGTTCACTGCAATATGCACCCTTGCGTTTGTGGTAGTGCATTATAAAATTCTCGAAATCAAATAAGCCTGGCTTATCAATAGGTAGTGAAAATCGAGCGCAATGGCATCCACGAGTTTCCTTGCCATTGCGCTCGATTTGTGCAATATTGTTTAAAAATGCGGTTACTTGCGAGTGGCGTAGTCGATGGCGGCCACCGAGTGCAGCTCGGTGCTGTCGAAGATGGGGATGTCAACGTCGTTCTTGCCTATTAGCAACGGAATTTCGGTGCAGCCCAGTATCACGCCTTCGCCTCCCTCGGCTTTCAGGCGGTTGATGATTTTCACGTATCCCTCGCGCGACTCGTCTTTCACTATGTCGTTACACAGTTCGTCGAATATCACGTCGTTGATGTAGTTGCGTTCTTCGAGCGTGGGAACGAGCACTTCAAGCCCGAATTCCTTTTCGAGCGTGGGCTTGTAGAAGTCGTTTTCCATTGTGTGCTTTGTTCCGAGCAGTATCACTTTCTTCACGCCGCTGTCGATGATTTTCTGTCCCACTACGTCCACTATGTTAAGTACTCTCACGCCCACTTTCTCTTCGAGTATCGATGCAAGCGAGTTGAGCGTGTTGGAAGCTATTACGATAACTTCGGCACCGCCGGCCTTCAGGCGCATTGCGGCATCTATCATCGTGGCCGTCATCATGGTCCAGTCGCCTGCGGCGGCAAGGCGTTCCTGTGCTGCAAAGCTGTGGAACGGTATTGAGTAAAGCAGCAGGTTGGCCGAGTAGAGCGAGCCGTAGCGGTCGCGCATGATTTCGTTCATTCGGCGGTAATAGTTTGCCGACGAGGCCCAGCTCACGCCCCCTATCACGCCTATCACTTTGCAAACGCTGTCTTCCAAATATTTGTATTGTGTTTCCATAAAATTGCGGAATAATGTTTACCGTGCAAATTTAGCAAAAAAACGAGGAGTGTAATAAATTGTAACTGCTAATTTTTCGTTTGCCTCACGGCAGCCGCAAGGGTGGCTGAATGTGCTTTTGTCGGCAATGGCTTACGATTTAATATCAATTCCGTGCAGCCGTGCCAAGATTTGCTGCAATCAATGTGGCGGTTTCGTGAAAAATGTGTAAGTTTGTAGTATGCTTACATTGTTATGGCAATTGAAAATTAATGATATAAAATGAGCAAAGAAACTGTAAAAAATCTTGAGGCGTTGCGCAGCGAGATGCGCCGCCTGAGGGTGGATGCCGTGATTATTCCTGGCACCGACCCGCACCAAAGCGAATATATCAGCGGCCACTGGAAGCTGCGCGACTGGGTGAGCGGATTCACGGGCAGCAACGGCACTGCCGTCGTTACCATGGACGAGGCTGGGCTGTGGACCGATTCGCGCTACTTCTTGCAGGCTGCCGCGCAGCTCGAAGGTTCTGGTTTCGTGCTGCACAAGGAGGATGTGCCTGGCGAGGCCACTGTGGAGGAGTGGATTGCAGGTAACTTGCACGACGGAGCTGTGCTTGCCGTTGATGGCTACCTGTTCTCGATAGCCCGTGCCGCCGCGCTCGAAAAAATGTGCGGTCGCAACGGGTTGCGTTTCGCCTCCGACTTCGACATTGCCGACCGTGTGTGGATTGGCGGAGACCGCCCCGGTCGCCCGTCGGGAAAGGTGTTTATCCACGAGGAGAAATATGCAGGCGAGAGTGCGAATAGCAAAATCGACCGCGTGCTTGCCGAGGTGGAGAAGGTGGATGCCGAGTCGATTTTTATTCCTTCGCTCGACGAGATAGCTTGGACACTCAACTTGCGCGGCAGCGACGTGGAATTTACCCCGGTGTTCATATCTTACTTGTACTTGTCGCGCACAAGGCGTGTGCTTTTCATTGACGAGGTGAAACTCGACGACGAGGTGCGCAGCTACTTGAAGTCGATTGACGTGGAGGTAAAGCCTTACGACGGTGTGAAGGACTTCTTGTCGCAGCAGGTAAGCACTCACGAGACCATCTTGCTCGACCCATCGAAGGTAAGCGACACGCTGGCTCGCGCGCTCGATTGCATGAAGGTATATGCCCCCTCGCCGGTGTCGATGCTGAAGGCCGTGAAGAACGATGTGCAGCTTGCAGGCACGCGCAAAGCCATGGAGCGTGACGGCGCGGCACTTGTGCGCCTGTTTATGTGGCTTGAGGAGAATGCCGCCACGGGCAAGTATAACGAGATAGACGTGTGGAAGAAAGGGATGGAATTCCGTGGGCAAAGCGAGCTTTATCGCGGCGACAGTTTCGCCATGATTGCCGGTTACAAGGAACATGGAGCCATAGTCCATTACTCGGCCACCGAGGAGAGCGCATCGACACTTGCCGCCGACGGCCTGCTGCTCATCGACAGCGGTGCGCAGTATCTTGACGGCACTACCGACATCACGCGCACGCTCACGCTTGGCAACCCCACCGCCGACGAGCGGCACGACTACACGCTTGTGCTGAAGGGGCATCTTGCCATAGCCCGTGCGCAGTTCCCGGTGGGGACCCGTGGTTCGCAGCTCGACGCGCTGGCTCGCATATACCTGTGGGAAGAGGGCATGGGTTACTTGCACGGTACCGGGCACGGAGTGGGACACTTCCTTGGAGTGCACGAAGGGCCGCAAAACATAAGGCTCAATGAAAATCCCACCACCTTGCAGCCGGGCATGATAACAAGCGATGAACCGGGTGTTTACAAGACTGGGCGTTATGGTATTCGCATCGAAAACCTTGTTCTGACTGTTCTGGGAGCGCATTCCGAAGAGTTTGGCGACTTCTGCCGCTTTGAGGTGCTCACGTTGTTCCCTTACGACAACAAGCTCATCGACACCGCCATGCTCACACGGCAGGAGATAGACCAGATTAACAGCTACCACAAGCTGGTTTACGACCGCCTGTCGCCATACCTCAATGAGGACGAATGCCGCTGGCTTGCCGACAAGACCCGTGAGTTGTAAAAAGAGTATGTAGGATTAAGAAATATCAATCGATTATGGCGCTTATAAAAAGTGTGAGGGGATTTACCCCCAAGATAGGCAAGGACTGTTTCCTTGCCGACAACGCGACCATCGTGGGCGACGTGACGATGGGCGAGGGGTGCAGCGTGTGGTTCAATGCCGTGCTGCGCGGCGACGTGAACACCATCACCATTGGCGACCGTGTGAATATTCAGGACGGTTCGGTGCTGCACACTCTGTATGAGAAATCGACTATTGAAATTGGCAATGACGTGTCGATAGGCCACAATGTGACCATACACGGTGCGAAAATTCACGACTTGGCACTCATAGGTATGGGCAGTACGCTGCTCGACCATGCCGAGGTGGGCGAAGGTGCCATAGTGGCCGCCGGGAGTGTGGTGACAGGGAAGACCAAGATTGGCCCCAACGAGCTGTGGGGCGGTGTTCCTGCCAAGTTCATCAAGATGGTTGACCCGGCGCAAAGCCGCGAAATCAACGTGAAGATTGCCCACAACTACTTGATGTATAGCAAGTGGTACGAGTAGCAATTGGCAATTGACAATTAAAAATTAACAATTATCCCCGGAGGGTTTAGCCTAGTGAGTACCCTTCGGGGATAATAATTGTCAATTATCAATTGTCAATTGTCAATTTATAACGAGCTTGGTGCTGTAGTTCTGGCGGTCGCCGCGCAGTTGCAGCACATATATGCCGGCAGGGAGGCTGCCTTGCAGGTCAACGTCGAAGTTACCGTCGTTGGTGGCGTAGGTGTGGCCATACACTTTCGTGCCGCCCATGTTGTAGATGCTCAGTTCCACTTGCTCCTCGCCCTGTGCGAACACTTTGAACTGTCCGCCAGTGGGGTTGGGGTAAACGAGCACCATGTCTTGTGCCTTGGTCACATCGTTCACGCCCACTGCACCCATGTAGGCCAGCCCGGCGTAAGCATCGATAATGCCGTTAGGCCCCCATTGCAATGGATTGACGTTGCCGTATGTCTCGGGTTTCTGTGCCGTGTGGGCGAATATGTCCTTTATGTCGTCGGGCGTGAGTGTCGGGTCGTATTGCAGCCATGTGGCTATGATGCCCGTCACTGCCGGGGTGGCCATCGAGGTGCCGGAGTTTATGCCCCAGTAATAAGAGGTGTTGCCATCTTCGCTGGTGACCATCGAGGTGATGTTGTTATCCATGTCGCTATAATTGATGCCGTAATTATATCGGTTGAACGAAGAAGATATTACGTGGCCAGGTGCCACGATAGTCGGGTGCCACACACCATTCATGTCGTAGCCGTAGCTTGAGAATGTGGCCATGTTGCCAATGACTTCTGGGTCTTTTAGGTAGGAAGCTACGCCATCTTTGCCAAACACTTTCCAGGTTTTTTTCGTCACGTTTGCGCCCACCGATATGGCCTCACGCCCTGTTGCCATCTCGTTGATTGAACCATCGGGCGTGCCTGCTGTGTAGGCGGGGTCGTCGTTGTCGATAAATTCAGTGGAACTGTCGGTGTACATATTTATCTCGTCGCCCTGCGTGCCATATAGCGCAAAGCCCAGCTTGTAGCGGCCAGTGCGGTTGGCGTTGGTGACAGTCATATAATACGGCTTTATGTTGATGGCGTACTTGCCGATGGTTTCGTCGCGGGCTATAGACACCATAATGTCGCCGCCATAATCGCCTATCGAGAAGTAAGTGCCGAATTGTTTGGCTGCCTCGCTCTTTGCCAATAACCAGTCGCCATTGCCTATCAATTCGGTTTCATACAGCACCTCGTTGTCGTTTTGGGTGTCGATGAGCAGCAGTTTTAATTGTACAGGCTCGTCGGTGTACCCGTCGATGAGGTTGTTATACATGGATATGCCGTATGAATTGTCGAGGGTGAGCATCGTGCGGAATTGTTCCTCGCCGGTGGCGTTCTCAAATTCCTTGTGTAGGTACAGGTCAACATCGCCCTCGTTGCCGGCGGCGATTACGAATATTGCGCCTTCGCCGGCCAGTCGGTCAAAGGCTACCGATGTTTCATCGGAGCCCATGTGCGGGCCGTTGTTGCTGCCCACGCTCAGGTTTATCACTACTGGTTTGCCCACTTCTTGTGCGTAGCTCACTATGGCATCGGCCTGCGACACTATTTCCGAAGTTGTCAAGCTGGGCAGTCCGCTCAGGTACAGGTCGGCATCTGGAGCCATTCCTTGGAACCCGTTCTCCGAGTAGCTGCCTGCAGCCGTGCCGGTGGTGTGGGTGCCATGGGTGCTGCTCTTTGTGTCGGTTGTCAATTGTGATATCTGTTCTGTGGTGGTGTAAGTGGTGCCTTCTTCAGGAAAGTAAGGGTTGCTCGAACCACCCACGTAAGCCCTCACCACGCGCGAGCTGTCGGGGTTGTCGGCGGCCATGAAGTTGATGTGGTTGTATTCTATGCCGCTGTCGATAATGCCCACAATCACGCCCTTGCCGGTGTATGGCTGTTCGAGCGAGCCGCCGCCCTGCTGTACCAAGTCGGTGCGAGTGAACTCGCGAGTTGTGTTGTTGAGCAGCCGCAGCGGTTGCGAAATGTCGATGCTCTGCACTGCATCGAGTGCAGCCACCTGTTCTATCTGGTCGGCAGGCATCCGCACCACCAGTATGTCGCCTATCTCGTTTGCCACCTCCACGCCGGCAGCCTCAATGTCGGCCACCGAACCTTCGGGAGCCAGGCGAATGAAGCTTTCCACCATGCGTGTTCCGCCATTGTTGGTCATTCGGGTCACCAGCCGTCTTTGCGCAGTGGCGGCAGCCTTGCCATTTGCGTCTTTGGCCACGATGCCTTCGACCCGGGCGGGCAGGCGCATTATGCCGTTGTCGTCGATAAGCCCCATTTTGTCGAGGCGCAGGAAGTGTTGCGTATATGGCGAGAGCTTGCCGCCGCCCGGTGTGGTGTCAGGGGCCGATGTTACGCCGTATGCGCCGGTTGCCGAGCAAAGCATCATGGCAGCCGATAACAGAAGTGTAGTTCGTTTCATTATTACGCTGATATATAATTAAAGTATTTAGTCACCAATAAAGTGCTGCTTGCGAGAAAGCGAATTAAGGCAAAATTTCAAAAACATGGCAAATTTATATCATTTTCGGCAATAAGTATGCCAAAATGCGAATAAAACGGAGCGTTAAATGACTATATCGGTCGGCGGTTTTGCCGCAGTGGCCAAATATTCGCATTAACTGTAAATAAACACAAAAAACAGGCGGCGAAATTTGGAAAACCCGAAACTTGTGAGTATATTCGTAGCGAAACAATCATAATAACCATGGGCGACATCAACAAATCGATAGAAATGTTCTTGCAATATATGCGGTATGAGCAGAATCTCTCGGCTTGTACCGTTTTGTCTTACCGCAACGACTTGCGGCAGTTGCAGGATTTCTTGTCACCCGACTCCGCCGCCGGGTTCAGGCCAGGGAGCGTCACCACTGGTGACCTGAGGGCATGGATGGCCGACCTTGACCGCAAAGGCGACGGCTCGCGCACCATTCGCCGCAAGATGCAGGCCGTCCGCTCGTTCTATAAATATTTGATGAAGACTGGCGAGGCAGGCTCGAATCCGGCTGCTGAGATAGAACTTGCAAAGTTCAAGGTGCCGCTGCCGTCGTTCCTGCGAGCCGAAAAGATGGACGAGGTGCTCGACGGCGAGCAGGCCGCCCTGAAAGGCGAAGGTGACGAATACTATCAGGCCGTGCTGGGCCGCACCATAGTGATGATGCTGTACGAGACAGGCATACGCCGTGCCGAGCTTATCGACTTGCGCGATGCCGACGTGGATGCCGCGCGAGGCGAGATGAAGGTGCACGGCAAGCGCGACAAGGAGCGAATAGTGCCATTCGGGCGCGAGCTATCCGATGCCATCGAGGCTTACAGGGAGCTGCGCGGCAAGGTGACCGGCCAGGACCGCCCCGGGCGTTTCTTCCTGCGCACCGATGGCAGGCCGCTATACCCCATGCTGGTTTACCGCCTTGTGCATGGCCGCCTTGAGGCTGCCGGCGCGGCGGGAAAGCTCAGCCCCCACGTGCTGCGCCACACGTTTGCCTCGGTGATGCTCAACAACGGAGCCGAGATTAACAGCGTGAAGGAGATATTGGGACATGAGTCGCTTGCGGCAACGCAAGTATATACGCATATCACGTTCAGTGAACTTAAAAGTAATTACAAACTTGCCCACCCCAGGGCCCTAAAAAAGGAGGTAAATTATGGAAGTAAAGATTAAAGCAATCCATTTCGACGCAACTGCGAAATTAGAGGAGTTTATAAATAAGAAGGCGCAAAGGCTTGCGCGCCGCAACGAGGAGGTGACCGAGTTTAACGTCACACTGGAAGTAGTAAAGCCCAAGACATCGATGAACAAGGAGGCTGCCATAAAGTTGATTATCCCCAACAGGGAGGATTTGTTTGCCTCGAAGGTGGCCGACACGTTTGAGGAGGCCGTTGACTTGTGCATCGACGCGCTCGAACGCCAGCTTGAGAAATTCGACAAGAACAAGTAACCTATATATAGGGTGAATGGCTTGCTGTGGCACTGGTAGCTGAAAAAAATGCCATGTGCCACAGCATTTTTTTTTGTTTCTATGCTATGTCGGTGGCACTTAATGCGATAGCACCGATTGTGGCGGTATTTTGCAGGCAGGGGTGAAACTTTTTTTGAAAAAAAAACGGTGGAATGTTTTGTAGTTTGAAAAAAGTACGTAACTTTGCACCGCTTTAAGCCCTTAACGCTCTACGGCAGGGTTAAGAAAATGCCTCTTTAGCTCAGTTGGCCAGAGCACGTGATTTGTAATCTCGGGGTCGTTGGTTCGAATCCGACAAGAGGC
>CALUIB010000032.1 GCA_944320595.1 uncultured Muribaculaceae bacterium | reverse complement strand
ATGATGATGAACATGGAACGTCGCAACGGCAAGATGAAGCCTGTTATCCAAAAGGCTCTTGTTGACCTCAATGGCAAGCCGTTCCAGAAGTTTGTCGAGCAGCGCGACGAATGGGCATTGAACACTTGCTATATGTATCCTGGCCCGATTCAATACTTCGGCCCGGCCGAGGTATGCGACCAGCCGTCGCGTACACTCTATTACGAGCAAGGCGGAAAGTAAAAAAACAGACTCTCTCGCTTTCTCACCAGCAGTGTGGGGCGGGGGGGGTGAAGATATAACCTAAATCTCAGCTTGCAGAGCCGCACCTACAGCCAGCTAAATGGCTGCACGGGTGCGGCTTTTTTAGTGTGGCGTGGCATGAATGATGCAATAAAAAGTATTAAAAAATGTATGTGAAATGTTGCCGATTGACGTTTTTTGAGTAACTTCGCAACAGGGTATGCGAGGCTTGAACAAGCCTTTGCTTGCAACCGTTTTTTGGAAAGTTTGTTTTATTATACACTCACAGATTAAATATTTAACTATTATGGTTTATTCACAGGAAGTACAACACATGTGCTGTGTAAAAAAGGGCGCTAACCACCCCTCTGCCCCCATACCGGAGGAAGGAAAATGGGTTAGGTCGAAAGAAATCAAGGATATTTCGGGATTGACCCACGGTATCGGCTGGTGCGCTCCTCAACAGGGTGCATGCAAGCTCACGCTCAACATCAAGGAAGGTATCATCCAAGAAGCTTTGGTTGAAACCATCGGCTGCTCGGGCATGACTCACTCTGCTGCCATGGCATCGGAAATTCTCCCAGGCAAGACTGTGCTTGAGGCTTTGAACACCGACCTTGTGTGCGATGCCATCAACACTGCAATGCGTGAACTGTTCCTGCAAATTGTTTATGGCCGTTCGCAATCGGCTTTCTCCGAAGGCGGTTTGGTTGTAGGTGCTTCGCTTGAAGACCTCGGCAAGGGCTTGCGTAGCCAGGTTGGTACCATGTTTGGTACATTGGCCAAGGGTCCACGCTACCTTGAAATGGCCGAAGGCTATTGCACTCGCATGGCTCTTGACGAAGAGAACCAGGTAATCGGTTACGAGTTCTTGCACCTTGGCAAGTTCACCGATGCATTGAAGAATGGTGCAACTCCCGAAGAAGCCCTTGAGAAAGCTAAAGGTCACTACGGACGTTTCGAAGAGGCCGCTAAATATATTGACCCACGTAAAGAATAAGAAGGAGGAAACAGACTATGTTAAGAGAAGTAAAATTTGAATCACAAGACCGTCGTATCAAGCAGATTCTTGCTGCTCTCAACGAGTACGGTATCAAAGATATAGAAGAAGCCAACAAGATTTGTGAAGAGGCCGGTATCGACCCCTACAAGACTTGTGAAGAAACCCAACCCATCTGCTTCGAGAATGCAAAGTGGGCATACGTGGTGGGTGCTGCCATCGCATTGAAGAAGGGCTGCAAGAATGCTGCCGACGCTGCCGAGGCCATCGGTATCGGTCTTCAGGCATTCTGCATTCCCGGCAGTGTAGCCGATGACCGCAAGGTGGGGCTTGGCCACGGTAACCTTGCAGCTCGCCTCCTTCGTGAAGAAACGAAATGTTTCGCTTTCTTGGCTGGTCACGAGTCGTTTGCCGCAGCCGAAGGCGCAATCAAGATTGCCGCAAAGGCCGACAAGGTGCGCAAGGAACCGTTGCGCGTAATCCTTAACGGTCTTGGCAAGGATGCCGCTCAAATCATTTCGCGTATCAACGGCTTTACATACGTCCGCACCGAATTCGACTATTTCACTGGCGAATTGAATGTGGTTGAGGAAATTCCTTATTCTAAGGGTCCTCGCGCCAAGGTAAAATGCTATGGTGCCGACGATGTGCGTGAAGGTGTGGCAATCATGTGGAAAGAAGGCGTTGACGTGTCGATTACAGGTAACTCTACCAACCCGACCCGTTTCCAGCACCCGGTTGCAGGTACTTACAAGAAAGAGCGCGTGCTTGCAGGCAAGCCCTATTTCTCGGTAGCTTCGGGTGGCGGCACAGGCCGTACATTGCACCCCGACAACATGGCAGCCGGTCCGGCCTCTTACGGTATGACCGACACCATGGGTCGTATGCACAGCGACGCTCAGTTTGCAGGTTCTTCATCGGTTCCGGCACACGTTGAGATGATGGGCTTCCTCGGCATCGGTAACAACCCGATGGTAGGTTGCACCGTTGCAGTTGCTGTTGACGTTGCTACTGCCCTCAGCAAGTAATTATCGGACAGATTCCTCCCAAGGGGAGTGAGAACATAAGTCTCCTGTGGCTCGCGAGCCGCGGGAGATTTTTTTGTTGCCATTATTAGATTGTGATTAGTAGCACGAGAAGTGCACCCATGTGTGGAACTGTAGTAGCAATATGGTTATTTGTTATTATTACTGTCCGCTAAAAATCCTTGAATAAGTTGTAGTACGTTGATTTAATGCTAACTATGAGCAATCTTCACGAAGGGGAGTGCCAATAGCTACAATACTGAAAATTAAATATTTATATGCTTTTATCGAGCATTAATAAAAAATAGTGCGATGGGCGGCGAAGCCGCCCTGTATTTTTTAGCGGACAGCAATTATAATGCCGCAGCTCGTATGCTTGGTGGTTGGCGGTGTTTACGCCGTGGTGGCAGTGAGCGAGCCGCGGCACGCCACGGGCTGCAAATACGTTGCTTGTCGGGCGCACGAGCCGTGCGTTCCATACAACATAGCTGCGTACTGCGGTGGATGGATAATGGGTGCGTGTAATAACAAAAAAGCAGTGGGGCTGATGCAGCCCCACCGCTTTGGAAAAAATGAAATGAGTGTGTGCGTTATTTCACTATCTTTATGGTCTTGACGGTATTTTCGCCTGCCACTTTTACGATATACATTCCAGCGTTGAAATCGCTTGCCGGTATCACGAAATAGCCGCCTGCTGGCAATTCATAGTCGGCAACCATCATGCCGGTTGCGTTGTAAACCGTCACGCGGTTCATCGTTTCGGGATACGTTACTGCAAAGTTGTTGCCGCTGCGGGTCACATTGATTGCTTTTTCTTCGAATGAGCTGATTCCTACAGTACCTCCGGCTTGGTGCAAGTTGATTGTGCAAGTTGCACCTTCGGGCGATGTCAATGTGATTGTGCCATTGCGTTCCTCGGTTGTTTCATTGGCACTTGCGGTTATCGTGTAGGTAGTCTTGATGTCGCCTTCTGTCATCTCGCCAAATTCGATGTTAGCCCAGTCGGGAGCATCGATTTCAATCGATTCCAAGTCAACCGACGAATAGAAGTCGGCATTCTGCAGTTCGACTATGCCGCCTTCGGGTTGGCATTCGATTATGTCGTTGGTTGCCGGGCGCATGGTGATATACCTGCCAGTCAATTGCCATGCATAATTCAATTGTCCGTAATTCTGTTCTGTATCACTATCAGCTTTTGTGAATTGCATCAACCCATAAATGCCTCTGTCGATATGTGCGTCATTAAACAAGAAACTTATGTTCAATCCAGGAACTTTGGTCAAGTCATATACATGTATTGCATATTCACTGTCGAGCAGTACTCCCGTTTTTTCGGGAACGCCTATTCCTTCAGGATTGGTATAGAAATTAACATTCATTGCATATACGTCTCGACCTGAAGCGTACATATAAGGAGTTTCAAGGTCTTTCGGTTCTATGGTCGCTTTTGCAATTGTGTCGCCGTATGTCACTTTGTCTTCTTCGTCACGCTCAAGCTTGATGATAGCTACCTTTATGCTTTGTCCTGCAGGGATAATCGTATTTGAACCGCTGTTGCGGACAGTGGTGGCAAACATTGTAATGTGGTCGAGATAGAATGGGTCTTGCGGACGTGGATAGTAAGTAATGATTTTACCCATCATCGGTGTCGGACTTTCTACTTCCACTTCTTCGGTTTCATATTCCAACCCTTCGATAATCAAGTCGGCTACTGAGAACCAGTTGGCGGCAGCCTCTGTTATGCGCAACCTTACATATTTGGCTTCAGCTTCTTGTGCGTCAAAAGTGTATGTATATTGGTTGTTGGCTTGGGCATCCTCCCTTCTTATTGTGTCACCTATTTGGGTCCATGAATCTTCGCCATCATTTGTCTGGGATATTTCAAGTACAGATTCCAATGGCATGTCATTTTTAACGTCGGTGCTGTTAAAAGCTACTTTTATTTTATTCATAGCCATAACATCTTTGCACTCGAGCATTACATAATCACCAACTTCTTGAGTACCGTTTTTGTGGTAGAATGTTGAAACATCGTCGTCGAGCAATTTGCTTGCGTCGCGGTCGCCATAGTGAGGCTCTGTGGCTGTGGCTTTCGGATACAATATGACAGTTTCGGTACTTGGCTTCCAGAAGAATTTCATATTGTCTTCTTCAAATTCAGCATAGTATGGTTTTGGAGTTTCACTTGTTACCGTATTAACGTAGAAACAAATATATCTGCCCGATACGCCATCTACGTCACATTCAAATACACCATCTTGCACTTTTTCGGGTGAATATTCGCCCACAGTAGTCATCTCGTTGGATACGCTCGTTTCACCGCAAAGCACTGTTGCTGTTCCTTGAAGTATATGCTCGCTGTCGGCAAAAATTATGCGTATATTATTTCTGACGGCAATTTCGCCCAAATCGACTATAATAAAGTCTCCTTCATGCGCCGGGCCAAGTGTGGCATAATAAGAACCTTCATCACCGTCGCAAACGTTAGTCAAGCTCGAGGCTTCACCTGAAGTGGTGTTTGTGTATGCAACAGGATATGTCTCTCCAGTGTTTATGCCACCCATGAATATTGTAGAAAAGCCGTCATCTGGGTTGTTGAATCCCCAGTTCAAAAGAGTCAGAACTGTGGTTTCGTTTGTAGCGGTGATGCCTGCACGCGTGTAGTAATTCTGACTTCCACCAGTCTCCCCATTTTGTTTCGACAGGTCATAGCTTTCGCCTTCATGTGTCAGTATGGGGAAGCGATAGAAACTTTCGCCGTTTACACCACCATTGGCTGCGCCGATGTGATAGATGTAGCTGCCATCTTCTTCACCTTCAACTGGCGTAGCTTTGCCTGTTGGCAATCCATAGTTTGGATCGTTGCTGGGATACCCTTCTGTGTAGTTGATCGACCATTGAATGTCTGTTTGCTCTTCATCAGCGGGGGTGAACTTCAAATCACAATACGGTGGTACAACAAGTTCGAAGGGACCGTTGGGAACGCCATCACCGCCGTAATAGTATCCGCGATAATAGGCATTGTCAGGTACGGTGTATTGCACTTCCTGAGCTTGAACAAACCCCGTTGCTACTGCTGCTGCAATTGCAAGAGAGAGTAATTTTTGCTTTTTCATGTTTGGTTTAATTTAGTTAATGGTTTGTTAATTGATAATTATTTTTTGTGTATGCATTTGTTTGTTTCGTTCTTCAATCTGCAAAATGTATATTCCCGGTCCGGGTTGTTCGAGGGTTACATTTGTTGCGGCAGACTGAGTCGTGTTAACAATGATGCCATTTGTCGAATATAACTTGTAAGTGCGCGGTGCGGCTGCGCCACTGAGTATCTTAATGCCATGCCTGTTGCCGACTATGACATATTCATTATTTCCCGAAACGGCATCCTGAATGCCCGAGGTCGTATTAAGGGCATATTTGCCTGCATTTATGATTTCGCCAGTTTCGGTGTTGACGAGCAATGCCACAACTACCACATTGTCGATGTTCTTGGCTCGGTAGAGGTTCATTTCGTGGGTGTATTCGTAGGTTTCGCCCGAAGTCACATCGGCGGGCAGGCTGCCGTCTATCCCGTAGAAGTCAACCAATGCAATGGCGGCATCGTTGTAAACTATGTCGGTAACTATGTTTGGCAATTTTTCCCATCCTCCCATTTCTATTGAGCCTCCTGAATAGTTGTTAAGTTGGTAATATTCACCACCCGATAGCCCGTTTTCGACAGCAACAAGGCAAATCTCGAACGGAGAATCGGCCATGTCGAGGTTGAATGATGCCGAAACATTCACTTCGAGCCTGTTGTTGCTTATGGTTTCTTTGTCGGCTGTGATTTGTATCGTTCCGCACACTTTTTCTTCCCATTCGCTCAGCAACAGGTCTTCGACAAGGTTGCGTCCCGATGCCGTGCCGTCTTCGGGAAATGCCTGATCGGTTACCTTGCTGCGGTTTATTACGAAATTGGGTGCTGTTCTGCCGAATGATATGATAGGACTATATTCGCTTATGTACATTGGGTCGTTGGAGTTGTAGTAGTGAGCCACGATGGCTATAAAATTGTCGGGATATTTCTCTACCAATTGTTCCATTGCCACTATTCCGGCTGGGCAATACCCACATAGGTTTCCCGAAAATTCTTCGCATACTATAGTGCGTGGGAATGTCTCGGTCATTATGTGTACACGCTTGGCAGCCACGTATGTGGAAGTTTCGGCTTCGTTGTCCTTGCCGTTTACCGATGTAATGGTATAGCTCACATCGTGTGTGCCTGCTGATTGCGACGGCAGGTTTACAGTGATGTTACTGCTGCCATAGCGAGGTATGTCGAGACCTTCAAAGTCGGCTGTGTTTTCAGTTCCTTCAATATTATATAGTACGGTGAGGCTCGATATGGTCTCGGCTCCATCATTTGCGACTGTTATGACCGACGGGATGGTTTCGCCTGCGGCTTGTTCATCGATGAACGAATGTTGCACATGCGTTATGGAAGCCGCATTGATGGTGAAATTGTCGCCGCTCACAACTACTTGGAGCGCCAGTGGCGAATATTGGCTGCTCACGTCTTCATATCCATTGCTCTGGTCGAGGAAAAAAGAGTTTTCGCAGGGGTCGAGTGTTGACATTCCTATCGAAAATTCGCCTCCAGGCACGGTGCAGGTGTAACCCACATATAGCGGAGAGCCGTCCAGTTGTACCGGAGTGGAAAGAGCGACATCGTTCCAGCCTTCTGATGCGCCTGAAATCCGCTGGCGATATATCGGTTCTTCGTCGAGCGACTCGCTCACAAATACATATACATTGGAGGCGCGTCCGACGAATCCTATTCTGATTGTCGATATTTCATTGCCAGTGTAGTCGGACAGTTGGGGGAAATATGCTGCGCATCCTAATTCGATAGATGTAGAACCTCCCAATCCTTGTTCTTGCATTTCGGTACCGCAATACGACACGGTTTCTTCATAAGTAGTTTCTTGAGCCGATAAGTTAAATGTGAATATCAGGCTTAAAATAATGAAAAAGTAGTGTAATTTTTGTATCATGTGCATGGCTTTTAATAAATCGCAAGAAAGTTACAAATTTTATAAGCAAGTAAAATGAAAAAAAACTTAACAAAAGTTGCGTTTAGTGTATCATTGCTTGGCGTTTTTAACTAAAAAAAGATTTTGCCGAAAGGATGATTGTTGTGGCTGAAATGTTGATATGTGTGGATATTGTCTTGTGGGTTGCCTAAAAGGCTTAAATGTGTTTGAATTTTGGTCGATTTCCGTTTTAATTCTTTTTTTGCGCATTCTGTTTTATTGGTCCGGATTTCTGTATTTTATGTAAAAATAGCAGATATTATGAGTGGCATTTTTTTTAGAGCTCCTAAAGAAAATAACTGCGTGACGTCGTAGGTGGGGCTTGTGTTGCGTGGCTGCATGGGGGTATATAAAGCAACAGGGGCGGCAATCGCTGTGATTGCGCCCCTGGCTGTCGTTTTTTTTACGTTGCCCTTGCGGCGGTTATTTTACAATCTCCTTGTGTGCAGTGCCGTCTGACATCTTCACGATGTTCACACCGCGCTCTGGCTCGGTGAGCAGGCGGCCGTCGATTGAGTAGCGTGCCACTTCGACGGGTTCTTCAATCGAGTCGCTTATGTTGCCGACTGCACTTGGCGGAACGGTTACTTTGCACTTGGCTGCGTTGGTAATCTCGCCGTCGGCATTAATCAGCATTGCCACCACGCGCAGCTTTTGCACATCTTGCACGAGCGATGTGCCATAATACAAACTTGTGGCATCGGCAACGGTGAAGCTGTATTCGTGTTCGTTCCATTCGCCCAGTGTGGATTTTTCGGGAACGCTGCCTGCCACGCCTCGGCTGTCGGGGGCGATTATCACCACGTCGTTAAATTCGACTGCCACGCTTGAGCCACCGTTGAAGAATATATTCCAGGTGTCTATGTCGAGGGTACTTGAGTAGCCGCTATAGTAGTTGACTTGTTCCCATTGCGAACCGGTGCCTGATAGGCCGTCGGCAAGCAGGGCGTATGCAATTGTGAAGCCTTCGGTGTCGGAAAGGACAAATGCCGTGCGGCTTGTTGCGTTGATGTATTGTCCGTCTTCGGTCATGTCTGCCGTTACCTCGATTGCTGCCGGTGTAAGTTGTGCGCAACGGTCGAGCCAGTCTTGTTCAATACCCATTTCATTTTCGCCCGAACCGAAATAGGGATCGATGTAGCTGCCAGAGCGGTCGAGATATGCCGCAGGATAACCCGGAACGCTCTGCGGTTCGGTTACGTTTGACGCTTCCATTATGTCGCTGCTGTGGTAAGCCAGCCCGATGAAGTCGTCGGGATATTTTTCAGCCATATATTCCATAGCCACATAGCCGCGCGGACAGTTGCCACACCATGCACCAGTGTATTCTTCCACCACTGCGCGGTGCTTGATGTCGAGGTCGGTTACGGCTATTGTCGTTGTTGCTTGTGCATTGTCGTTGGCATTGTCGTTGCCGTTTACTTTGGTAAGTTCCACAGTGAGCGGATATTCGCCGGTTTCGGCAATTGCCGGCAGCTCGATGTCGAAGTCGTTGGCTGCGCCCAGGAGCGTGTTGGCATTGTTGTTGGTGGCAGTGCCAGTCCCGCTTTGCCCGTTAATGCTATATGTGTACTCGATTGATAGTGATGAACTGCCACTGTGGTCATATACCGACAATGTCACTTGCGGGGCTTCGCCGGGCTTTACAATTACATAGTCGGGTAGGCTGATGCTTGCACCTTGTGGCACGTCGGTCAGTATCACTTGCATGCACAGCGATGCCACATTTGGAATGCTTTCCCAGTCGTAGCCAGTGAATCGGAAGAAGAAGCCGTTATCGTTGATTGAACTTTCGTCGCCAAGAGCCAATGGGTAGCCAGTGCCTTGTATTGTGGAGACGTATC
This sequence comes from uncultured Muribaculaceae bacterium, assembly GCA_944320595.1. Lineage (GTDB taxonomy): Bacteria > Bacteroidota > Bacteroidia > Bacteroidales > Muribaculaceae > Avimuribaculum. The sequence continues at coordinate 926 of CALUIB010000032.1, read as the reverse complement.
TTGTTATGGTCAATGAGTAGCCGCAATAGAGTCCGTCGGCTGGCACCTCGACGGGAGTGCTGAAGCGCACTTCGTTCCAGTCGTTTTCGGATGAAGGCACGATGATGTCGGTCACGTCAACCTCTTCGCCGGTAGGCGTGTCGCCCAGCGTGGTCGATGTCCAGCCGCTGACGTTGGTAGTATATTGGTCGTCGAGCAGGTAGAAGCGTATCCCTGTGACCTTGGCTCCGGCAAAGGAATTGCCGTCTAATCGTATAGCCACGTCGTAGTCGCCGGCGGCTCGTGCTCCATACACGTAAGATAACCCGTCAGGGGCGTAGGTGAAAATGGTTTCGCCCTCGTTGATGTCGAGCGGGCGCACAGTGCTTTGGGGCAATGGTTTAGCCTGCAATAGGTTTTCCGAAACAGCTAAGGACGTTTCAAGGTTTGTTGGCATCGCCGCCGATGCGGTGACGAACGCTGCACACAGCATGGCTGCTACAGGTGTTGACTTGAGTAGAGATTTTACATTCATAAGCATTTATTTTATATATTATAGATGCACTAAAGCAGTATGGTATTTGTTATCGTTTGCAAATGTAAGTGATGCTATTTGTGTATGCAACAATTTTTAAGCAAAAAATATTTGCAAATGAATTTTTTTTCTTGACAGGCATGAATTGCGGAACATGCCGTAGGCTGACTGCATTTGGCTTCATTGATGCCCGAGGCTGGCGTATATGGAGAGAAAGTATTGTTGAGGAAATTTTGGTTATATTATAATAATGTGTTTCGAGGTTTAGAAACTGTTTTGAACAAAGAACCTCTCTTAAAATTTTTCCTGTAAAAATTCAAAACAGTTTTTTAATTAAAAATCCGATATTAAAATAGGAATGGATTAGAAATAAGCTATTTATGAGCTTTTCTCAAAGGGTGAGGTAATGACT
>CALUIB010000031.1 GCA_944320595.1 uncultured Muribaculaceae bacterium | reverse complement strand
CGCCAAATCCCCGAGCGGGCTCTTCGGCGTCGGGAACCGCCGTTCCCCGTTTGCGGTTGCAAAGGTACTACCATTTTCCCCCACAAACCAAATTTTTTCGCAACTTTTTTCAAAAAAATTTGCACATTTTTACCAATGCGCTATCCACCAGCGACATACGCCGTAACCCCCCCGTTTTTATGCTATAAAACATGCCCTCGCCGCAAAACCACAAAAAAATGGCCCAAATTCGTAAACATCTTTTAACATCACGGCCGCAAAAAAATGAATGAATGGCATGACTGAAAAAAACAGCAAGGCAGCCAGAATACCGTCGAGGGCTATTTTGGCTGCCTTGTTTTAATTGTGATATAGATGCGTTACAGCAGGCTGATGGAGCGTTGCAAGAACTTGCTCAAAGCCTCACCTTTCAGCATTCCGTTGCTCAAGAGGGCTATATCAACAAGTTGCTTTACACGATCTTGTCCGCTGGCATATTCGGTGAGTACAGTTTCTTCCTGCTTGCGCACATCAGCTGCACGAGCCTCGTTTTCAGAAAGTTGTTCCTTCTGCTCTTCGTCGGGTTCCTTGTCGCCCTTGGCATCGTTAATGGCCTTAATTGCGGCGTTGGCTGCTGCAAGGTCGTTTTCAAGCTCTTCGACACGGCTGCCGACGGCTGCCTGCGCATCTTCCATGATGCGTTTCACCACAGGGTGATTGATATTGAGCGTAAGGTTGTAGCTGTCGGGCAGTTCGCCATAGAAACTCATGCCCGGCTGCAAAGCTGCCATATCCTTCATACGGCGCATATACTCGCTTTGCGTGATTACCACCGGCTGCGACTCGGGGCTTGCGGCCTCGAACGAGATATAGAACTCGCTCTTGTCAATGGCCGGAATTTGCGACTTAAACACAGTTGTCAACATGGTGCGCTGCAACGGTGTAATATCGGCCTCCTTCTTGTCGGCCTTCGGGATTATATTGTCAATGACATCGGCATCGACGCGCACAAACCGGCTCTTTTCAATCTTCTGTTCAAGCAGGCCGATGAAGTGCACATCGAGCTGCCCATTCATTAGCAACACACTGTAACCGCGGTCGGTGGCAGCCTTGATGTATGAATACTGTTGCTCCTTATCGGTGGCATAGAGGTAAACCACGTTGCCATCCTTGTCGGTCTGCGCCGATTCAATGAGCTTGCGGTAATCTTCGAGCTTGAAGAACTTGCCTTCGGTATCCTCGACCAAGGCAAACTTCATGGCAGGCTCGCAGAATTTTTCGTCGGTGAGCATACCGTACTCGATGAACAGCTTTATGTCGTTCCATTTCTCCTCGAAGTTCTTCGGGTCGTTCTTGGCAATATCCTCAAGGCGGGCAGCCACCTTCTTAGTGATGTAAGATGCAATCTTCTTCACGTTGGAATCGCTTTGCAGGTAAGAACGCGACACATTAAGCGGGATGTCGGGCGAGTCGATAACACCCTGCAACAGCATCAAGAACTCAGGCACCACGCCCTCAACCGAATCGGTCACAAACACTTGGTTGCAATACAGCTGGATGCGGTTCTTGTTGATTTCTATATTGTTGCGAATCTTGGGGAAATACAATATGCCCGTCAACGTGAAAGGATAGTCAACATTCAGGTGTATCCAAAACAACGGGTCGTCTTGCCCCGGCAGAATGTCGTGGTAGAACTTCAAGTAATCCTCGTCTTTCAGTTCCGACGGCTTGCGAGCCCACAATGGGGCAATGTTGTTGATAACATTGTCGCGGTCGGTATCTACGTATTTGCCATCTTTCCACTCCTGTTCCTTGCCAAATACCACAGGCACAGGCAAGAACTTGCAATACTTGCGCAGCATGGCCTCGATGCGAGACTTTTCAAGGAATTCCTTGTCTTCCTCGTCCTCGATGTAAAGGATGATGTCGGTGCCGCGGTCGGCCTTGTCGATTTCGTTCATTTCATACTCGGGCGACCCGTCGCACACCCAGCTAACGGCCTTTGCACCCTCCTTATATGACAAGGAGCGGATTTCCACCTTCTTGGCAACCATGAATGCCGAATAAAAACCAAGCCCAAAGTGGCCGATAATGGCATTTGCATTATCCTTATACTTGTTAAGGAACTCCTCGGCACCCGAGAATGCTATCTGGTTGATATATTTGTCAATGTCTTCGGCGGTCATGCCAATGCCGTTATCCGACACTGTGAGCGTGCCTTTTTCCTTATCGACCGACACGCTGACCTTAAGCCCGTCGAGCGAGCCGTTAAACTCGCCATGGGCGGCAAGTGTTTTCAACTTTTGCGTGGCATCGACAGCATTCGACACAAGCTCACGAAGGAAAATCTCGTGGTCGCTATACAAGAATTTTTTTATTACGGGGAAAATGTTTTCGGTAGTAACCCCTATTGAACCTTTTTGCATAATTCTATATAGATGTTTTTTTAATTATATTCATGTATCCACCATATAAACAAAAAAAATGCCACACCTGCGCGGTATGACATTTTTGCTGTATGCCAGCGTGCCAAAGCTCATGCCTCAGGCAAAGACACTTTGGCCGGCGACTCCACTACTTCGATATGCGCATCGAGCTTGTCGCCACTCGCAGCCTTGTCAACAACAATAATTTCCTTGCCAGTGCGAGGCGTTGCCGTGAGCAACATCTCGGCAAGCACATCTTCAAGGTAAGTTTGTATGGCTCGTTTCAGCGGACGTGCGCCGTATGCCGGGTCATACCCTTTTTCGGCAAGGAAGTCCTTGGCCTGCGCTGTGAGCCTCAACTCAAATCCCATGCCGTCCAACCGGCGGCAGAACGATGCAAGTTCGATGTCGATAATTCGGCCAATCTCATCACGTCCGAGCGGCTCAAACATCACAATATCGTCGATACGGTTCAAGAACTCGGGCGAAAAACGGCGGTTAAGTGCCTTGCGCACAATTCCCTCGTTATATTCCTTGCTGGTGGCGGCAGTGTTGAACCCTACGCCGCCATTCATCTCCTTCACCTCGCGCGAACCTATATTGGAAGTCATGATGATTATCGTGTTCTTGAAATCCACTCGGCGGCCAAGGCTGTCGGTCAATCGACCTTCGTCCATCACCTGCAGCAGCATATTGAACACGTCGGGGTGAGCCTTCTCTATCTCGTCGAGCAGCACCACAGAATACGGGTGGCGGCGCACTTTCTCGGTGAGCTGTCCGCCCTCCTCGTAACCCACATATCCCGGAGGCGCACCCACAAGGCGCGACGTGGAGAATTTCTCCATATACTCGCTCATGTCGATGCGTATCAGCGCGTCGGACGAATTGAACAGGAACTCCGACAGCTGCTTGGCCAAGTGCGTCTTACCAACGCCCGTAGGGCCAAGGAACATGAACGTGCCAATGGGCTTGTTAGGGTCTTTCAGCCCCACACGGTTGCGCCTTATGGCACGAGCTATCTTGTCGATGGCCTTGTCCTGGCCTATTATCACACCTTTCAACTCGTCGCCCATCGCCAGCAGCCTTGCTCCCTCGGCCTGCGCTATGCGTTGCACAGGCACACCGGTCATCATGGCCACCACCTCGGCCACCCTGTCCTCATCGACAATCTCGCGGTGGCTGGCAAGGCTCTCTTCCCACTTCTGTTTCTCCTCGGCCAGCCTATTGCTTAGTTTCTCTTGCAAGTCGCGGTAATTGGCCGCGCTCTCGAAGTTCTGCGCCTGCGCTGCTTTCACCTTGTTTCGCTGTGCCTCCTGCATCTGTTTTTCAAGCTCCTCTATCTCCTTCGGCACCTCCACATTGGTTATGCGCACCTTGGCACCAGCCTCGTCGAGGGCATCGATGGCCTTGTCGGGGAAATTGCGGTCGCTCACATAGCGTTCGGTCAGAGCCACACAAGCCTTCAAGGCCTCGGGCGTGTAAGTCACGCCGTGGTGTTCTTCGTATTTGCCCTTTATGTTGTTCAATATCTGTAGAGTCTCCTCGGCAGTCGTTGGCTCCACCATCACTTTTTGGAAACGACGTTCAAGCGCACCGTCCTTCTCGATGCTCTTGCGGTATTCGTCGAGCGTGGTCGCGCCTATGCACTGTATCTCGCCACGTGCAAGCGCGGGTTTCAGCAAGTTGGCCGCATCCATGGTGCCGGCCGCGCTTCCCGCACCCACTATGGTATGTATTTCGTCGATGAACAATATAACGTCGGGGCTTTTCTTCAGCTCGTCGATTATCGCCTTTATGCGTTCCTCAAACTGGCCGCGGTACTTAGTCCCGGCCACCACAGCAGCCATGTCGAGAGCCACCACGCGCTTGTCGAGCAGCACACGAGCCACCTTGCGCTGCACTATGCGCTCGGCCAACCCTTCCACTATCGCCGACTTTCCGACGCCCGGTTCGCCTATCAGCACGGGATTGTTCTTCTTGCGGCGGCTTAATATCTGGGCAAGCCGTTCTATTTCGCACTCGCGCCCCACCACGGGGTCGAGCTTGCCCTCCTCGGCATCGCGCGTTATGTCCTTGCCATACTTGTCGAGCACAGGCGTTTCGCTTCGTCCACGCGTGGCAGTTGTGCTTCCTTTGGCTCCGCCACCCTTCGAGGCTGCCTGCCCCGTGTCACCGCTGCGTTGGTTTCCATCTCCGCCGCCGTATGCGGCATCGTCTTCCTCGTCGCTCTCGGTGAAACCGGCACCAGCCTGCGGGGCTGCATGACCGGCGTTGATATATTCCTCTATTTCTTCGTAATTTATATTCATATAACTCAATATTCTAAAAACAAAACCTTTATATGGGTCATGCAAGAATGCAAGCAACAAATGCTCGGCATCGACCATCGTATTGCGCAATTTGGCCTCCACTATCGCCTGCCGCAGCAACTGTTCCACTGCCTTGCTCACCCCTCTCCGTTGTCTGCGGCTCGCGACACCGGCATCCGGCTCCTCAGCCACATTGGTCTCCATAAAAGCCTGCAAGCCGCCGATGTCGGCATCCGACCATTTCAGCAAGCGGTAAGCATTGTTCTGCTCATTGCGTATTATGCCCAGCATCAAGTGCTCGGGCATTATCGCACTGCTGTGCAACCTGTCGGCCTCCATTCTGCTGCAAGCCAGTATCTCCTTTATAGCGGGTGAAAACAATTCAAGCATCATAATTCCTTTCAATGTGCAATAATAACAATTATTATGCCAAATTGCAACGCCTTTCTATTCATTCAAGCACACAAGCATATCAAATTGTTGCGTCCACAAGCACAAGGCTTTTTTCTCAAAAAGAAGGGGGCGGCGATTGCACCTGCATCATCTTTCACCTATAATAATGTGATACCCACAGAAAAAATTGCTAATTTTGCAAATGAATAAATGTGGTTATTTCTTTGGGAACCGACAAAGCACAAAATAAACGATAAGGTAAAAAAGATGATGATTAGGAACACAACTACTATAATACTAAGCCTGTTGCTGCTGGCAGGCAGCCAGGCCGCGGCGCAAAAACGGCTTGTAGAGCAGGTGCAACAAGACATTAACAATATGTCGCTCACCGTTGACAACTACAAGGATGCAGTCAACAAGATAGCCCCGGCATTGACGCACGAAGAAACTAAAGACGATGCCGAGGCATGGTACACGGCCGGCAACGTAAACCTGCGGCTATATGACAAGTGCTTGAAACTTAAAGCCGTGGGGCAAGGTGTTGACGAAACATTGATGTACAGGTCGCTAATCAACGGATATGACAATATGAGGCAGGCACTGAAACTCGACTCGGTGGTAGTGCGCGACAAGCATGGCAACCCAAAGACCGAGAAAGACGGCAGCCCAAAGATAAAGACAAAATACTCGAAAAAAATAATCGAGGCTATGCAAGAGCACTTCGACGACTACCGGCTGGGGGGAAGCGTGTTTTACGTCAACCTGAAGGATTATAAAAACGCTTACCGCGCCTGGGACATATACACGTCGATGCCCTACATGGCATTCATGAAACGCAGCAAGTTCCGCGCCGACGACAAGTCGATAGGCAAATACTGCTACATGAAAGGCGTGGCGGCAATGATGGCCGACAGCGACACACTGGCACTCCCGTCATTCTTACGCGCCATAAAGCTCGGGTACGACACCAAGGACGTATTCGACTTCGCCATAAGCTGCGCCGAGGAACAGAATGCCGAGGAGCAATTAGTGAAATTGGTGAAACAGGCTTACGAGCATTACGGGAAGGATGACCCAAAGTATATCACGTTCCTAATCAACTACGCAATCACTAAAAAGCATTACGAAAATGCCACTCGTGTAATCGACATGGCCATAGCCGAATACCCCAACAATGCCGAATATTACGACCTGAAAGGTGTGCTTGTGGAAAACCAGACAGGGAGCATCGAAAACTCATACGAATACTTCCGAAAATGCCTGGAAATCGACCCCGAACACATTCGCGGCAATTTCGACATGGGGCGGTACTATTACAACATAGCATTGAAAATAGAACAAGACCCAACAGCGTCGAACCAGGAGATACTTGACAAATTCGCCAAGGCCAAGCCCTACCTTGAAAAGGCTTACAAGTCCCAACCGTCGAACACGGCGGCCAAGGACGCGCTGAAAAGCATATACTATCACCTTGGTGATGCCAAGAAATTAGAGGAGCTGGAACAAGACTGACACGCTCCCATGCAGCTATATGCCACACACTAAAGCATATATTGCAAAAAACAATAGTCCTATAGCCGACTTTTGTAACAAACAGGGCGGCACTTCGAGTTTTTTGCTTAATTTTGTGCCACAAAAACAAGAACGACAAAAAAATGCCAGACATTTCACTTCGCGGTGCAGTGATGCCCGCTTCACCCATACGCAAGCTCGTGCCGCTTGCCAATGCTGCAAAGGTGCGAGGCATAAAAGTATATCACCTCAACATCGGCCAGCCCGACCTGCCCACTCCGCCCAACGCACTCGATGCGCTCAAGCACATCGACCGTAAGGTACTCGAATACAGCCCTTCAGAAGGACTGTACTCGCTGCGCGAAAAATTGGTGACCTACTACAAACGATTTAACATCAACGTTGATGTCAACGATATTATAATAACCTCGGGCGGGTCGGAAGCTGTGCTGTTTGCATTCATGGCCTGCCTCGACCCAGGCGACGAAATAATAGTGCCTGAACCGGCATACGCCAACTACATGGCCTTCGCCATATCGGCCGGGGCAATCATCAAGACCGTGCCGTCATCGATCGAGACTGGATTCTCGCTCCCACCGATAAGCAAGTTCGAGGAACTGATAACCGAACGCACCAAAGGAATACTTATATGCAACCCCAACAATCCCACCGGATACCTTTACACCCAACGCGAGATGGAGCAGCTGCGCGACATAGTGAAACGACACAACCTGTTCCTCTTTTCCGACGAAGTGTATCGTGAATTTTGCTACACCGGCGCACCCTATATCTCGGCATTCCATCTTTCTGGCATCGAGGGGCAAGTGGTGCTCGTCGATTCATTCTCAAAGCGTTACAGCGAGTGCGGCATACGCGTGGGCGCACTTGTCACCAAGCACGAGGAGCTGAAGAAGAACGTCATAAAATTCTGTCAGGCCCGCCTGAGCCCGCCATTGCTGGGACAAATAGTGGCCGAGGCGTCGATAAGCACCCCGCCCGAGTATATGCTCGACATTTACAACGAATATGTGGAACGGCGCAAGTTCCTCGTTGACAGCATCAACAAAATACCCGGTTGCTACACCCCTATACCAATGGGCGCATTCTACACCGTGGCCAAACTACCCGTCGATGATGCTGACCTGTTTTGCCAATGGTGCCTGCGCGAATTTGAATATGAAGGGCAGACGGTGTTCATGGCACCGGCATCGGGTTTCTACACCACCCCCGGACTTGGGCGCAACGAAGTACGGCTGGCATACGTCTTGAAAAAAGAAGACCTGGCAGCGGCAATGGACATTCTTGAAAAGGCCCTTGCGGCATACCCGGGCAAGACTATATGAAGTACGAGCTGATGATAGCACGGCGGCTCAAGTTGAACGGAGGGCAGGAACGCTCCTCCTCGCCGAGCCTCACCGTTGCCGTTATCGGCATGGTGCTTGCCATCGTCGTCATGATTTTGGCAATAACCATTGTCACTGGGTTCAAGCAGGAAATTTCCGACAAGATTTACAACATCGACTCGCACATAAAGGTGGGGAGCGCAGGCTACTCGGCCAGCCTTGAATACAACTGCGTTGACAGCCGCGACATAATCCCGCTGCTTGAAGAGCTGCCGCTTGCCGACTCCATTGCAAGCATGAGCCTGATTGCCGAGAAACCGGCAATCATAAAGACCGACAGCGACTTCAAGGGGTTGATATACAAGGGGTGCGGCCATGATTACGACTGGAGCTACCTTGCCAGCTGCCTCACCGAGGGCCGTCTGCCCGATGCGAGCGGCGAAGGGAACCGCGGCGAGGTAATCATATCCCGGATAGTGGCCTCGCAACTGAGGCTGCACGTGGGCGACCGCATTTACACCTACTTCATCGACGAGAAAATCAAGGTGCGCCGCGTGACGGTGGTGGGGATATTTTCGACCGACTTCGAGGAATATGACCAAGCCTTCGCCATCTGCAACCTGGGCTTGCTGCAAAACGTGAACGGCTGGAACAGCCACACCGGCACCTACGTGGGGGTCAACGCCAAGCGCACCGGCTGGATAGAACAGGAGGCATATTCCATATTCTCCGCGTTATATGCCAACCGCACCGACAGCCATGGCCGACCGCTCTACAACGTAACCGAGACCCACGGCAACAACGTGGCTTACTTCTCATGGCTCGGGCTGCTCGACATGAACGTGGTCATAATAATAATTCTAATGGCCATCGTGTCGGCATTCACGCTCGTCTCGGCACTGCTGATGATAGTGCTCGAACGCATCAACATGATAGGCATCCTCAAGACCCTCGGAGCCTGCAACAGCTCGATACGCAGCATCTTCATCCACCTCACCCAAAAACTTATTTTCAAGGCTCTCGTGATAGGCAACGCCGTCAGCTTGGGGCTTGCCTTGCTGCAACAGCATTTCCACATCGTCAAGCTCGATGCCGAGGCTTATTACATACCTTACGTTCCAGTCGAAATAGACTGGGGCGTAATCATCCTGCTCGACGTGGCCATAATCATCGTGTCATACCTCACGCTGATAATACCGTCATTCGTGATTTCATCCATAAAACCTTCACGTTCCGTTAATTTTGAATAAAACCATCATAAACCGCTATGACAACTGTTTTGCTACTAATATTTGGCCTCGCACTGCTGCTCGCAGGAGCAAATTTCCTTGTTGACTCGGCTATAGCCATAGCCAAGCGCGCACGGGTATCAAATTTCATCATCGGCATCGCCGTGGTGGGCATCGGCACGTCGCTGCCCGAGCTGATGGTATCGGTATCATCGGCCACGCAGGGCATGGGCGACATGGCCGTAGGCAACGTGGTGGGCTCGAATATATGCAACATTCTGCTGATACTCGGCATCACCACTATAATCACGCCATTCTCGGTGACCCGGCAGAACATGGCTCGCGACATCCCCTTTGGCATACTTGTGTCGATATTGCTGCTTTTGCTCTGCTCCGACACGCTCTTTCCTCGCATCACGCAAAACGAGATAGGCCGCCTCGACGCATTCGTGTTCCTGCTCATCTTTGCCGGATACATGGCCATCGCCACGCTGCACTCGCGCAAAGAAGAGAAATCGCGCCACGAAAACGAGGAGAATGCCACCTCGCGGCTCACAGGTCGCCCGGCATTGCTGCTGTGGACCGTGGCAGCCGTGTCGCTGGCAGCCCTGCTGTATGGCGGCAACCTGTTCCTCGACAACACCGTCGCGCTTGCCCGTCAGTGGAGCGTGAGCGACAAGGTGGTGTCGCTCACAATCGTCGCCGTCGGCACGTCGCTGCCCGAATTGGTTACTTGCATCATAGCAGCCACAAAGAAAGCCCCGCAGCTTGCCCTCGGCAACGTGCTTGGATCGAACATATTCAACATACTTGGCATACTCGGCATCTCGGGGCTTGTAAAGCCATTGGTACTCGACGATGTTAATATCATCGACTTCGGTGTAATGATTCTTGCCTCGGTGCTGACATTCGTGTGCGCATTCACATTCAAGCGCCACGCCATCGACCGCCACGAAGGCATAATCTTCGTGGCACTCTACGTGGCCTACATCTCCTGCACCGTAATTTTCGGCTGATTTGCGTCAGAAGCCTATTTAAAACCTGGCAAATTATAGCTCTTAAAACGCCTCGTTGATATTAAACATGAAACTGTACTGGCCGGGCTTGCCGAAACCCACGTCCAAGCGCACGTTCACACGTTTCTTGAACTCCCAGCGGTAGCCTATGCCGTAATTGGGCAATATGTGCTTGAACGAGTGGCGGTCGTGGAACACGTTGCCAGCACCCACCCACACCACTGCGCCTATGCGGTGCCATATATGCTGCCGCAGTTCCACCTGCGCCGCCATGTAGTGGCGGTCGCGGTAACGCCCCTCGTAATATCCACGCATGGCCGTGTTGCCGCCAAGTTTCGACATCATGGCCCACGACGGGTCGCCAAAGTTGAACTTTCCGCGCAAGTCGCCAGCTATAAGTCCGCCTTTCCACACCTGCTTGTAAACGCTGGCTATAAACTCGGTGGTAATGAAATCATAGTCGTTCCACAGCCAGCGTGGACGGAACATCTGGTTGACGCACACATATATCCCGCGGCTCGCATTGTTGATAAAGTCGCGCGAATCATATTGCACCGTCACACCCATTCCGTAGTTGCGAGTCACCAAGTCCATTCCGTTAAACAGGTGCATCTCCTGCGGCTCTACTCCGCCGCCGCGGATATAATCCCACGACAGCAGCACCCCGGCATAAAGATTCTTCGCTACCCGTGCCATGAACTCGCCTTTCACTTCGGCCTGCCATCGGTCCATCTTTATGCGGTTGCCGTCGTTGTCGCCCATGTCGTAACCTATTCCCCAGTAATACGACGGCATGGAATAGAAATTCATAGTATAATTGACGCGGAAACGCTCCTCGGGGAAAATATTGTTCCCCCTCAGGCCCACCATATAAAATCCTGTGGTTGACACGCTGCCAAAAAGCGACACATTCGACGGCTGCAACGACCTGTCGCACCCCTTGATGCGGTAAAGCCCCGACCCCACAACGCCTATCCCCACGCCGAGAGCGGAATTATAGAACGGGCCGCCTATGAAACTCACGTCGAATTTCTTGTCGGGCCTCTCCTTGTTGGCATTGCCGAAGTAGTCGATAAACCGCTGGAAAAAATTGCGCTTAGACACCGTTGCCGTGTCGGCGGCAACGGCATGACTCGCCGACAACGTAGTATCAATGCCGACACTGCCGACTGGTACTGCCGCCAGGCTGTCGCCGGGCAGGCTCGCCACGTCGGCAACGACCGGCAATGCGGCAAAAACCGCCAACAAATATGTAATAAAAAACTTCTTCACAATATTATCAATGAAATAACGAGTCGCAAATATACCCAAATTTCAAGCATTCACACCTACATTGCCGCCAAAAATACACAACACAGAGCATTTTATACCAATTTGTCCAACTCCAGCAAACTTTTTTCTCAAAAAAGTGGCCGAAAAATTTGCACAATCCACAAACTCGCACTACCTTTGCACTCGCAATCGAGAAACAACGATGGCAAGGCAAGCGAGCAGAGCCACCGAGGATTGCAAGAAAAAATGGTGCGGTAGTTCAGCCTGGTTAGAATACATGCCTGTCACGCATGGGGTCGCGGGTTCGAGTCCCGTCCGCACCGCAATAAACATTGAAAATCAATGTTTTACAAAATAAACACCCGATTTTACACCCAAGAATGTAAAGTCGGGTGTTTATTTTCTTTATAATCATCCTTAAATTTTCGCTCAAACGCTTGGTTTATATTATAAACTTGCTTATATTTGCATCGGATTAATATAGGAGAGAAGAAGAATACTCTCCTTTTAATTT
>CALUIB010000030.1 GCA_944320595.1 uncultured Muribaculaceae bacterium | reverse complement strand
AATGTACCCCTAAAGGTTATGCCCATATTTCTGACTTATAACTCACAAAATATTGAGTAATAACTGGTTGCAAATACGACATAGAATTTAGAGAAAAACATCTAGAATTGCATATTGACAATAAAGATGTGATTATATATTTTGATTTTGATACGATTCGAGTAGCGTTATATCATATGTTTTCTAATGCCATTAAGTATATGAAACCATATACAATTTTAGATGTTTCATTTATGGTAGATGAAATTAATGTTGATGTAAATTTTAAAATGAGCAGTTTTTATATTCAACATAGTGAACGATCCAGTATTTTTAATGACCATTATTCAGGAGTCGAAGCCGTAGCAAATAAACTAAATGGGAATGGATTAGGATTAGGTTATATAAAAAAGGCATTAGGACTTAATAATGGCGAATTCATAATTCATGCAGGAGATAAAATCGAGACAAGAAATAAAATAAAATATTCTGAAAACATATTTGTTTTTAGATTTAACAATGTTGATGAATATTTGTGAAAATACTTTATAATATGGTAACTCATTAGATCGATTTGTTTGTCCCCACATCTCCTCCATCGCCTCACACCGTCTCAGACGGTGCAGTTTGTTTGCGCAAATTTCATTAATTATTATATAAAATACTGATAATCAATATAGATAATTTTCCTTCGACGAAGAAGAATATTGATTTACGCTGTAGAGATTGAACGATTAAAGTATCAACGATATGGACAAAGGCGGTTTGTCTGTATCGGTGATACTTTATGATCCCCTGTTGGTGCGGTTTTGTTTGTCAAATAAGCATGGGGTCAGTCGGTTGTTTCTGTTTGTTTCGGTTCCTTTTGCTGTGGCTTGCCGTAGGGGGTGGACGGTTCGGCGGCCATTGGCATTGCGGCCTCGGCGGCAGGCGGAGTGTCGTAAGGGCGTGGCTGTGTGGACGGTCGGCGGCGGTAGCGTTGCAGGTATGTGTGGTTGATTAGGTATTCTATTTCGCGTAGCGTATGTTCGCGCACGGCAGGGCGCAGCTGGCATTCCCACACGGTCATCACTTTCCATCCCATTTGCCGCAGTGCCAACTTGTTGCGCTCGTCGCGGCTGCGGTTTCGGCTTATTTTGGCCTCCCAAAATTCCACGTTGGAGTGCGGCGTGTGGCTGTCGCTGTGTCCGTGCCAAAAGCAGCCGTGGATGAATATCACTATGCCATATTTGCGCAGCACTATGTCGGGTGTGCCAGGCAGCCCTTTCACATTTTTCAAGTAGCGGTAGCCACGTGAATACAGGTAACGGCGCACTATCAGCTCGGGCTTGGTGTCCTTGCTCTTTATCCGTGCCATTACGGCCGACCGTTTTTTCTTGTCCCATATATCCATGGTGTCACGCTCGTTTACCGTGAGTCAAGGCAAGTCGTAGAACCGCTTTATTGTGATGATGTCTAGCGGTTCGGTGCAGATGGTGTCCACTATGCGTTGCAGTGTGTCGGGCTGTTCGTAGGGATTGGCTACCGTTCGGGCCATCTTGCGGAAATCGGGCGAGAGAACTTGCGCAAGCCCTTGGCTTATTTCTTGCACCGATGTGCCGCAGTTCACAACCGACCGGGCTGCCGTGCGCCCCAGTTGGCGTATGCCGATGTTAAGGGTGGGAATACCCATCGATGGCACTTCCACGATGCCGCTCGATGAATTGCCCACGACGGCTGCCACGCAACGCAGCATCGACAGGTACCGCCGCTGGCCCAACGACGGGAACACCGCATATTTGCCGGGGTTGCGGCGAGCCGCTTCCTCGATGATTTCGATGATTTCGATGCCGTGGGTGTCGCTGTTGGGATAGGAGAAAAACACCTTGTAGCCGTTGAGACGGTCGAGTGCGGCAACCAAGTTGCGGCACTGTGTGGCAGGCGGTTCTGTGTCGAGCGTAGCCGGGTGGAACGTGACAAACAGCGACTCGGGTGGGATGCACGTGTGCAAATCGGCCTCTAAGTCTTCGCGTGCTATCGGTTGCAAGTGGCGTATGTTGTAGATGCCTATGGCACCCACGTTGAACACACGCTCGGGCTGTTCGCCAAGTTGAATAACACGGTGGCGGTATTCCTCGGTCTCGGTGAAGTGCAGGTGGCTCATCTTGGTGATGGCGTGGCGTATGCTCTCGTCAAACGCCCCAAAGCTGACCGCCCCACCGGCAATGTGTGCCACTGGAATGTGGAAGATGAGCGCGGCCGATGCGGCCATGAGCATCTCGTAGCGGTCGCCCAAGATTACTATCAAGTCGGGGCGCAAGGCATCGAGTGCCGCCGACATTCCGCTCATGCATTCGGCCATGGCGGCGACCGTCTTGGCAGGGGTGTCATTTTCCACCGGCATCGGCACACGGTAGTCTATCCGCAGGCCGTCTCGCAAAATCTCCTCCTGGGTATTGCCAAACTTTGGCGACAAGTGCATATTGGTGGCAATGATTTGCAGCCTCACACCGCTGCGCACATTCAGCTCACGGGCTATGCCGCTAAGCAGTCCCCAGTCGGCGCGGGTACCCGTGATGATGCATATTTTCCTTTCCATTTCCGTAACCATTCATTATCGTGCCGTAAAATTACGAAATAGTTCCATTATTCCGCTCCATCCTGCAAGGCGAAATACCTGCCATTGTATTGGCAGGTTAATTGCCGCATGAAAAGTATTCCAATAAAATGTCGTCGATTCTTTTTATAATAATATTGCTGTCGCAAGACTGCTTGCAAGCAAGGTATAATGCAAGTATTTGCTTTTTTGCGGAATCAGGCAGAGATGCAATGTCGAGTACCATGCCATGGTTTAGGTCGTTTGGCTCGAATTTTTGCAGACCGTTCCCATATTCGCGGGCATTGTTCTCAAAAATCTGCTTGGCAGTATCGGTCAACAAATATGCAAAAAACAAATCTATTGGAATGTCGGAGAAAATTCCATTGCGCAAATAAATGCAGTGAAACGTAGTCAAGTTGGATACCTCCGCTACGTTTCTAATGAAACGTAGCCCATTGCGGTTGAATACCGATACCCATATAGGTGACGGGGGGCGTTTTTCCAAGGCATACCAAGGTTTACGGCTTGCCGTAAGGTGCTTTTTATTAATGCCTTCGTTTTCTCCCTTTTTTATATATTCAGTTACATTGCTATCACGGGCATCTTTGGCATTTAGTATGAAAATCTTTTTGTCGGCATTTTTTAAACATTCAAAATCTGGCATGGTGAATGTGTGACCTTTAATGTCGGCACTTCGACACACGCAAGGAAGTAGATATTTTTCATCGATGCCATACTTTTTTGCTTTGCTTATGTTAAAAGTGAAGAAGTCATTAGCTCCTGTGGCTATGCCTCGCATTACTTTTACGTATGTGGAAAATGGAATTAAATTCTTGAAATTGTTTTTTGAGTGGGATTGGTAATAAATTTTCCATTTTTCGAGAGGATTTATTTCTCCTGCTTCGTAAGCCTTGGCATAATTCGATACTTTAGGATAATTCGCTATCATGTCTTTACACAGGTTCAAATCGTTGGGGAAATGAATATTTGTAAATTGCAATTTATCAGTTGCAGTATCATTTGCACAGAGTATTATGCAAGCTGTAGTTGTAGAATCATTGAATACATTTTCTTCAAAATCAAATACGAAGATGTATCTTAAAGTTCTAGTCTTTAAAAGATGGGCTTTTACTAATTTCCCGTAATCAGAATTGAGAAATTCAGAAGGGATTATGTAAGCGCATCTTCCGTTAGGTTTCAATTGATATATTGATTTTAACAGGAAAAGTGTGTAAAGATTGGTAAATCCATTCAGTTTACACGATAGCCGGTCTTCAATTTCGGTTATGATTTTCTTGTTGTCATAATCATGGAACTTAAAATATGGGGGATTACAAATAATGCCATCATATTTGTTTTCCCAGTCATTGTACATATAATCTTGTAACTGCAAGTTTATATTTGGGCAACTTGAAAATTCGTTTTGAGCGTTGCCGAAAATTCTATTGTCTATTTCAAAGCCTTTGATGGCCACGTTGCTTGACTTCGCGAGTAGCATTCTCGAGAATATCCCTAATCCGAAAGCAGGTTCTAAAACATCATGCAAATCTGGGTTGCCCATAAGCCAGTCTGCCATTAAATCGGCAATGGCTGGTGGCGTAAAAAATTGTGCGAATTTTCTACGGTGCGCCAGTGGCGTTGTTTGGTTATAAATAAGTTCTGGTGTAATTGTCGTACAGTTCATTAAAAATCATTTTTCAGATTCAGCAATGATTTCAAGTTCTCTGCATTTAAGTAGGCACAGCCTCCATTAAAAGTCACATAAAATAGCAGTCGGCCACGCTCCATTTCTTTGCGTACACTTTTATGCGATGGCTCGTCAACCTTCGACGCTATTTCAATGCCTTCATTCGATTTTATTTTTATTGTGGTCTTGTTTTGATTTTTTGCGTCACTTTTCTTCCTCGCAGGAGTGTTTAATAAAAACGAATAATCATGCAAGATTTCATCTTTTATGGATATGGCAAGATTTGTGAATTTCAGTGTCCGCTGTTGCATATATTCTTCATAATGGTCGATAAGAAATGCGCTTGAGCGTACCCCTCTATCCCGGCTACAGCTTTTTTTACGTATTCGCCTATGTCGCCATGTGGAACATGGCTTATGTCATAGCCTAAATTATCGATAAAATCCTGTTGGTTAAAAATCAGTATGTCGGGTCGTTTCCCTATCGAGTCCAATTCGTCTTGAAATTCTTGGAAGAATTGGTCAAAACCTACTTCTACGGCAACCAAATCATCGGATTTCCCGTATTTTACGGCAACGTAATTGCGTGAGCTTTCGTTGATGGCATTAAGAATTAAGCGTTCAGCCCAGTCGCCTTGCTCTTTATTGGTTATGAAATTTGAACTTGCCTGTGTGGGTGTCCGGGCAATGTCTCTTGGCTGGGAAAAATCGACTAATTCGCTTGTGATATTCTTTGTAAGATTGCGTATTGTCTCGAAATAGGTCATGTGCAGCGTTTGATTACAATGTATAGCTCAAAGATAATATAAATTAGGCTAATGACAAAAAACAGGTTGCTGCCTTAACGGGAGGGGAGGGGAGAGTTGATTAGGAACACGCGGGTGCGGGCGCGGGTGATGGCGGTGTAGAGCCAGCGATAGAACTGGATGTCGGTGAGCGCTTCGGGGGGGATGCCTCCCATGTCGATGTACACGTCTTCCCATTGTCCTCCTTGTGCCTTGTGGCAGGTGACGGCGTAGCCGTATTTCACTTGCAGGGCGTTGTAGTATGGGTCTTTTTTCAGTGCGCGGTATCGGGTGCGCTTGTCGCCTTGCAGCTGCGACATAACGCCTACATACACTTGCTCGCTTTGCTGGCGAGTGAGGGCGGCGGCATCGCTGTAGAGGGCATCGAGCACGGCCTTGGCCTCGATTTCCACGTCAAGGTCGGGCAGTTCAAGTTCGAGGCGCATGAACCGCAGCCCGTACATTTGCTCCTCCATGCCGCGTGTCCGTACCACACGGGCCATTTCGCCGTTGGCTATGAAGTCGAGCCCTTGGTAGTTTTCGCTCCACAGGTAGTTGTTTTTAGCCACCATAAGCAGGTCGCCGCTCACCAATTCGTCTTCATAGCACATGATGCTGTTGCGTATGCCCAGGTTGAACCCGGCGGCGCGCTTGTTAGAACGAGTTATTAGCGTGGTTCCGCGCACGCCCAGTCGCCCGTAACTGCTCGAAAGGTTGTCGATGAGAAATTCGCTCGACACGTTGCATATATCGTCATATCCGCTTGTGTGCAGCACAGGTGGCTGCAGCGAGGCCGTCTCGTGGAGGCTGTATGCCTCGATAGCGTGGCGCAGCAGGGTGGCATTCTCCAGTATGCCCGAATTTTGGCGTTGCCGAGCCACGTGGCGCAGGGTGAATGCCATTACACGCAGCCCGTAGGCTGCAAGTGCGCTTTCGCTCAACGCTGGACTTTCGTCAAGCCCCACTGGAGGCAACTGTGCGCTGTCGCCAAGCATTATCAGGCGGCAGCCGGTACCGCTATATACGTAGTGTATGAGGTCGTCGAGTAGGCGGCCTGTGCCGAACGCCGCGCCTCCGCCGTCACCTACTGTATTGGCTATCATCGAGGCTTCATCTATGATGAAGATAGTGTCGGTGTGCTTGTTGTCGGCTATGTTGAAGCCGCCCATATCTTCGGGGCTGTAGCTGTGCTGGCGGTATATCTTGCGGTGGATGGTGTAGGCAGGGTGTCCGGCATATTCCGAGAACACTTTTGCCGCCCTGCCAGTAGGGGCGAGCAGTACCGATTTCATGCCGAAGTGGGTGAGAGTCTTCACGAGTGCGCCCGTGAGCGATGTCTTGCCCGTACCGGCATAGCCGTTGAGCAGCAGCAACTCGTTACTGCGGCACGACACGCAGAAACGCGCAAATCCGGCGATTAAGTCGGTTTGTTCTTCGTTGGGGTCGTAGTCAAGAAATCGCAGTATGGTGGCGGCAAATTCCATTTCCGCGTCGCGGCCTATAGCGGATGATGGGGTGGCGGTGTGGCCGTCGGCGACTGGTATAGGTGTGGTCACAGGTGGAATGTGATGGGCAGGTAACAACGCACGGCAACCTGCTTGCCGGCCTGCTTGCCGGCCTGCCACTTGGGCATCATGCTTATCACTCGCAGGGCTTCGCGGTTAAGTTGCTCATTGCCCGAGCCGCGCACTATCGATATGCCGCCTACCGAGCCGTCGGCATTGACGATGAACGTGCAGAACACGCGCCCCTCGATTTTCTTTTCGTAAGCCTCGTAGGGGTATTCGCGAGTTTCGCTTATGAAGTTGAACAGCCCGCAATTTCCTCCCGGGAATTGCGGCTTTTCATCAACGTAATCGTAATCATACACTTTGTCGTAGGGTGCGCCAGTCATGGGGTTGACCGTCGATACGCGGCTCACTTGTGCCACGGCTCCGCCTGCGGCGGCAATGGCGAGCATCGCAATGCAAAGTAGCAGATGTTGTAGATTTCGATTCATATAATTTTGGTTTCCTTTCCATGCCGCGAGTGGTATATTGCGACATATTCATGGCAAATATAGCCGCTTGCCGCGTACTAATCAAATCGCTATGCCGCACATTTGGTATTGGTTAATAATGTTTAGGCATTTTTTTGCAAATGCCTTTCTGCCACGTTGTTTTGTTGAATAAAATTAATATAGTGCCGTGTATGGGGTATGGTACAGATTTGCCTGCTCTGCTGTAGTATTGAAGAAAGATTATGCAGCGGAACATTATGCTACGATTGCATAATAATTTTCATTAAAAAATGTCGATGCAAGTTCTTTGTGAAATTAGTATCTTTGTGAAAACTGCAGTTGTTGTGCCGAGCTGCACACTAATTGCGGTTTTATTCCGTTTTAAGCTATATATAGGCATTGATATTAATGGTTTTTAAGCGATATATAAGCATATTCATTGCAGCCGTGCTGTCGGTGCTTGCCTTATGGGGTCAAGACGGCACTACGGCATACGAATTTTTGGGCGTGTCGGCATCGTCGCACGTGTATGCCCTTGGCGGTACTAATATCACTGTCATCGACGATGATGTGAACTTGATAGACCAGAATCCCGGGTTGCTTGGCCCCGAATACGAGATGCAGGCAGGGCTTAACTATATGCGTTACCTTGGCGGCAGCAACTTCATGGGGGCACGGTTCGCTGCCCCTGCTGGCGAACGTGCTGCGTGGGCGGTGGGCGTGCAATACTTCGGCTACGGCAGTATCGACGGTTACGACGAGCAGGGGAACGCCACAGGGGCATCGTTCAGCCCGTCGGACATAGCATTTTCCGGGACATTCGCACACGACATCACCGACCGTTGGCGTGGCGGCATCACGCTGAAGTTCATACATTCGAGCTACGAAATCTACAAAGCTTTGGCCATTTGTGCCGACCTTGGTGTGAACTATTACGACCCCGACCGGGACTTGTCGTTTTCGGTGGTGCTGAAAAACTTGGGCGGCCAGGTGAAGCGTTTCAATGAAAATTACGACCGCTTGCCGTGGGATATACAGGTGGGTTTCGGCAAGTCGCTTGGAACTACGCCGCTGCGGCTGTCGGTGACGGCATATAACCTTAACAAGTGGAGCTTGCCGTATTACAGTACCGACGATGGCAACGCTTCGGGCGAACTTGAGGAACACGACAAGTTTATGGGCAACCTGTTCCGCCACTTGATATTCGGCCTTGAATATGTGCCGTCAGAGAAGTTTTACATTGCCCTTGGCTATAATTACAAGACGCGTACCGACATGAGTACGTATGCCCGGAATTTCTTGTCGGGATTTTCGGCTGGAGCCGGATTGAAGGTCAAGGCGATGGGGTTTGGGGTGGCATTTGCGCAACCACATGTGGGCGGAACCACGTTTATGTTCAATCTCACGGCCTCGGTGAGTGAAATGTTGAGGTAGTAACAATTATTGGGTGTATGGAAGAAATCAATATATGTGATTATGTTATCAGTGCCGGTGCCACGGTACTCGATGCGTTGCGTAAGCTTAACGGGCTGTCGGGACGCACAATGACGTTGTTTGCAATAGACCCTGCCGGCAGCATGGTGGGAACGCTTACCGACGGCGACATACGCCGTGCGCTCATCGCCGGGCATTCATTGCACTCGGTGGTGGCCGATGTTATGCACAAGGCATTCATAGCGTTCCGAGGCAGCCATCCCGACATTGCCGACATTCGCGAGATACGCCGTTTGCGCATTTCGCTTGTGCCTCACCTCAATGCCGACGGTTCGATACGGCGCATTTATGATTTCTCGGTTTATCACTCCATTTTGCCTATCGATGCGGTGCTGATGGCCGGAGGGCGTGGCGAACGACTGCGCCCGTTGACGCTCGAAACGCCCAAGCCGCTCTTGCCTGTGGGCGACCGCTGCATCATCGACTATAATGTGGAGGCTCTTGCCCGAAATGGCATCATCGACATAAGCGTGACGGTGAATTACCTCGCGGAGAAGATTGAGCAGCATTTTGCCGCGCCTGTGTGTGGCATTAAGGTGAAGTGTGTGCGTGAGCCGCGCCGGCTTGGTACCATAGGGTCGCTGACGCTTGTGGAACCAGGCAGCAACGACACGGTGCTGCTGATGAACTCCGACTTGCTGACCAATATTAATTACGAGGCCATGTATATGGCTCACGTGGAGGAGAGAGCCGACGTGACGGTGGCCGTGATACCCTACGTGGTGTCGGTGCCGTATGCCATATTCCGCACCGATGGCAATGCTGTGCAGGGGCTTGAAGAGAAACCCACTTATAATTATTATGCCAATGCAGGTATTTACATGATTGGCCGCCAAATGCTTGATATTATTCCGCAAGACACATATTACGATGCCACCGACTTCATCGAGGAGGTGATTGAGCGTGGCGGCAAGGTGCGGCAATATGTGATTGATGGAACTTGGATTGACATAGGCTCGCCCGACGACTATCGTGCCGCTCAGGAACTGATGAAACGCCGCTCTGTGATTTAGGTTTTCGCCTAATGGCTGGAATGGCCCTCGGCGAGAGTGAGCTGGCCGGGTGCGCATTTCCCAGCTCGTGATGGTTGTGGGCGATGTCATTTCCTGTTATGGAATGACGAAGATGGAGAAGTTGACGCTGCCGTATGCCCTATGTTGTGAGAAGTGGGGCAGGACGGAGAAGTCGTTGCTGCGAGAATGTTCCATCACGAATATCGTTCCTGGTTTCACCAATGCCGATGATAGCACCAATTGCGGAACTTCGGGCAGGCGTGGAAGGTCATAGGGAGGGTCGGCGAAAATTATGTCGTATTGCTGGCGGCAGGTCTCGATGAACTTGAACACGTCGCCGCGCACTGGTTGCACTTCGTCGGCTTGCAATTGCTGTTTCACCTGTTCGATGAAACGGTATTGCGTGGCGGCTTTTTCCACGCTGGTTACCAAGCGGCAGCCGCGTGATGCAAATTCAAAACTCACTGCGCCTGTTCCGGCGAACAGGTCGAGTGCGGTCATTCCGTCAAGGTCGATTAGGTTGTCGATGACGTTGAAGATGTTTTCACGCGCAAAGTCGGTTGTGGGCCGCGCCGTTATGTTGCGTGGCACGTCGAACCGCCTGCGCCCGTATTTGCCTCGTATTATTCTCATATAGCAAGAGCGATTAAGTTAAATGGAGCCTTGGCTGCGTCGGAGGCCAGCCGCATGGCAGCCGGTGGCATCATCACCGGCACCACGTAGGTTACGTATTCGCGTAGCCGTGGCATTAGGGTGGCTCGTATAGCCTTGTCGCCGGTAATCTGTATTTCGTCGCCAGTGGCATCAAAGCCAAGCGTATTCCACAATGCAAGGGTGTAGAAGATGATGTCGTCGGTAGAGCGGCACGTGAATGTGTTGGCCATTTGCAGGCGGCCTTGCCTGAAGGCGCATATATCCACGGTGCCACCGCCGTCGCGTATGTAAACGGCCTCTTTGTTCACGGTTGAGAGATTGGTCTGCCCGCGGAAGTATGAGCAAAGCACTTCGAGGTGCAATCGCACTGGAATGTTGCTGAACGTGCGTTTCAAGAAAGTGTGGACGCCACGTGGTAGCATGAATGCCACGTCGGCGCGGCAATTATAACCGCGTGAAACGGCAAAGTCGCCATCGACATCGGGAAAAGCCACGTCGAATGCCCGTCGGGCATCGCCGTCGGTTCCGTAGCCCGGTGGCAGGAAGATGAACTTGCGAGAATCGACGCTCACGTTCACGCGCTTGAAGTCGGCAAGCAGCAATGGGTTGTCATAAACTGCATTTTCAAGTGCGTGCAGGTACTCGTCTTCGTTCGCACGGCCTGCAAGGTCTATGCGGCGGCATACGAGCGAGTCGCCGATTTGGTCGTTGTGCAGCATAAGGTTGATGCTGCGGGCATCGATGAAGAGCGACAGTGTCCACAGGCTTGTGTCGTCGATGCGTATGTCGCTGGTTGTGTCTGACAGGCTACTCATTTCCCTTTGCTTTCTTCCTCCTCCGCACCTTTTTTATGGGAGAAGACGGTTTCACGTGCGTGCAGCTTGTTGAACTTGAACGGCATCACCGACAGCACAGCCGATGCAAGCGACAGCCATAGCGTGGCATAGCCAATGTAGAACCCCACTCCGAGCGATTCTATTTTGAAGAATTCGGGTTGCTGTATCATCACCAAGTCTTTGGCATCGACATAGAAATAAAGCCCGATGCATATAATGGCTGCCACGGCAATGCCCCAGTAGCGGTTTTTCATGCAGTTGAGGCTTATGGCGGCAAAAGCTACCAAGAATGGCAACAGCGAGAATAGCTGCTTGAGCAGTTCGTGGCTTGAGGTGATGGTGTGGGCAGTATAGTCAAACCCCGTCTGTCCGCCCATGAGCGAAACATCGAATATGGGCAGGAACGTGTATGCGACGATGTATATAATAAGTAATATGTTAGTTATAGGTTTCATAGTGTATGAATTATTCTTTGAGGTGGAGATGGGAAATAGTTTTATTTTGCGAATTTACAAATTTCCCCTTTGTTTCTAAAGAAAACGGAGCACATTGTATCTTATTTTTGATAAGATGGGTAACTTTGTATCCGTTATGGGAAAGATTAGTGTAAAAGGACACGTTTCGATGCTTGCCGCCAACACTATTTGGGGGCTTATGTCGCCGATAGCGAAGATTGTGATGGCAGGCGGAGTGGTTACGCCGCTGGTAGTTACCGATTTGCGCATATTTGGCGCAATGGTGATGTTTTGGGTGGTTTCGTTTTTCATGAAACACGAGCATGTGGCATCTGCCGACATGGTGCGGCTGTTTGGAGCGTCGTTGCTTGCCATAGTGCTTAACCAAGGCAGTTTTATATTTGGCGTGAGCCTCACCTCGCCTGGCGATGCGTCGATAATCACCACCAGTATGCCGTTGTGGGCTATGGTGCTTGCGGCATTTTTCCTTAAAGAGCCTGTAACTGGCAAGAAGGTGATGGGCATTGCCGCCGGTGCTTGTGGAGCGTTGTTGCTTATTTTGGGCAGTTCGCAGCAGGCAGCCGCACATGGGGGCGAGAACCATATCCTTGGCGACTTGCTTGTGCTGATGGCACAGCTCAGCTATGCGCTTTACTTGGTGCTGTTCAAAAATTTCGTCGGTAAGTATTCGCTTGTCACTATCATGAAGTGGATGTTCACATACGCTTTCGTATGCCTGTTGCCATTTTCGTATAGAGACCTTATGGCTACTGATTGGCTCGCATTAGACGGTGCGGCAATCCTTTCGCTGTGCTATATTGTGGCTTTTGCCACATTCCTTAGTTACCTGCTTATAGTGGTGGGGCAGAAGTCGTTGCGCCCCACTGTGGCAGGGATGTATAATTATGTGCAACCAGTCGTTGCCTGTGCCGTGGCGATAGCATTGGGGCTTGATTCGTTTAATGTGGTGAAAGGTGTGGCGGTAGTGCTTATTTTTGCCGGGGTGTACTTGGTGACCATGAGCAAGAGCCGCGCCGAGATGCCCGAATGATTTCATATTGCTTGCTGTGCTTTGCTGCAAAATAGAAAAATATCTCTTTGGAAATTATTCCTGAGCAAGATTTAAACGGTTTCAGCAAATATGCTTTGTCCTGTCCGCAACAATATACGCAACGTGGCGTTTTTTGCGATGAACTAATCATGCAATTCCCTAATATCTTCTTCGAGTAGCCCTGTAGCCCTGGCTATCATCTCGTCGGAAAGCCCCATTGACCTCAGATTGCGAGCCACGTCCAGTGCCTTCTCCTTTTGACCTTCCGCTCGACCCTCAGCTCGGCCTTCTGCCCTGCCTTCCGCCCTGCCTATGGTCAGGCCTTCCGCCCTGCCTTCGTCCAGACCTTCCTGGCGGGCTGTGCTGAGGACGTCGTTCTGTATCATGATGGCATTTATGTGCTCGTCGTAGGCGTGGCGTTC
>CALUIB010000029.1 GCA_944320595.1 uncultured Muribaculaceae bacterium | reverse complement strand
CTATTCCACAAAAAAGTATAGACTTGAACCCAAAATTGAAACAAAATGTTGGATATAAATAACTTTAGCCTATGAGTTGGAAAAGCCACGCGACTTTGACCCTTTTGGCCAAAGTCGCGTGGCTTTTCCACAACATACCTATTACTCTCAACTCATAGAAGAATGAATATATTCAGCCGTGCGCTTAACCCAATCACATACTCATATATTCCTGAGGAGAAACAAAGGTAATGTATTTTAGACAAACAAACCCAGTTTTTGAGAAGAAAAACCGCAATTTAGACAAACAAATCACACTATCAAGCACCATAAAATACCAGCGCGACAAACAAATCATCTTTGTTTATCGCGTTGGTATTCAATTGTTTAACCTATCTAAAGGCCATCAATACTCTTCCTCGTCGAAGAAGAAGTCGTCTTTGCTGGGATAGTCGGGCCAAATATCTTCTATGCTTTCGTAAGTTTCACCTTCATCTTCCATTTCTTGAAGGTTCTCGATTACTTCGAGCGGTGCACCCGAGCGCATGGCATAGTCAATAAGCTCTTCTTTGGTTGCCGGCCATGGTGCGTCTTCAAGTTTTGTCGCGAGTTCCAATGTCCAATACATAGTGTTTCGGTGTTTAAGATTATAAGTCTGAAAATTTTGCGCAAATATAGTGCAAGCGTCAATCAAAACAAAAGAAAAACAGCGGTTTTTTACTTACGATTGTTAATCGATGTACCTTTTAATGCGAAACAATGTGACACAATATTAACAATTGCTAAAATTTAAGTTCTGCGCCACTGTCATCAACGATGAGTGTCACCCATGCGCCTTCCACCATCGGGTAGTTGGCATCGGTGTGCCCCGTGGGAAAGCCGTATGCCACAGGAATGTCATACCCGGCCACGATGCTCTCCACCATGTCATACACATGGGGAAAATCGTCGGTATATTTCACGTCGGAGAACGACCCCACTATCAATCCCTTTATGCGGTCGAGCGTGCCATTAACGCGCAAGGTGTAGAAGAACCTGTTAAGGCGTTCGAGCGACTCGCCCACATCTTCCACAAACAATATCACGTCGCCGCCACGGCTATAGCGCGACAGCATGTCGATGGGCGAGGCCGTGAAACTGTTGAGCAAGGCAAGGTTCCCACCGAGCAGCAGCCCCGATGCCCGGCCATGGTGGTTGCGATGGTCGGCTGCTATCTTGTAGTGCGGCATATTGCCCGAAAGAATATTGCGCAATGCCCTGCTGCACGAGTCGGTTCCCGAAAACTTAGTAAGATGCTCGGCCATGGGGCCGTGTATGCTCATCACTCCCTGCGATGTGATGGCACCGTGCATGGCAGTTATGTCGCTATAGCCTATGAGCCACTTGGGATTACGGGCAAACAGTCCCAAGTCCATTTCACACAATTCCTGCACCGAGCCGTAGCCGCCGCGCGAACACAGCACAGCCTTGACCGACGGGTCGGAAATCACCTCCACGAGGTCGCTCTTGCGCTCCTCGATGGTTCCGGCAAACGACCCGTGTTTGCCCAATGCGTGCCGCCACACCACCGGCACATATCCCCAACTGCGCAACACGCCGCAAGCCCCGGTCACAAACCGCGCCTTGCACGCGCTTGCCGGGCTTATTATGGCCACCGTGTCGCCAGGCTGCAATGCCGTCGGGCGCACAAGCCCTTGCGCCGCAACCGCGCCGCACCCCAATATCACCGTCAGCAATGCCGACAACAAAATCCTTGCTTTCATCATACAGTCACTCGTTTTTAATGCAAATTTACCCAATGCCGACGATAATCCTATCCTATTTTTCCAAATAATTATTACAAAGGGCTATGGCATTTCGCCAAAACGCAGATTTGGAGTAATTTTGTAAGCGTATGAGAATTGGAAACATCGACTTAGGCAACCGTCCGGTGCTGCTCGCACCCATGGAGGACGTGACCGACCCCTCTTTCAGGCTGATTTGCCGAGAACAGGGGGCCGACATGGTTTATACCGAATTTGTTTCGGCCGACGCGCTGATACGCAACATAGACAGCACAACACGAAAGCTGAACATCAACCCTGCCGAACGCCCGGCGGCCATACAGATATATGGCCGCGACATCGACTCGATGGTCGAGGCAGCACGGATAGCAGAGGCCGCCAATCCCGACGTACTCGACATAAACTTCGGATGCCCGGTGAAGAAAGTGGCATCGAAGGGTGCGGGCAGCGGAATGCTGCGCAACGTGCCGCTCATGCTCGACATAACCCGCGCCGTGGTAAATGCAGTGAAAATCCCGGTGACGGTGAAGACTCGGCTCGGATGGGACTGCGAAAACATGATAATAACCACACTCGCCGAGCAACTGCAAGACTGCGGAATACAGGCACTGACGATACATGGCCGAACACGCAGCCAAATGTACACCGGCCACGCCGACTGGACGCTTATAGGCGAAGTGAAGAACAACCCACGCATCACCATCCCAATCATAGGCAACGGCGACATCACCACGCCTCAAGCCCTGGTCGAACACTACGACCGATACGGGGTGGACGGCATAATGGTGGGGCGTGCCTCGATAGGCGCGCCATGGATATTCAGGGAAATGAAACACTTCATGCAACACGGCACACTGCCCACCATCACCGTGGCCGAGAAAATGGCCCTGCTGAGGCGGCAAATCAGGGAGAGCATCGACCGTATCGACGAGTACCGCGGCATATTGCACATACGCCGCCACTTGGCCGCCACACCGCTTTTCAAGGGGATACCTAACTTCCGCGAAACGCGCATAGCCATGCTGCGAGCCGAGACGCAGGCCGAACTCAACTCAATACTCGACTTGATTGAAGAAAAATATTTACAGCAATAGCCATATCATTACGACATGAAACATTTCTTTCTTATCATAGCCGCCTGCTGCATGGCTGCCGCCGCTGCCACGGCATCGGCACAAAGCACCGAGCGGGAATATGTGATAGAAGTTGGTGACTTTGTGAAATTAGAGGTGGTCGATGACTTGAATGTGACATATCGCTGCAATGCCGACTCGGCAGGGCTTGCCGTGTTCACGGCCACGCCGAGCGAGGCCAATTCGCTCATGTTCAGCAACGACAAGTCAACACTGAAAATGCAGGTTGCCACCGACTACGTCATCATGCGCAACGCCATGCCACACGTCACCGTATATTCAAGCTCTATAAAAGAATTAGAAAACAAGGCCGACAGCACCCTGCGTGTGGAAAATGTAACCTCCACCGAGAAGGTAAAATTCAAACTCACCGACAACGGCCAGGTAATAGCCACAGGCATCTCGGCTCCCGAGGTGGAGGCGAAAATATTCACTGGCAAGGGGCTGATATCAATATCGGGCGCGTGCGACAAGGCATCGCTCAAATGCACAGGCACAGGCATGATTGACGCAAGCGGCCTCACGACTAATGATGCCAAATGCCGCGTCATAGGCACCGGCACCATACGCTGCCACGTGGTCGGCGGTTCGCTCACCACACACGGCAGCGGCCCCGGGAAAGTATATTTCACAGGCTCGCCCTCCGAGATAAATTCGCGCCACTTGGGTCGCCTCAAGACAATTCCCGTCACAGACAGCAACGGCGGCGGCAACTTATAGGCAACATATATCCGCCGAGCGTCACCGAGGTTTCACCACCCGACGCTTTGCCGTCATCGTCTCCACCTTCAAGGCCATCACCGTGGTGCGGTCCACTGCCTGCTGGTTAAACTCGAAGTGTCCTTCGGCACGGTGGTAATTGTCGGTCAGTATCGTCAACGCCCTTATCTTCTCGTCGCGGTCGGCCACTATCTCTATCCGTCCGTGCCCTATCACGCTACTGTACTCCATGGTGCAATACCCACGACTGCGGTCCGACGCAAGGCGGTGACCGCAATCCATCTCGAACGCCACACGGCAGTCGTGCGCAAGCACGTCATATTTATACCCCTCGGTAGCTCCATGGAAGTAAAGCGTCACCTGCCCGCCACAGTCCTCCTCATATCCGAAGTTAAGCGGCAAGATGTAGGGCACGCCCTCCACCGAGTCGTTGAACGCCAGACGGCACACGTCGCACTGCCCTATTATCTCCATTATCTCACCATGCTCGGTTATTTCCCTGTCACTACGTCTCATAACAATCAAATCTTATAGTTTTCAACAGCAAAGTTACTACAAACACACAAAACAACGCCGTACCGACGCACATTATACAGGTTTGCAGGAAAAGATGTAATTTTGCCACACTACATGATTACAATTTCACGCATTATGGAAAAAATTGATTTGAAGACGTTGAACGACAACGTGTTTGACCTCATTGGCAAAGAATGGGTGCTGATAACGGCAGGCACCAAGAATGGTGGTTTCAACATGATGACGGCATCGTGGGGCTGCCTTGGGTGGCTATGGAACAAGCCCGTGGCCGTGATTTTCGTCCGCCCCGAGCGTTACACCCACCAGTTCGTCGAGGCTGGCGAATATGTCACCCTATCGTTTCTGGGCAACGGCAGCGAAGCCCGCGAGATATACAACTACTGCGGCAGCAAGTCGGGGCGCGATAGCGACAAAGTGCAGGCAACCGGCCTGCGTCCGGTCGAGACCGAGACAGGCGGCATAACCTACGAGCAATCGCGGCTCACGCTCGAATGCCGCAAGCTCTACAAAGACAGCATCAAGCCCGAATGCTTCATCGATAGCTCAATAGAGAAATGGTATGGCGCAAATGGCGGCTACCACGACATATATGTCCTTGAAATCATAAATGCCTACAAATAACAGATATGCATACCATACAGGGCGGCTCGACAGCCGCCCTGTATTTGTATTTCTTTCCACTATACTTTAGCATTCTACTTTTTCTATTGCCGCTGACGGACACACGAGCCATGTGTCACTACAAAGCCATAACGACTGACGCAAGTTAGTATTGGATTGCAAGTCAAAAAACTTACACATTATATTATTGACAAACAGTATATTACAATTAAACCACATTTTTAGCATCTGACACCATTAAATTTTTTCTTTCGGTTCATGCAGCATTTAGCACTTTTTCTACTCTTATAAATAGAATTAAAACCAAACGGCGCAATAATTAATTTACGCGCCACACACATATCTGCAATTATATGCAAAACAGACACACCGACCGGCTTAAATATTTCTCGGAGCTGGCTGCAACCACCGAAGAATACTTCATGCCATACATCAAGACTTTCCACGACATATATGCTGGCACCGAAGTATTGGAGATTGGCTGCGGCGAGGGCGGGAATTTGCTCCCGTTCGCCGAGGCGGGGTGCAAAGTAACCGGGATTGACATATCTGCCAACCGCATCAGGCAGGCAAAGGAATTCTTTGGTTCAACTGGCTATGCCGCAGATTTCATAAACGCCAACATATTCGATTATTCGGCAAGCAGGCAATTCGACATCATACTGTGCCATGACGTATTCGAGCACATATCGCCAAAAGCCGAATTATTAGATTTCTGTTGCCGTCATTTAAAGCACGATGGCGTGGTGTTCCTGGCTTTTCCACCGTGGCGAATGCCATTTGGCGGACATCAGCAGATATGCCGGAACCGCTTTCTATCACATTCGCCGTTCATCCATCTTTTCCCTAATTTCATTTACCGCAAGTTGCTGCGTTTAGGGAAAGAGTCAGACGGATGCATCGAAGAACTTATGAGCATAAAAGGCACATCGGTATCAATCGGCCAATTCCATAGGCTCGTAAGCCGAAGTAAATTTGCCGTGTCAGACCAACAAATGTGGTTTATCAACCCTCATTACAAGCAAAAATTCGGGATTAAGCCACGGAAACTGAACACTGCAATCTCTCGAATTTCATATTTTAGGGATTTCGTCACATCTGCATTTATTTGTATTTTAAGACCAAAATCCTAAGGTTGCGATATAGCTCTCCCCTAAATTCGCTTGAAGCATGACAAAAGCAGAAATGATACAACAATGCAAGGCTGGTGACAAAAAAGCCATGGAAGAGTTGTACTCTGCCTATTCCAAGCGAATGCTTGGAATTATTCGCAAATATATTTCAGACGAAGAAACAGCTCGCGACATATTGCATGACGGATTTGTCATAATATTCACGCACATCTCTGAAATCAAAGATTGCAATAAAGCGGAATATTGGATGGGAACAATTATGAAAAACCTTTCCATCCAATATTTGTCGCAATTAGACGTTTATTCCGCATTGGACGGCAGTAACGATGATATTGCCGACTCGCCCGACATTGCCGACGTGCTGTCATACGAGGAACTTGATGCCATCATCAACCGATTGCCCGCAGGGTATAAAACCATATTCCGATTATCGGTGCTCGAAAACAAATCGCACAAGGAAATAAGCAGTATTTTAGGTATAACGCCTGGCACTTCATCTTCCCAGCTGTTTCATGCAAAAAAGCTATTGAAGAAACTGATACGCGAATATCGCGCAGGGCTATACGGGCTGCTCATTTTGACCGCTACAGTTATGCTCATTTTGCTGAACAAGCGTGAGACCACCTCCGACCTCAAAGAGTTGGCAATTGCATTGCCTGCACTGCCCAATGAATCCGAGAGTGTCAAATCCCAAACGCATACCTCCATCATAAGCCTCAACACACCAAAGCAGCAGGCAAGCAACGATTCCATCAAGGCTGAAAGCGGCACAGGGGAGAAAGATATTGACGAAAGCCCAGCTATCACAACCGACTCAACACCCCAAGTCATAACAGCATCGCCTGCCATGCCCGACATGAGTTTGCGAAATCATTCCGCATATAACTTGACACACATACCGGCAACCGGCAGCAAGTGGCGCATAGCTATAGCGTGCAGCACCTATGGCAACGCCCACAACCGGCACTCTTCCTCGCAGACAAATGTGGGGACAGGCATAGGTTCTTCGACAGAAAGCACAATCGAGGCCGATTATAAATTTGAAATGCCGCTGACATTAGGAATAAACCTTGAACGCGAGATTAATTCCAAAATCAGCATAAACACAGGGCTGAACATGACAAGGGCAAAGTGTCTCATAGAATACCAATCAAATGGAACCCGTGCGGAACGAGATTTAAAAACCTACTACATTGGCATATCCGCCGGCTGCAATTATAATGTGCTTAATTTCAATGCGGCATCAATCTACATTCCTGCAAAAGCGGGAATAGACATACCTATCGGCTGGCACACGGATACCAAAAATCCTTATATGCTCCAACTTCCCGAAGTCCAAACTCCGTCCACTCAATTTTATATTTCCGGCGGTGTGGGGTTGGAATACAATATCAATAAAAACATAGGACTATACATTGAACCAGCCTTGAAATACAACATAAACAGCAGCATTGAAGGACAAAAAAAGCTTGACTTTTATGTTCCAATAGGCGTAAAATTCTCGTGGTGACGAATTGGGCCTTAATTTTCTCAGCGTTTTGCCAATGCCTCCACCAGCGAGCAAGCCGTGCCAATGCTCATCGACGCGGTGTTGACCACAAGGTCGTAATTGTGCACGTCGCGCCACTTGCGACCCGTGTAGTATTCATAGTGTGCCTCGCGGGCGCGGTTGATGCGACGCACCTCATCGGCAGCCTTGTCTTGCGGCACACCATATTTTTCCACGCACCGCCTTACTTCGTTATCGGTGTCGCTGTAACAAAACACCCTGACCACGCCGGGAAAATCGTCGAGTACATAATCGGCACACCGGCCCACTATCACGCAACTGCCCTTGGCCGCAATGTCGCGTATCACATGGCACTCGGCCACGAATAGCGCGTCTTTCGACGACAAGCTGTGTTCGAGCGACGACTCATAGTTTTGCAAAAGCAGGTTCTTAATCCACAGCGGCGATACCGACTGCTCGTTGGCCGATACATACCGTTTGGTCAAGCCACTCTTTCGGGCGGCAAGTTCTATTATCTCCTTGTCGTAGCACTTCACACCGAGCCGCTTGGCAATCAACTGCCCCAGCTGCCTGCCGCCGCTGCCATACTCCCTTGCCACCGTCACCACCACGCGGCGGCCACCGTCGGCCATCGACTGCGTTACGGCATCACTTGCACCTGTCTTGGGCGAAATCCAGCTATCCAATATCTTGTATGCCGGACTTATAAAATGCACTATAGGCCCCACCACAATGGCGGCTATTACAGTGCCCTCGCGCACACCGTCGATTGTGCCCATGAATGCCAGCGACAAGGCACAAGCCAGAACGACGAGTGTGATGTCGAACCCTAATTTCACAAACCCGAACTCCTTGCCGATGCGCCGCGAAATGGCACCCACGAAGAATTCCCCGGCCACAAGGGCTATGTTGGCCTTCACTTCAAGGGCTATGCCCGCTGCAAGTATCACGCACCCCACGGCAAGGCTTGCAAGCTGCATGGCGTAATGCCCGGGGTTGAGCCACGACAATATGCCCATCGACAAATCGATGGAGAACCCGAAAAACAGTGTGATGGGTATCTGCAAGAAATACATCCGTTTTGCCTCCTTGAAGTATTCCCGTGTCATGAACGGTAATTCAAACAGCAAGAAAAGCAGGTTGAGTATTATAGTCCACTGCCCCATGGTGAACGGCGTACACAGGCTAAGCACGTAGGTAACGCTTGTTATGGGCGACGTACCCAGCAGGGCCTTAGTGATGAAAACAATACCAAAAGCATTAATGAAAAGTGAAACAAAAAACAGCAAATAACGTCTCAGCGTGTATTTATTCATAAATTTCCTATATTTATTCATATTATATCCCTATTTGTGCAAATTTCCCAAAAATTACTAATAAAAGCAAACAATACAGGGCATAATCTACATTTATTAAACTCGTTTAATTATTGTTTTACCATTTTTAAGCCCTTTTAAATAGCCGCCACATTCCTACTCAATATCTTTGCTCACATTGGTAAGAATAGTATTTTTTTCGTACCATGGATGTTATTAACTAACCCTAAAAAACTTAGAATTATGAAAAGGTTTATCTTGACAGCTTTATTAGCCATCCCGGCATTGTTGACATTCAACGCACAAGCCGACGACAAGCCAATCACCGCAGCCGAACTCCCGGCCGAGGCCACGGCATTCATCAAGAACTTCGCACCGGCCACCATCACGGCAGCCGCAGTCGATGACGATTTCTTCCGTCCCGACTACAAGGTGTATCTATCCGACGGCACCGCCATCGAATTCCGCAACAGCGGCCAGTGGGAAGAAGTGCAGAACTACAAGGGCGTACCCACCAAGGTCATGCCGCAGGCAATAGCAAAATACTTGGATGCCAACTACAAAGGCGTGGCTGTGACCAACATCAGCTATGATGCCGACGATCTCGACAGCTATGAGGTGAAACTCGCATCGCGCATTGAGCTAAAGTTTGACCGCAACGGCAATTTCCTGACAATGGAATACGACGACTAAAAAAAGCGGAACGCAATAAGGCAAAATTAAGGGGGCACACGAGCGTGATTTACGCTTATGCCCCCTTAATTTTGCCCAATAAGGTGTTTTGCAGTATCTTTGCACGACTGAAGAAAATTTTATGAGATTATGGCAGGCTCCAATTTTATAGATTACGTGAAAATATTCTGCCGCTCGGGACGCGGCGGCGCAGGCTCGTTGCACTTCCACCGTGCCAAATATATACCCAAGGGCGGCCCCGACGGAGGGGATGGCGGACGTGGCGGCCATGTGATATTGCGCGGCAACCGCAACCTGTGGACGCTGCTGCACTTGAAATACCGCCGACACGTGTTTGCCACCAACGGGCAGGCAGGCGGCGCGAACCGCAGCACGGGCCGCGATGGCGAAGACCAGGTGATAGAGGTGCCGTGCGGCACTGCCGTGTATGATGCCGAAACAGGGGAATTCCTGTGCGACGTGACCGGCGACGGCGAAGAGGTGAAATTGCTGCGCGGCGGACGCGGCGGACTTGGCAACTGGCAGTTCAAAAGTGCCACTAACCGCACTCCTCGCTATGCGCAACCTGGCGAGCCGGGCATAGAAAAGGCCATAATCCTGGAACTTAAATTGCTTGCCGACGTGGGATTGGTGGGATTTCCCAATGCAGGCAAGTCAACGCTGCTGTCGGCTGTGTCGGCAGCAAAACCCAAAATCGCGAATTACCCGTTCACCACGCTCGAACCAAACTTGGGCATAGTGGAATACCGCGACCGCCAGTCGTTTGTCATGGCCGATATACCTGGAATAATCGAGGGCGCGAGCGAAGGGCGCGGATTGGGGCTGCGCTTTTTGCGGCACATCGAGCGCAATGCCGTGCTGCTGTTCATGATACCTGCCGACAGCGACGACATTTGCCACGAATATAGCGTGCTGTGCAACGAACTTGCCACGTTCAACCCCGAACTCGCCGACAAGCCGCGTGTGCTGGCAATCACCAAATGCGACTTGCTCGACGATGAACTTATGGACGACATTCGCCAAAACCATCTGCCACAGGATGTGCCCACGGTATTCATCTCGGCTGTGGCTGGAATGGGGCTGCTTGAACTTAAAGACTTGCTGTGGCGCGAAATCAACGACGAGAACAACCGCATTCCCACCAAGATTACGCATCGCGACCTTGACGAGCAGCATCGCGTGAAGGAGGAGGACGAATTCATATTCAGCGAAGCCCCGTCGGAGGACTTCTATGATGAAGAGGAGGCTCCCGACATGGGCGGCAAGATGCAAGACGAAGACCGTTGGGACAACGACTTCGAGTATGGTGTCAACGATGAACATTGAACACGGCCCGTTGTGCCGACTGTTCCCCGGCAAGGTACTTGACTTCACCACATTGCGCGGCAGCCACGATGCCAGCGACCCCTACAGCGGCTTTTCGGTATGCGGCTACACCGGCGACCGGGCCGAACATTATCTGGGTTGCCGTGCCGCGCTTGCAGCCGATCTCGGCATCAACGACCCACAGGCCATAATACAGCCACGGCAGGTGCATGGCGACAAGATAGCCATGCTCGACGACGCTTTCCGCACCCTCGACCTTCAAGGGCAGGAAAAACTACTTGACGGAACCGATGGAACAATAACCGCCCGACGGCAAGTGGCAATAGGCATCAACACAGCCGATTGCGTGCCCATCTTGCTATATTCTTATCAGGGAACGCAACTCGTTGCAGCCATTCATGCCGGGTGGCGCGGAACTCTTGCCGGAATAGCTGCAAAAGCCGTGAGGCAGATGGTCCAGGCCGGAGCCAGAAAGATTGCCGCCTATATAGGCGTTTCAATATGCCGCCAATGCTTTGAAGTGGGCGACGAAGTGGCCGAGGCATTTGCCTCGGCAGGACTTGGCGGTGAAATAATCTCGCGCAACAAGGTCACTGGCAAGGCGCATATCGACCTGCAAGCCGCCAATCGTCACCAGCTGGCAGGCTGTGGCATTGCCCCCGAAATGATATTCACCGACGGGCGTTGCTCGCGGCACGATGCATCGGGCAATTATTTCTCGGCACGCCGCATAGGAGTACACTCAGGCCGCACATTCACCGGCATCATGCTGCTTTAAGACGAATAGCAAACAAATGTTAATCTAACGATGTATTTTTGGCTGCTACGTGGGAAATGCCTACCTTTGCACCCATCAAATTACAAGTGGGTTTACCACAGGCCGATGCGGCAATCTGCAACTACCAGATTGTGGGCAGCAACAAAGAGGATCGAGCACCTCGACGAGCCACCAGTGGAGAGAGGAGATGAGCAATTCGGCCTTCGGGCTGGTTGCTCATTTTTTTTTGTCACCAGTGCATTGAAAAACGGTTTTGCAGCAATTGGTTGTTTGGCCTTTTTAAGCTAATTTTGCATTATATTATCTCATATATGCTTATGACCCACAAAATTCTGATATGCGCAGTTGCCTTGATGGCAATAGCATCGGCCACGGCATCGGCTGCCGATGGCGGCAACGACAAAGATTTTTCATTCAAGTTCTACGGGCAGGTGCGTGCCGACTTGTTCTATAACAGCCGCTCCAACTCCGAAACCGTTGACGGGCTTTTCTATATGTACCCACGCGACCACGACTATGACGACTTCGGCCAAGACCTCAACGCCAAGCCCGACGGCAGCCTTTACACCATGTATTCACGGCTCGGGGTCAACATCACCGGCCCGGCTATCGCCAACGGCAAAATCGCCACATCGGGATGCGTGGAAGTCGATTTTCGCGGCGGCGGCACCAATTATTACATGATACGCCTCCGGCAAGCCTACTTGAACCTTGCCTGGAACAAGTCGCAGCTGCTTGTAGGACAGACGTGGCATCCGTTTTACGGCGATGTGGCACCCGAAATATTGAACCTGAACATGGGTGCGCCCTACCAGCCTTTCAGTCGTGCACCGCAAATACGCTACCGTTTCACCGACCGCAGTTTTCGCCTCACCGCCGCGCTGCTGTGGCAGTCGCAATACTTGTCGGTAGGCCCTGCAAACAATGAGACGGGAACTACAAGCACCACCAAGAGCCAAAGTTTCATAAAAAACAGTTGCGTACCCGAGATAATGGTGGGCATCGACTACAAGAGCGGGAAGTGGATTGCCGGCGTAGGAGCCGACATCACATCGATAGTGCCGAGAACTCAAGCCGAATATAACGGCACGACGGCCAAAGTGACCGAGCGCATAACTTCGCTCTCGGCCGAGGCGCACTTGAAATACAAATCGGGGTCGTGGCTCGTGGCCGGAAAAACTGTGCTCGGCAACAATTTCACCCAGGCGAGCGGCGTGGGCGGCTATGCAATCACAGGCATCGATGAAACGACCGGCAAGCAGAACTACGCGCCGGTAAAGGTTTCGGCCACTTGGCTCAACGTGGCTTACGGCAGCAAGTGGCGCCCGGCCATCTTCCTTGGCTACTTAAAGAACTTAGGGGCAGGCAAGCCGGTGCTTGACGTATTGGGTACTGGCATCGGCGACGGCCTCGACCGCCTCGCCACCGCAACAGCCGAACTCACCTACAACATCCCACACTGGAAATTCGGCGTGGAATATATGCTGTGCAACGCATGGTATGGCTCGCTCGACAAGGCCGACGGCAAAATCCGCGATACCCACACTGTGATGAACCACCGCGTGGTGATGACAGCCATTTTCCAGTTCTAAACAATGCACACAACAGATGAACAAATTGCAATTGGCGGCTGCATTGACCCTGTCGGCATTCATGCCACCAGGGCTTGACGCTCAAGACAACAAGATAGGCTACTCTTGGAACATCGCTGCCGACAACGAGGGGCTGTGGAACATGACCACAGGCCACGGGGCGTGGAACGGGTTAGTAACAGTGGAAGGCGGCATTTCTCCATGGCACGGCGGCTCGATCGAGGCTGCCGCATTGGCAAGCTATGGCACCGGGGCAGTGGCCGACGACATACAAGGCCTGACCAACATCGATGCCGGCGAAAACCGAGCCTTCAGGCTATCGAAACTCGGCATCGGCCAGCAATTCGGCCGATGGACGCTGTTTGCCGGGCTGCGCAATGTGGATTACGACTACTTCACCACCCCTTACACTTCGCTTTTCACAGGCTCGTCCTATGGCAACTTCCCCATACTGTCGATGAACCACCCATTGGCCACATTCCCACTGTCGGCCATGGGCATCCATGCCGAATACTCGCCCACTGGCAATATAGTGGTGAAAGAGAGCCTGTATAACGGCGTGGCTTCCGACCGGCTGAACAGGCAATTCCGTGTGCGCCCTGGCGATGACGGTTTTTTCAACATTGGCAGCGTCACCTACACCGCCTCGCAAGGCGATGACGGTTTCTCCCCCGCCTCGTATATGTTTATCTACTCCATAGCAAGTCTGCCCGAGAAGGGCGACACGCAGCAGATGCACTACACCCTGCTGGCCAACGTGGAGCAGCCATTGGCCACCATCGGCGGCGGCAGGGCCAGGCTCGGCCTGCTGCTGCAAGGCGGCTGGAACCCCACGCCGGGAGAAGAGGCGTGCCGCGGATATGCCGCCATGGGCATAATATCGGAATTTTCCAACGGCATGACGGCGGGCATTGCCGCCAACCGTGCATTTACCCTCGATGGCAACGAGAGCGACATAGAATTTACATTCAATTACCCACTGCTGCGCTACTTCACCGTCACCCCATCGCTGCACTGCATCTTCACCCAGGGCCACAGCTGCAATGTGGTGGGAATGTTGCGCCTTTCTTTCGCCATCGGCAATTAAACATTCCATTTTGGTGAAAAAAATCAAGTATTTTTATTACATTTGCTAAAAAAACACTATATTTGCGCCATGAATAATGGCAAATAAGATGGAATCGCGTAATTCATACCTGCTCCTGCATCATCACCGCCACTGCCACCACAAGGGCTGCGGCGCACAAGGATGTGCATAGATGCGTGGACGGATACAAAACCACAATCTGCCAATCCAACTCTTAAAAAAAGATACATCATTAACGCCGACTTGCCCCACCAAAGAGAAAGGGTGAGCCGGCGCAATCATTTTTAAATGCCATGGCCAATCCCACTCACAGCCTGGGGCAATGACGGCAGCCAATAACAATAAAAAATGACTAAACAAGATGCTTAGAATTGCTGTCCAATCGAAAGGACGACTTTACGACGAAACAATGGAGCTTATCGCCCAAACCGGGATAAAGTTCGCGGCGGTGAAACGTACCCTGCTGGTGCCATCGAGAAATTTTCCTGTGGAGATACTTTTTTTGCGCGATGACGACATCCCCGACTCGGTGGCGACGGGAACCGCCGACGTGGGCATAGTGGGCCTCAACGAGGTGCTTGAAAAAAGGCAACAGGTGCAGGTGCTGCACGAATTGGGCTTCAGCCGATGCCGCCTGTCGCTTGCCATACCGCGCGACGCGGCCTACACTGGAGTACAATGGTTCAACGGCAAAAAGATAGCCACATCCTACCCGGCCATCTTGAAAGACTACCTCGACCGCAACGGCATCGAGGCCGACATTCACGTGATAAACGGCTCGGTGGAGATAGCACCGGGGATAGGACTTGCCGACGGCATATTCGACATAGTTTCGTCGGGTGGCACACTTGTGAGCAACAACCTTGTGGAAGTAGAGAAAATAATCGACTCACAGGCCGTGCTTATAGGCGGTACACGG
This sequence comes from uncultured Muribaculaceae bacterium, assembly GCA_944320595.1. Classification (GTDB taxonomy): domain Bacteria; phylum Bacteroidota; class Bacteroidia; order Bacteroidales; family Muribaculaceae; genus Avimuribaculum. Next base: position 6,286 of record CALUIB010000029.1, on the reverse strand, counting down.
CAATTGCCCGAGGAGAAACAAGCCGTGCTCGACGAATTGATTTTCCGTTTCAAGGCCGTAAAAGCCGCCGATGGCAAAAAATACTTGCTGATGAACGTGCCACGCACTCGCCTCGACGAAGTGGTGGCAATATTGCCGGGGATGAAAAGCCCCACCATATTGCCGCTTGCCGATGCCGAATGGTGCTCGGTACACACCGTGATAGAAGAAACCAAATTTTGGGAAATCATTACCCGGCTGAAAGCTGCCGGTGCCGAGGGGATACTCGTCCTCGACATAATGAAAATGGTTCCGTAACATGGGAAAATATAAGAAACTATGGTTGAAATCATCAAATACCCTAAACAGGAAGAGTGGCCTGAATACTCTCGCCGGGCTGCCGTGGCCGATACCGACGCACGCGCGGCTGTGGCCGAGATTATCGCAGCGGTGGAACGCCGTGGCGACGAAGCCCTTAAAGACCTGACTTTAAAATTCGACGGCTACCGACCGGCATCGTTGAAAACCGAGCAGGAAGAAATAGACAAGGCTTGCATGGAAATAAGCGGCGACTTGCAGCAAGCCATTAAGACCGCAGCTGCCAACATCGGGAAATTCCATGCAGCCCAAATGCCGCAGGCCATTGACGTGGAAGTGATGCCTGGCATCAATTGCAGCCAGCGTGCCGTTCCTATAACACGTGTGGGGCTGTATATCCCCGGAGGAAATTCGCCACTGTTTTCCACGGTGCTGATGCTCGCCATCCCGGCCCGCCTGGCAGGTTGCCGCGAAGTGGTGCTGTGTACCCCGCCGCGGCGCGATGGCACAATACACCCAGCCATACTTTATGCCGCCCGAGTGGCCGGTGTGACCGACGTGTTCAAGGTGGGCGGCGCACAAGCCATAGCGGCAATGGCCGTGGGAACCGAGAGCATAAAGCCTGTATATAAGATATTCGGCCCCGGCAACCGCTATGTGACCGAGGCCAAGGTGCAAGCCGCATCGCGCGGCGTGGCCATAGACATGCCGGCCGGCCCGTCGGAGGTGATGGTGGTTGCCGATGGCTCGGCCGACCCGTTGTTTGTGGCAAGCGACTTCCTGTCGCAAGCCGAGCACGGAGCCGACAGCCAGTCGATATTGCTAACCACTGATGCTGGTTTGGCCACGCGGGTGGCCGAATCAATCGACACATTGCTTGCCAGGCTGCCCAAGCGCGAGCTTGCCGAAATGTCGCTAAGCCACAGCCACATCATAGTGCTGAACAGCGATGACGAGATGATGCAGTTTGCCAACTATTATGCCCCCGAACACCTCATCATCAACCATGCCGATGCCGACAGGCTTGCCGCACAGGTTGAGAATGCAGGGTCGGTATTCCTTGGCCCATATTCCCCCGAAAGCGCAGGCGACTACGCCTCGGGTACCAACCACACGCTGCCCACCGGCGGACACGCACGTTGCTACAGCGGCGTGAACATCGACAGCTATATGAAGAAAATCACTTTCCAGCGGCTCACACGCCAGGGCCTTGCCTCAATTGCGCCTGCGGTCACCACCATGGCTCGCAACGAGGGGCTTGTGGCACACAGCCTTGCCGTGGAAGTAAGGACTAACCGATAAAATTCTTACCGTCATGGATATTCAACAACTTGTACGCCCAAATATCAGGAACCTGAAACCCTACAGCTCGGCACGGAACGAATTTACGGGGCGGGCGCAGGTGTTCATCGATGCCAACGAAAGCCCGTTCAACGAACCATACAACCGTTATCCCGACCCCTTGCAGCAACAGCTCAAAGCACGTCTATCCGAGGTGAAAGGCATACCGGCAGAGCAAATTTTCCTCGGCGTGGGCAGCGACGAGTGCATCGACCTCATATACCGCATTTTCTGCGAACCGGCCTGCGACAATGTGGTGGCAATATCGCCGTCATACGGCATGTATGAAGTGTGCGCCGACATCAACAATGTGGAATACCGCACCGTGGCCCTGAACGAGAACTTCGAGCTTGCCACCGACCGCCTGCTTGCCGCCTGCGACCGGCACACCAAGGTGGTGTGGCTATGTTCTCCTAACAATCCCACTGGGAACGCTTTCAGCACCGAGTCGCTGGCCGACGTGTGCCGCCGCTTCCCCGGCATAGTCGCCATCGACGAGGCTTACGTAAATTTTTCGGAACAAGGCTCTATGCTGCCACGGCTTGCCGACCTGCCCAACCTGATAGTTATGCAGACATTCTCGAAGGCCATGGCGAGCGCATCGGTAAGGCTTGGGATGGCTTTTGCCTCGAAAGAGATAATAGCCCTTTTCAACAAGGTGAAGTATCCCTACAACATCAATCTGCTCACGCAGCAATATGCGCTCGACCTGCTTGGCCGCATCGGCGAGATAACCGACGAGGTGGCTCAAATCATCGCTTGCCGACACGTGCTTGCCGACGAGCTGAAACAATTGCGGTGCGTGCAGCGTGTTTACCGCTCCGATGCCAACTTCCTGCTCGTGCGCGTGGGCGATGCCGACCGCCTCTACGATTACCTGCTTGCCCGCGGCATAGTGGTGCGGAACCGCAACCGAGTGCCAGGCTGCAGCGGCTGCCTGCGCCTCACCGTAGGAACTCCCGAAGAAAACGAATTGCTAATAAAGGCACTAAAGGAATATGACAACGACTCCATGCAATAACCCGTCCACGCCGCCCGTGTCACGGCGCACTGCACTGTTCATCGACCGCGACGGCACGCTTGTAGTGGAACCGCCCACCGACTACCAGCTCGACAGCCTTGCCAAATTCAAATTCATTCCCGGCATGATACGCAACCTTGCTTTCATTGCCTCTACATTGGACTATGAATTGGTGATGGTGAGCAACCAGGACGGCCTGGGCACTTCGTCATTCCCCATGCAAGACTTCCTGCCTCCGCAACAGCTGCTCTTGGAGACACTTGCCGGTGAAGGGGTACACTTCGACGACATCATCATCGACACCACTTTCCCTCACGAGAATAAGCCCACGCGCAAGCCCGGCACTGCACTGCTGGGGAAATACTTGACTGGCAAATACGACCTTGCGGCATCGTTTGTCATCGGCGACCGCCTCACCGACGTGATGCTTGCCCGCAACCTTGGTGCACGTGCCATATACTTCGCCAAGCCCGAGACTGGCAAAAAGGAGGTGGAAGAGGCCGGGCTTGCCGACTGCACGGCATTGGTCACCAACGACTGGAGCCGCATTGCCGACTTCCTGCGCGGCGGCTCGCGCACCGCGCAGGTTCACCGCCACACAGCCGAAACTGACATCACTGTGAGCATCGACCTCGACGGCAACGGCATGGCCGACATAAGCACCGGGCTTGGATTCTTCGACCATATACTTTCACAGATTGCGCGGCACTCGGGCATCGACCTCGCGATAAAAGTACACGGCGACCTGTGGGTTGACGAGCATCACACCATCGAGGACACTGCCATAGTGCTCGGCGAAGCCCTGAAACAAGCACTCGGCGACAAGCGCGGAATAGAGCGTTACGGCTTTGTGCTGCCCATGGACGACTGCGACTGCACCGTGGCAATCGACCTGGGCGGGCGTAGCTGGCTGCTGTGGGATGCCGAGTTCAAGCGCGAAAAGATAGGCGATGTGCCTACCGAAATGTTCCACCATTTCTTCAAGAGCCTGAGCGATGCGGCAGCCATGAACATTTACGTCAGCGCACACGGCAGCAACGAACACCACAAGATTGAAGGCATATTCAAGGCCCTGGCCCGCGCCCTACGTGCCGCCCTGCGCCGCGACGTGTTCCACTACCGCCTCCCCTCCACCAAGGAAACGCTATGATTCTGCTACTGGCGGCATAGCAGCTTTAGCATAAGCGTTTGCGAAAAACCAAAATGCAGATATTCAGAAAAATTAAGCAGGCACTTATCGCCAGCAAATGAATATTTTTAATAACTTTGTTACGGCGGTAAAGTTTACCACCGTAAACTTTACCGCCGTAACAAAAACAGAGAATAATTATGAAATTCTACAACAGAGAAAAAGAACTTGCCGCACTGGAAGAAATTCGCCAAATATCATTCTCCAATCATTCACAAATGACAGTACTGACTGGCAGGCGGCGTATAGGCAAAACCAGTCTTGTCTTTAAAAGTTGTGAAAGCACTCCCACGGCTTACCTGTTTGTAAGTCGTAGTAACGAGGCAGACCTTTGCTACCGCTTTGCAACCGAAATAAGGCAGTCTTTAGACACGTATGTACCTGATTTCACAAATTTCAGCGAGATGTTCCGTTTCCTTATGGACTTAGGAAAACGCATGAAGTATAATTTGATAATCGATGAGTTTCAAGAGTTTTACTATATCAATCAAGAAATATACAGCTTGATGCAAGATATATGGGACCGCTATCGAAAAGAAAGCTACGTTAACCTTATAGTTAGTGGTTCGGTCTATACCCTTATGAACAAAATTTTTAGGGATGCCAAAGAACCACTTTATGGCCGTGCCGACAACATAATGAAATTGTTCCCATTCTCTACTTCAGTATTAAAAGATATTTTGGCAGACCATAACCCTAAATACGCAAACGATGACTTGCTTGCCTTATACACATTCACAGGTGGCGTACCCAAATATGTTGAATTGTTTATGGACAGGCATTGCACCAATATGGAGAGCATGGTGAACTTCATGCTACAACCCGAGTCTCCGTTCCTAACCGAAGGACAAGCATTGCTTATACAAGAGTTCGGCAAGAAATATGGCAATTATTTTTCTATATTGTCGGCTATATCCAACGGAAAAAACACATTGGCAGAAATTGAGACTGCCATGGGTGGAGCAAGTTTAGGTGGGCAACTGAAACGATTAGAAGAAGATTATGACCTAATCAAGAAAAAGCGCCCTATTTTCTCAAAAGAGAATTCCCAATCTGTAAGATACGAAGTAATCGACCTTTTCTTACGATTTTGGTTCAGATATTTCATCAAATATCAGAGTTTCATCGAAATACGAAATTATGATGGCCTGTCAAAAATTATCAAGAATGACTATGCCACATTTTCAGGGCTTGCATTAGAGATATATTTCCGCCAAAAAATGATTGAAAGCCATGATTTTGCAGAAATAGGTTCATGGTGGCAGGGGAAAAACAGCAAGCAACAAAATGAAATAGACATAGTTGGGCTATATGCCGACGGGAAACGAGCTTTGGTGGCCGAAGTCAAAAGGCAATCCAAAAATTTCAAGCCCGACCTATTCGCTCAAAAAGTAGAGGCTCTTAGGAAAAAGGCATTGTTCGGCTACGAAATCGAAAGCCGGCTGCTATCGATGGATGATATGTAACCATTTTTCGAGGCATCAAACTGGAAATTCAGTGAAAATATACCTCGCCGGAATTTTGCATTGCCGATTTTTAATCGTAACTTAGCAACACAGACTAAATTATTAACACCAATAAAAACCTTTAACTATTATGGCAAAAGATTTAAAAGGAACAAAGACCGAGGCCAACCTGTGGACAGCATTCGCAGGCGAGTCGCAAGCACGCAACAAATACACCTACTATGCCTCGAAGGCAAAGAAAGACGGATACGTGCAAATAGCAGCGCTCTTTGAAGAAACGGCTGCCAACGAAAAGGAACACGCCAAGATTTGGTTCAAGCTGCTTAAAGGCGGCGAGATACCGTCAACTGCCGAAAACCTGCTCGATGCCGCCGAGGGGGAAAACTACGAGTGGACCGACATGTATGCCAAGATGGCGCAGGAAGCCCGCGAAGAAGGGTTCAACGACATCGCCGCCCTGTTCGACGGCGTGGCAAAAATCGAGAAGGAACACGAGGAACGCTACCGCAAGCTGCTGAAGAATGTGGAAGAAGGCACCGTGTTCTCGCGCGACGGCGACATGATATGGCAATGCTCTAACTGCGGCCACATCGTTATAGGCAAGAAGGCACCCATGCTGTGCCCGGTGTGCAAGCACCCGCAAGCCTACTTCCAAATCAAGGCCGAGAACTACTAACCCCGGCGCACATTGCAGCTTAGCATAAAAAATCGAGGCAGCCTGTCGATGACAAGCTGCCTCATTTGCTTCAGTCGGGGTGAGAAGACTCGAACTTCCGGCCTCCACGTCCCGAACGTGGCGCGCTAACCAACTGTGCTACACCCCGGACTTTTTTAGCGATGCAAAGATACGCATTTTTTCTGAAACGCAACCCAAAATTCCCTCTTTTTTGCAATATTTTTCACTAGTGTCCCGTTAAAGGACTGTTAAGAGTTTACAATTGATTTATTTTTAGTTAATTACAAAGGTTTTTT
>CALUIB010000028.1 GCA_944320595.1 uncultured Muribaculaceae bacterium | reverse complement strand
ATGCCCCAAAATCTTGCTCACGCTCTCTATCGGCATACCGTAATTCAATGCCAAAACAGCGAATGAATGGCGGCTCAAATGGAATGAAACCGGCTTTTCTATCCCGCATTTCTTCGCCACAGCCTTGATGCGTTTGTTCACCATGTCAAGCGAGCCGATGTTGAAAAGTCGCTTGTCTCTTCTGAACGGCTCGTAACGCCTGATTATCTGCATGGGGATGTCCATCAGCTTGATTTGGAACGGTACGCCCGTCTTTTGGCGTTTCGACACAATCCATGATGCGCCATTCATCTCAACGATGTTGTCGGTGGTCAGGTTCTTGATGTCCGTGAACGAGATGCCAGTCCAGCAACCGAACAGGAACAAATCCCTCGCCAATGCGAAGTTGGGATTGTCCAGACTGATTGTACTCAACGCCTGAATTTCATCTTCCGTGAGAAAGCCTCGTTCCTTGTGGTCGGGGTCAACGTGGTACATCGCAAACGGGTTTCTCGGTATCTTGCCATTGTAGTGCGCCGTGGTGACGATGTGTTTCAACGGTATGGAGTATATCCACACGGACGATTGCGCCAGCCCGACCTCGTTTCGCAGGTACAGGCAGTAGTCACGGATGAAATCCTCCGTCAATTCGTTCATCGCCATGTCCGTCCGCTTGTACTGCCTCTTAATAAACTCCGCTACGTATTTGCGGACGGTCAGGTACTTCTGGTACGTACGCTTGGAGCGGTCTTTGCCCACCCGCTTGGCAAACGCCTCATTCTCCTTGTCAAAGGCCCGTAACAATGTTTCATACTCCGTGCCGATGCCTTGATAGGCGTTGCGTACCATTTCAGCCGTGACAAATGCCTCACGGTCGGAAAGCCGCTGGTAGTGCTTCGTTATCTGCGCCTTGATGTTGTCAAGCGCATAGTTCACCGTCACCGCCTCGCGGCTCTTGCCTTTCGCCCTGTTGCCTTTAGCATCCCACAAATCCTTGGAGATACGCTGCTTGCAACTGAACTGTGCGATAGTCCCGTTGATTGTAACCCGTCCCATGATGGGGACAATTCCATTCTTTTCCTTGCTTCCGTTTACATAGAAGACGGTCTTGAAAGTACTCCTCATAATCCTTGCTTTTTGTTTGGTGCAAAATTAGTTTATGGGAGTTGTAAAGGCAGAATGTAAACCTACGCAGAACGCAGAAATAGAGACCGTTAGTGTTAAATGTGCATCAGGTGTTGGGTAATGATTTGGAAGTGCATCTATTGCTGTAATCCGCCCAAATCCGTTTTTCCGCCCTTATGTCATTCCGTGCCACCCGAAGCCAAACCCTCTGACCGTCAGTGAGAATGCTCAAATTCGCTTTATTCTGCGTTTTATCCTATTATTTTCACTGAAAATGCAAAAATCGGGACTGCATTGTGTGGTTCCAATCATTATTGGCCACTTGCGTTGTCATCTTGCGGGGTTCGTTTCTCGCACACGTAGGTTATCGCAACACCACTCTCTAATTTGTCAACTACCAAAGCAATGCGTTCCACGTAGTAATTGTCTTCGAGTGTTTCGGTGGAATATACAGTCTCGCTCAGCTGCCAGCATTGGCGGTAGGGGTTATATATTATGGAAAATTCGCTTTCCGAGGTGTTAATGACGTATGGGAACTTGTAAGAAGTCTTTACCACCAAGGAATAGCGGTTGAAGTCAACCGAGAGGTAGTCGGGATAGGCTTGCAGGAAGTCATCGCCTATGTGGCTGCGCACCTCGTCGGTAGAATTGAGCAGCAGCACTTCGTCACCCTCTTGTCCTGTAGAGATGGGTATTAGGTCGTTGTCGCTACTCAGCTTGTAATAAGTGGGCAGGCGGCGAGCTATATCGAGGTACTTGGCCACGACCGGGCCGTCGTCTTCATTGCCGCAAGCTGTCAGGCACGGCAGTATGGCGGCCAGCAGTAGCAGTGGGATTAAAATGCGTGGTTTCATTTTGGCTTTCTATTCTTGTGGTTGTTAATCGTTGCTGCGCATTATGGCGTAAATGTCGTCGATGGAGCGGTCAAATGGGCCGGTCTTTTCAAGCTTAAGCGTTGACATTGCTGCGGCAAAACGTCCAGCCTCGTCATATCCGGCTCCTTTGCTGCGCATATACAGGTACCCGGCGGCGTATGTGTCGCCGCAGCCCGTGGCATCGACAAGTGTGGTAGGCGTGTAGGCCGGTATTTCATGGTATTCGCCATTAGCGAATATTATCGAGCCGTAGTTGCCGAATGTCATCATCACTTCCTTCACGCCCCATCGGGCAAGTTGTTCTGCTGCTTGGTGAGGGTCGGCCTGTCCAGTTAGGGATTCTATCTCAAATTCGTTCACCTTTAAAATATCGACGTATTTCAGTGCCTCGACTTTCCAATCCCAGTCGCAAGGATATACGTTTTCGCCATCGACGTAGCGCAGGAAACCTTGTGCATCGACCGACAGTGTGCCACGCCCATGCAGGTATTTTATCACGTCGAGCGAGAAGTCATCGGCGAGTAGGCTGCCCAAGTGTATGAACCGTGCTGACACACCATACAGTTTGTCAATGGTGAATGGGTCGGCCTTGGCGAGAACCCGTTGGGTACGGTTGTTCATGTTTTCGCCATATTTGTTTTCGAAATACACTGTTTTGCGGCTTGGAATGACTTCCACGTCGATGCCTTTTTTGCGTATTTCGGTTACGGCCTCCATTTCGGTCTCGGCAAGCGAAGTAATCAACTTGTAGCCTATGGGTGGCAACGTGGCAAGTGCGTGCGATATATAATAAGAAGTGCCGCCGTTAAGGTATGCTGTGTGCGTCGGCGTAATGATTTTGTCGAGCGTGATGTGGCCTATGCAACAAATATCGGTCATATTTCTGATTATAAATAGTGAAATTAAAAAAGCAGTAACACCGAAGGAATAGCTCTCTTCTTTGTTACTGCTCTTGGTGTGACCCATACAGGATTCAAACCTGTAACCTTCTGATCCGTAGTCAGATACTCTATTCAGTTGAGCTAATGGGCCGTTTGCGAGTGCAAAGATAAACACAATTTTCCAATTGTCAATAGCGACACGGCGTGTTTTTGCATTTTTTAGCATATATGTATGACTCGGGGGCTGCGTGCAGCTTTCTTCTGGGCGTGTCTGATTTGAAAAAAATTTAAGCAGGCTTTAAATATGAAAAACGGGAATTTTTATGTAAGTTTGCAACATAATGCACAGGAGCGGCTCGGCGTGTGCTTGCCTATGTGGCTATTGCAACTCGGGCGGTTCCTCAAAAAAATAAAAAGTATGACACAAAAACTGAAAATTAGAGACCTTACGATGCGCGACGGCCAACAGTCGCTGTTTGCAACTCGTATGAGCCAGGCGAGCATCGACGCATTGCTCCCGTATTACGAAGAAGCCGGATTTTATGCCATCGAAGTGTGGGGCGGTGCTGTGCCCGACTCGGTTATGCGCTACCTCGACGAGTCGCCATGGACGCGCTTGAAGTCTATAAGTGCAAAAATGCAAGGCAAATCGTTGCTCACGGCGTTGTCGCGTGGACGCAACCTTTTCGGTTATGTCCCTTATCCGACCCCGGTGATCGAAGGCTTTTACAAAAGTGCCATTGCCGACGGACTTAACGTGATGCGCATATTCGACGCGCTGAACGACCTTGACAATGTGCGTGAGTCGGTTGAAATCATCAACCGGCTTGGCGGAATACCCGATGGCGCAGTATGCTACACGGTAGATCCGAAGGATGAAGAAAAGCACTCGTCGGTAGGGTTCTTCGGCAAATTGATGGGCCGAGGCAAAAAGAGCCAAGAAAAGATATTCACCGATGAATATTTCATCGAGAAGGCTCGCGGATATGAGCAAATGGGTGCGAAGATAATCACCATAAAAGATATGGCTGGATTGATTAACCCGGCACGTGTGGCAAGCCTTATGCCAAAATTAAAGGCTGCCGTGGGTGTCCCAGTGGATTTCCACACGCATTGCACCCCGGGATATGGACTGGCATCGTCGCTGATGGCCATTATTCATGGTGTTGACATACTTGACACGAATATATGGTACTTTGGCGGTGGCTCGGCTGCCCCGGCAATTGAACTCGTTTATATGTTCGCCAAAAAGCTCGGAGTGGAGGTTGAAGTGAACATGGAGGCTGTGGGCAAAATCCGCACCATACTCAAGGATGTGCGCAAGGGATTGAAAGACTTTGATTTGCAGAAGTCGTTCCCAATTGATTTCGACCCGCTTACCGATAAGTTGCCTGCCGACATAGATGCGCTATTCGACAAGGCCATAGCTGCTGCCAAGGCCAATGACGAGGCTGAATTGCTCGATGCCTGCCATGCCATAGAGGCATACTTCAACTTCCCGAAACCGAATGAAATCGTGAAGAATGCCGAAGTTCCTGGCGGAATGTATTCCAACATGGTGGCTCAGCTCAAGCAGCTGCACGCCGAAGATGTGCTTGAAGATGCCATGAAACTCATCCCGAAGGTACGTCGCGACGCAGGGCTTGTGCCGTTGGTTACTCCCACGAGCCAGATTGTGGGGTCGCAAGCCGTGAGCCTTGCCCTCGACCGTCAAAAGGGGAAACCCGACTATACCACAAAGTCGAACCAGTTCATATCGCTTGTGCGCGGCGAATATGGCCACACGCCGGTGGCAATCGACCCTGACTTCCGTAAACTCATCACGGGTAACAGTGAGGAGGTTCCGTATAACGTAAATTCCTATGTTTATCCCGAAAACCCAGTATTGCCAGAGTGTGGCGGAGTGAAACTTGCTGCCAACGACGAGGAATACCTGTTGCTGGAGTTGTTACCCAATGTGGCCAAGCCGTTTTTGACAAAACGCAGGGCAGAAGAGTATGAGGCACAGAAGCCGGCAGAGCCAGTAGCCGCAGCCAAGGCTGAAGAGCAGGAGGTGGCTGTGGAGCCGATTACTGGACCCACGCTCGATGCTCCCATGGGTGGCACTGTGATTGAAGTGTATGTGAAACCGGGTGATGTTGTCAACAAAGGCACTTCGCTACTCATGTACGAGGCCATGAAGATGCAAAATGAGATTGAGTCGGAATTTGCCGGAACGGTGAAGCGCATACTCGTATCGCCGGGTCAGGTGATAGGCACCGGCGAGCCGCTAATCGAGTTTGAATAACGATAAACTTTGAATTTTGATATGGCAGGCACTTGCACCTTTAAGGGTGCGAGTGCCTGCTTTTTTATATTTGAGGGGTATTGGGAATTGTGCGGGTTTATTTGTATTTTTGCAAACTGAAATTATTTCAATGGAAATGAACTTTGCAAAAAACATAGCATACGTGGCTTGTTTCCCACGTAATGGGTGGGTAGAGGTGTCGAGAGATGGCGTACAGGCTCGTCAGGTGCAAGCACGGGTGCTTTACCCGATGATGGCCGTAGTAGCACTGTCGGCGTTCATGGCACTTTTGTATAACGAGGAGGCGACACTGACTGGTTGCATACAGAGTGCGATTATCGAATTTGCAAAATATTTCTTTACTTACTTGTTGGCAAGCTATGTGCTCACGGGATATTTCCCGGCGGTGGTCAAAGACCGCCAGTCGGCTGACAGGGCCAATGTGGTAATTCAATACTGCATGGCCATAATTATAGCCTTGAACATCATCGACAACTTGCTGCCAGTTGCATTTCCGTATTTGAGGATACTATACTGCTACATATTTTTTGTGGCTTGGAAAGCCGATGCCTACCTCGGAATAAAGGAAGAGGGCGATAAAAAATTTCTTATAGTGGCGGCGGCGTTGGTTTTGGTTATTCCCATAGTGATAGGCTTTTGCTTGGAATGGGTATTAGTTTAGATGAAACAACGATGAAAACAGCAAATAATGTTAATATAAAGAACAAACGGGCTACGTTTGATTATGAGATACTTGAGACGTTTGTCGCAGGTATCGTACTCTCAGGAACCGAGATAAAGTCGATTAGGCTCGGTAAGGCAGGTCTTGCCGACACATTTTGCTATATCAATAATGGTGAAGTGTGGGTGAAGAATATGTATGTGGCGGAATATTCGTTCGGGTCATACAACAACCACCAAATAAGGCGCGACCGTAAATTGCTGCTGACAAAGAAAGAGATAGCCAAGATGCAGAAGATGAGCCAGCAGAGCGGCTACACCATTGTGCCGCTTAAACTATTTATAAATGAAAAGGGACTTGCAAAAATGTCGGTGGGGATAGCCCGCGGCAAAAAGGAATATGACAAGCGGCAGTCGATAAAGGAACGGGAAGACAAGCGCATGATGGATCGCGCTATGAAGAAATAATAAACCAATCCGACAGAAAGAGCGTTATAAATGGATTATAAACTTATAGCATCAAAGCCACAAGGGAGTAATGCACGTGCCGGGGTGATAAGCACCGCGCATGGCGACATTGAAACACCCATATTCATGCCTGTGGGAACATGCGGAACAGTAAAAGCCGTGCATCAGCATGAATTAGTAGAGGACATAAAGGCTCAAATCATACTTGGCAATACCTACCATCTGTATCTACGACCTGGAATGGGTATCATAGAAAAGGCCGGAGGCTTGCACAAGTTTAATGGCTGGAGCAAGCCCATACTTACCGACAGCGGTGGCTTTCAGGTGTTTTCACTATCGGAGAACCGCAAACTAAAGGAGGAAGGGGCTTATTTCCGCAGCCATATCGACGGGTCGAAACACTTGTTTACTCCCGAGAAAGTGGTTGATATACAGCGCAGCATAGGCAGTGACATAATGATGGCTCTCGACGAATGTCCGCCAGGAACGTCGGATTACACTTATGCCCGTAAGTCGCTTGAGCTGACGCAACGCTGGCTTTCTCGTGGATGGAAACATTTCAACGAGACGGAGGGGAAATATGGGTATAGTCAGGCATTCTTCCCTATTGTACAAGGGTGCGTGTACCCTGATTTGCGGCGCGAGGCTGCGAAATTCGTCGCCGACCTTGGTGCCGAGGGGAATGCCATAGGCGGCTTGGCCGTAGGCGAACCCACCGAGAAAATGTATGAAATGATTGAAGTGGTGAACGAGATACTTCCTGCCGACCGTCCGCGCTATTTGATGGGAGTTGGCACACCTGCCAATATCCTTGAGGCCATCGACCGTGGCGTTGACATGATGGACTGCGTGATGCCTACTCGCAACGGGCGCAACGGGATGCTTTTCACTCGCCATGGCATAATGAATATGCGTAACTTGAAGTGGGCCGATGATTTCAGCCCGTTGCAAGAAGACGGTCCTTCGTATGTTGACAGGGCTTATAGCAAGGCTTACGTGAGACACCTGTTTGTGAGCGGCGAATTACTTGCTTTGCAGATTGCCAGCATTCATAATTTGGCATTCTACTTGTGGCTCGTGGGCGAGGCACGAAAGCACATAATTGCAGGCGATTTCAAATCGTGGAAAGAGGAGATGGTGCAGTGCGTCACACGTAGGTTGTAAATAGCAAATAGGGGAGAGGAATGGGCTTTTTCGACAAAATAAAAAGCATATTTGCCAGCAACAAAAGCGGCGGCAAGCCTGCAAGGAAACCGCTTGTGAAAATGTTTGACAGGTACATTATTCGCAAGTTCCTGGGTACATACGTGTTTTCTATTTTGCTGCTGCTTGCCATTGTGGTGATGTTTGACGTCAACGAGAAACTTGATGCAATGCTTACTGCGCCGCTCGAAGAAACGATTTTTGACTACTTCGTCAACTTCTTGCCTTACTTTGCCAACCAGTTTAGCCCGTTGTTCACGTTTATAGCCGTGATATTTTTCACATCCAAGCTCGCCGATAATTCCGAAATCATTGCCATGCTTTCTAGTGGTATAAGTTATCGCAGACTGGTAGTTCCATATATGGTATCGGCAGCTGTGATAGCAGTGTTTTCGTTCTATTTGTCGGCATACGTGATACCGCCTGCCAATGTGGAACGCATAGCATATACCAATAAATATGTGAAAAACAAGGAGGTGAATTACGGAACGAATATTCAGCTACAGGTGTCGCCGGGTGTCATTGCCTATATGTCGCGGTATGACAATCGCACAAAGGCTGGGCATCGTTTCTCGCTTGACAAGTTTAACGACAAGATGCTTGAGTCGCGCATGACGGCTGAACGCATCCTGTATGACACGCTGTATCACTGGACAGTGAAGAATTACACCATACGCTATTTCGAGGGGTTGCGCGAGAACATAGTTCGCGGCAGCAGCCTTGACACTATAATTGAGATAGAGCCGCGTGACTTCCTCATTGCTGCCAATGCGCAGGAAATGCTCACACTGCCCGAACTGAAGAGCTACATCGACAGGCAGCATAGTCGCGGTGTGGCCAACATAAAGAATTTCGAGATTGAACTTGAACGACGATATGCCTCGACGGCGGCGGCATTTATTTTGACAATAATAGGGTTGTCGCTCTCGTCGCGCAAGGTAAAAGGTGGCATGGGCGTGAACATAGGCATAGGGCTTGTGCTTAGTTTCTCCTACATATTGTTCACGACTATCACGTCCACGTTTGCTGTGTCGGGATATACCTCCCCGTTTGTGGCTATGTGGATTCCAAATGTGTTATATACGGTCATTGCGATATATCTTTATCGCAAGGCTTCGATATAGATTGAAATGATGATGTTAATATGGTTAATATGGCAAAAAGATTAGCATTAAGTGTGGTTTTGTTCTTGACGGCATTCTTGTCGTCATGGGCACAAATGCTTACTCCGGTTAAATGGACAACAAGCGTGTCGGTTGATGACAGCGGCTCTGGCGTAGTTACGTTTGCTGCGGCTATCGACGAAGGTTGGCACCTATATTCGATGGATATTCCCGATGGGGGGCCTGTGGCTACTTCTATTAATTGGGAGAAGACCGAAGGGGTGGAAATGGAAGGGGAGCCAGTTCCCGACAGGCCCCCTCATGAAGAGGTAGATAAGGTCTTCGACTTGAAACTCGGTTGGTGGGAGAATAGTGTAACCATCACGCAGAAGTTTAAGGTGAAGGACATGGATGCCGGTTATTGCTTGGAGGGGTATGTGAGATATATGGCATGCAATGATGAGACGTGTCAAGCTCCTTCAAGTGAAGAGTTTAAATTTGAGGGGAAAGCCAAATTGCCGGCAGAACCAGTTGCGGAGAGAAAAATTGCCGTTGAGCTTGAGCCTGCAACAAGCGATGCTGGTGCGGTGGACGATGGCCTGTGGAAACCAGTTGTAATACAGAATGTTGGCGACTCGACGGGCGACATATCATCTCATTCGCTTTGGTATATATTTTTAGCTGGTTTTGTTGGCGGCCTGCTTGCCTTGCTCACGCCGTGCGTGTGGCCCATGATACCGCTCACGGTTAGCTTCTTCTTGAAGAAAAGCGGTTCGCGCGGTAAGTCAGTTCGCGATGCTGTGATATACGGCCTGTCAATTGTCGTCATATACCTGCTTTTGGGGTTGCTCGTGACAGGTATTTTCGGCGCAAGCAAATTGAATGCTTTGTCAACCGATGCCGTTTTCAATATGGCTTTCTTCTTGCTGCTTGTGGTGTTTGCCATATCGTTCTTTGGGGCATTCGAGATAAGGTTGCCCGATTCGTGGGCAAACAAAATGGATAGCAAGGCTGAGAAAACCACGGGGATGCTGAGCATCTTTTTCATGGCTTTCACATTGACGTTGGTGTCGTTTTCATGTACAGGCCCCATCATAGGCACATTGCTCGTGGAAGCTGCAAGCATGGGCGACATTACTGGGCCGGCCATTGGCATGGCCGGGTTCGCGATAGCCTTGGCCATACCGTTTACGCTGTTTGCCGTATTCCCGTCGTGGATGAAAAGTGTGCCTAAGTCTGGCGGTTGGCTCAACACCGTGAAAGTGGTGCTTGGTTTCATCGAGCTGGCCTTGTCGCTTAAATTCTTGTCGGTTGCCGACCTTGCATACGGTTGGGGTATTCTTGACCGTGAGGTATTTATCTCGTTGTGGGTTGCCATATTCGGTCTGCTGGGACTTTACTTGTTGGGAAAATTGCGTTTGTCGCACGATTCCGAAAGTAAAGGCATAGGGGTGTTGCGCCTTATGCTGGGAATAGTGTCGATTGCATTCACTGTTTATCTGCTACCAGGCTTGTGGGGTGCTCCGTTAAAGAGCGTGAGTGCGTTTGTACCGCCATTATACACACAAGACTTTAACCTTTATGGTGGTAGTTTTGTGGAATATGGCGACTATGAGGAAGGTATGCGCGAAGGGGCAAAACAAGGGAAACCAGTATTGGTGGATTTCTCGGGCTATGGCTGTGTGAATTGCCGCAAAATGGAGGCTGCCGTCCTCGACAACGACGAAGTGCGGCGGTTGCTTGAAGACAACTTCGTGATGATAAAGCTGATGGTTGACGATAAGGCCGAGTTGCCCGAACCTATTGTGGTTAACGAGAATGGCAAGGAGGTGAAATTGAGGACTGTGGGTGACAAGTGGAGCTATTTGCAACGCTATAAGTTCAAAGCCAATTCACAGCCTTATTACGTGATATTGAACAGTGACGGGTCGCTTGCTGCAGGGCCTGTATATTACGACGAAAATGTGGAGAAATTCACCACATTCCTGAACGACGGCATAAAGAATTACACGAAGTAAAAAGCAATAGATATATATGTCTAATACAAGGGAACAAAAACTTGAAGCATTTGGCAAGTTGCTCGACGTGCTTGATGAGCTACGGGTGAAATGCCCATGGGATGCAAAGCAGACCAACGAAAGCCTTAGGCCGAACACAGTGGAAGAAGTGATGGAACTTTCCGATGCATTGCTTGGTGATGATGTCATGGCAATAAAGAAAGAACTTGGCGACGTGCTGCTGCATATAATTTTTTATTCCAAGATAGCCGACGAGCAAGGGCGTTTCGATGTTGGCGACGTGTGCGATGCCTTGCGCGAGAAATTGATATTCAGGCATCCACACGTGTTTGGCTCGGTTCAGGTGGACGGAGCCGACGAGGTGTCGCAAAACTGGGAGCAAATCAAGCTCAAGGAGAAAGGCGGCAACAAGACGGTACTCGCTGGAGTGCCAGCATCGCTGCCTTCGCTTATAAAGGCCTGTCGCATTCAAGAGAAAGCCGCCAATGTAGGGTTCGACTGGGAGCGGCGCGAAGATGTATGGGCAAAAGTGAAGGAAGAACTGGGCGAGGTTGAGGCCGAGATGCTGCGCGGCGATGCCGACAATGAAGAAAAAGAGTTTGGCGACCTGCTATTCAGCATAGTAAATGCTGCCCGTCTGTATGGTGTAAACCCCGATACTGCACTTGAGAAGACCAATCGTAAATTCATTTCACGGTTTAACTATGTTGAGCAGTGTGCCCATGACGCTGGCCGGAAATTGGGAGAAATGACGCTTGCCGAGATGGACGAATATTGGAACGAGGCAAAAGAGCAGGAGAAAGGCAGTAAATGAAAGTTTGCATCACCGAGAAACCGAGTGTAGCCAAGGATATTGCTGGCATATTAGGAGCCGATGTGAGGCGTGACGGCTTTTACGAAGGTGCGGGATACTGTGTGACATGGACTTTCGGCCACTTGTGTACGCTCAAGGAACCGCAAGATTATACCGACGCATGGAAGAAATGGAGCCTTGGCGCATTGCCCATGATACCGCAGCGCTTTGGCATAAAACTTATTGCCGACAAGGGCATAGAGAAGCAGTTCAAGGTGATAGAGACCCTTATAGGGGAGGCCGACGAGGTTATAAACTGCGGTGATGCCGGGCAGGAGGGGGAACTGATTCAACGGTGGGTGATGCAGAAGGCAGGGTGCATGAAACCGGTCAAACGGTTGTGGATTTCGTCGCTTACTGATGAGAGCATCCGTGAGGGCTTTAAAAATTTACGTCCGCAGGCCGATTTCGACTCGCTGTATTTTGCCGGCCTGTCGCGAGCCATAGGCGATTGGATATTGGGCATGAATGCTACGCGGCTATACACACTGAAGTATTCGCAAGGGGGCGGCAACGTGCTGTCGATAGGCCGTGTTCAGACTCCCACGTTGGCGCTAATAGTGAATCGGCAGCTTGAAATAGCCAATTTTGTTCCAGAAGATTATTGGGAAATAAAGACGGTTTACCGAGAAACGGTATTCAACTCGGCGAAGGGAAGATATAAAAGCGAGGCCGAGGCGCAGGAGGTGATAGATGCCATCAAAAATTCCCCGTTGCGCATAACTGGGGTGACTACCAAGCGCGGCAAGGAGGCTCCGCCGCGACTCTTCGACCTGACATCGCTGCAAGTGGAATGCAACAAGAAACTTGGCTATACGGCCGAGGAGACGCTGCGCTACATACAGTCGCTATACGAAAAGAAAGTCACCACCTACCCACGTGTGGACACCACTTACTTGAGTGACGACATTTACCCCAAAATAAGCGGCATAATGCAGGCAATGTCGCCATATTCGGCACTGACTGCCTCGGTGCTTGCAAAGAAAATACCGAAGTCGAAGAAGGTATTCGACAATTCAAAGGTCACCGACCACCATGCCATAATCCCTACCAATGTACCGCCGCAGACAGTGGCATTGACTATGGAAGAGAAACGGGTGTATGACATGATAGCAAAACGGTTCATTGCTGCGTTTTACCCTGATTGCGAATTTTCACAAACCACAGTAAATGCGGTGGCTGAAAAGGTGGAATTTAAGGCAACGGGTAAACAGATATTGGTAAAAGGGTGGCGTGAAATATATGATCGTGACAACAGCAATGATGACGGTAGCAGTGGTGGCGACAATCAGATAATGCCACAGTTTGTGGTTGACGAAGAAGGACCGCATGAGCCGTCGTTGCAAAAGAAAACCACGCAGCCGCCAAAGTTATATACCGAGGGTACGCTGTTGCGGGCGATGGAAACTGCTGGCAAGTCGGTTGATGATGAGGAATTGCGCGATGCGATGAAGGAGAACGGCATAGGTCGCCCGTCAACTCGCGCAGCGATAATCGAGATATTGTTCAAGCGCAGGTATATAAGGCGCGAGAAGAAAAGTATTGTGGCCACGGCAGCTGGAATTGCGCTTATAGACACTATCAAGGACGAATTACTGAAGTCGGCAAAACTTACCGGATTGTGGGAAAACAAATTGCGCAAGATAGAGCGCAAGGAATATGACGCAGGTCAATTCCTTGCCGAACTGAAGGATATGGTTGGCAAGGTGGTGATAAACGTGTTGTCAGACAACAGCCACAATAATATCGTTATTGAAAAGGAAGACGAGGCCAAGAAGGTTAAGAGGCCACGTAAGACTAAAAAGAAAAGTGATGCCGCCCCGGCATCTGTTGTCCCAGAATCAGTAGCTGATATTGTATGCCCTATTTGCGGTAAGGGGCATCTGCTCAAGGGCAGCACGGCTTACGGTTGCAGCGAGTATAAAGGTGGCTGTCCGTTGCGGTTGTCATTCGATGAATACCCTCCGACACTACCGCCACAGGAGTTGAATGATTTGATTAAAACAAAATTTAGCATAAAATGAATAAGAAAGAAATGCTGCCTATTGTCGATGAAGATGGGAATGTGTTGGGCAGCTGCCTGCGTAGTGAGTGCCACAGTGGCCTAATGCTGCTGCACCCGGTGGTGCATCTACATGTGTTCAATACGGCTGGTGAGTTGTATTTGCAAAAACGGTCGATGCAGAAAGACATACAGCCGGGAAAATGGGATACGTCGGTTGGCGGACACGTGGACTATGGAGAAAGTATCGAGGAGGCCTTGCTCCGTGAGGCTCGTGAGGAACTCGGGCTGCACGACATAAAGCCAAGACCGCTGTTCCGATATGTTTTCCAAAGCAAAGTGGAACGTGAATTAATCAATGCATACGCTACTGTCGTGGCCGATGAGACGGAAATAAAATTTGACCCAGAGGAGATAATCGAGGGTCGTTTTTGGTCGCTTGCCGATATTGAGGCATCGATTGGAAAAGGTGTTTTTACCCCGAATTTTGAGCAAGAATTCGTGCGGTTGAAAGAGGCTATTTCGTCATGATGTGGCAATATATCACATTGGGTGTGATATTGGCAGCAGTGGTGGGCATTGTTGTTGTCAGGTTGTTGCCATTAAGTAAGAAGGATGATGCCGTGGAAAATCCATTTTGCGCAGGTTGCGCATTGGCAAAAAATTGCAAGCGTCGCAGTGTCGACCGCCTTGTGTGAACACTTCGTTGCTATGGCTGTGGTAGAAATATTTTTTGCCGTGGGTTGCAGGTAAGTTGAAATGATTTGTTAACTTTGTAGCCAACTCTTAACAAGTAAAAACGAAATAGACTAAATGGAAGTAGAAGGAAGGATTATCCAAAAATTAGATCCGGTAAGCGGCGTGTCGAAGGCCGGTAACAATTGGAGCAAACAAGAATATGTGCTTGAGACCCAAGAGGCTTATCCCAAAAAGATATTTTTCAGCTTTTTCGGCGACCGTGCTAACCAGTACCCGCTTAACGTGGGTGACACCGTAAAGCTGAGTTTCGACATTGACAGCCATGAATTTAACGGACGCTGGTTTACCAACATAAATGGCTGGAAAGCCGAGAAGATAGATGCCACAGCAGCGGGACAGCCTCAGCCAATGGCACAACCGCAGGCTGCGCCGATGCCACCGATGCCCGATTTTGGCTCAAGCGACAGCAACGACGACCTGCCATTCTGATGCCTGCAAGCCACTGAGAGAAAAGCATGTGGAGCATGGCTAAGAGATGATGGACCAGGAATTTGCATCGTCGCTGCTTGAGACGGCGGTTAATGAATTTTCACGATTACCAGGCATAGGGCGTAAGACTGCTTTGCGCCTTGTGCTTTATTTGTTGCGGCAAGATGCGCAGCAGGCTCATTCGCTGGGCGATGCCATCATAAAGTTGCGCGACGGGGTTCGTTATTGCCGCGTATGCCACAATATTTCGGAACACGACGTGTGCGAGATATGCTCAAACCCGTTGCGTGACCACAGCGTGATATGCGTGGTGGAAAATATAAAGGATGTGATGGTTGTCGAGAACACGCGTAGCCACAATGGTGTGTACCACGTGCTTGGTGGGCTTATTTCGCCTATGGACGGCGTTGGCCCTGGCGACATAGAAATCGATAGCCTTGCCGCGCGTGTGGCCGAAGGCGGTGTGAATGAGGTTATATTGGCATTGAGTGCCACCATGGAGGGTGATACTACGGCATTCTATATATTCCGGCGGTTGGCTGCGACTGGTGTCAAGGTGAGCGTAATAGCGCGCGGTGTGCAGGTTGGTAATGAGATAGAATATACCGATGAGCTTACGCTTGGTCGCTCGATAATGAACCGTACGCCGTTTAGTGACACTTTTACATCGAAATGACACGCCACGGCTGACAGTGTGTCAGTGCTCAATCGACCCATATATGTGCAGTTTCTTAATGTTTCAAAATAATGTTGCATGATGGGCATTTTTGCCCTAAATTTGTAGAGTAATAAATGACTGCGGGTGGAAATGCTCGTTGGCCATTGTGAATGTAAAAAAACTTTTTAAATAACAATCGAATAAATTATGGCATTCTTAACTGACGAAAAACTGACTATCGTAGGTGCCGCCGGCATGATCGGCTCAAATATGGCACAGACGGCATTGATGATGAAACTGTCATCTAACATTTGTCTTTACGATGTATTCTCTCCCGAAGGCGTTGCCGAGGAAATGCGCCACTGCGGTTTTGGCGAGGCTAACATTGTTGCCACCACCGATGCCAAGGAAGCATTCACTGGTGCAAAGTATATCGTATCGTCGGGCGGTGCTCCTCGTAAGGAGGGCATGACTCGTGAAGACTTGCTTGCAGGCAATGCCAACATTGCAAAGGAGCTGGGTCAGAACATCAAGACTTATTGCCCCGATGCAAAGCACGTGGTTATCATCTTCAACCCGGCCGATATCACAGGTTTGGTTACTTTGTTGTATTCAGGCTTGAAACCCAACCAGCTGAGCACGCTTGCAGCCCTCGACAGCACACGTCTGCAAAGCGCACTTGCAAAGCACTTTGGCGTTAAGCAATGCGAAGTTAAGAACTGCTGCACATTCGGCGGTCACGGTGAACAGATGGCAGTGTTTGCATCGCCTGTAACCATCGATGGTACTCCGTTGCTCGACATCATCGGCACTGGCAAGGCTATCAATGGCAAGACTCTCTCGAAAGAGGAATGGGCCGAAATGCAAAAGGCTGTTACACAAGGCGGATCGGCTATTATCAAGTTGCGTGGCCGTTCGTCGTTCCAAAGCCCGGCTTATGTGGCTATCGAAATGATTGCCGCAGCTATGGGTGGACCTGAGTTCTACTGGCCTGTTGGCACATACGTTAGCACCGAGAAGTATCACCACATCATGATGGCTATGCCTTCGCGCCTGACAGCCGATGGTACTTACTGCAAGGCTATCACTGGTACTGAAGAAGAATTTGCCGCACTCGATGCAAGCTATGCACACTTGTGCGCACTTCGTGACCAAGTAATAGGCATGGGTGTAATTCCGCCGGTAGCTGAGTGGAAGAGCATCAACCCGAATATGTAATTCACGGTAATAAATATGATTATGATGCCTGCGGAGTCTCATTTCGCAGGCATCGTTTTTTTGTGCGCTTCCTTTTCTATCCAACAAATCCGCAGGTACGATTTGCTATTGCGTTCGGCTTGCAATCTTTGGATAAGACAGGCTGCGCCTCGGCAATGTCAAAAAAACAGCTTGCTGTTTTTTGCTATTGCGCTCGGCTTGCACTATCTTTGTATAAAACCTGTAATAGTTAATTTATGAAGATAAAGACAGCCGAATTTGTGATAAGCAATTCCGACGTTGCTAAATGCCCTGAAGGCAACAAGCCCGAGTATGCGTTCATCGGACGTTCAAATGTGGGGAAATCGTCACTTATAAATATGCTCACCGGGCGTAATGGGTTGGCAAAAACATCGTCCACTCCTGGGAAGACTTTGTTGATAAATCATTTCATAGTGAATGACGAATGGTACATAGTTGACTTGCCGGGATATGGCTATGCCAGCCGCGGCAAGGAAACTCGGGAGCAGCTTGCCCGGATGATAAAGAGCTATATTATGCAACGCCAGCAGATGGTGAACCTGTTTGTACTTGTTGACTCACGCCACAAGCCACAAAAAATAGATATGGAATTTATCACATGGCTTGGCGAGAACGGTGTGCCATTCAGCATAGTGTTTACTAAACTTGACAAATTAGGGAGCGTTGCCGGTGTACGCAACGTGGAAGAATACAAACAGGCACTGCTTGAGCAGTGGGAAGAGTTGCCGCCAGTGTTTGTCACATCGTCGGCCGATGGGCGTGGGCGCGAGGAATTGCTCGACTATATAGAGCAAATAAATACTACACTCAAAAACGGATAGTTATGAATAAATGGGCATATTTTATGTCGGCACTGCTGATTGTTGTTGCAACTGCATTGCCTGTTGCTGGGGCGCAAGTGAAACCCAATCCCGAATGGCTTAGCCAAAAATACTCTATGTTTATACACTTTGGGTTGTATTCCCAGCTTGGAGGTGTGTGGAATGGAAAACTGGTGGAAGAGGGTTACAGTGAACAGATACAATCTTTTGCCAAAATCCCCAAGGAAGATTATATGGCTGTGGCCAATGGCTTTAATCCTATTAAGTGGAATGCCGACTCGGTGGCGGCCTTGGCCAAGGCGGCAGGAATGAAGTCGATAGTGTTTACATCGAAACATCACGACGGTTTTTGTATGTACCACAGCAAGTACACTGATTATAATATTGTGGATGCAACCCCATTCAAGCGCGATGTGATGAAGGAATTGGCCGATGCCTGCCATAGGTACGGTATTAAGTTTGCCGTGTATTTTTCGTTAATCGACTGGAATTTTCCCGGCAACCACATAACGCCGCATAATGCCGACGATGTGTCGCCTGAGCATCATAGTTTCAACATGAAACAGGTAGAGGAGATAATGACAGGCTACGGACCAATATCTGAAATATGGTTCGACATGGGGTCGCTTACCAGCGAGCAGAGCAAGGAGCTATACGACCTTGTGACGCGCTTGCAGCCAGGGTGCATGATAAGTGGACGGCTTGGAAATGACCGTGGCGATTTCTCGGTTATGGCCGATAATCAAATTCCCGATTATAAAATAGGTACTCCGTGGCAAACTGCGGCATCATTCTTCAGCGAGACTTGGAGTTATCGTTCTTGGCAGGAGAGGGGAGACATTGGTCTGAAAATACGTGAGAAACTGTCGAGCCTTGTGAAAGTGGTGAGCCGCGGAGGTAATTATTTGCTCAACATTGGGCCACGTGGCGACGGTTCGGTGGTGGAGTTTGAACGTGATGCGTTGCTTGAAATGGGTAAGTGGATAAACCGCTATGCCGAGGCCATATATGGGACACAAGCCAATCCGCTCGACCATTCTCCCGTGTGGGGCGACATCACCTCCAAGGGCGGAAATGTGTATTTATTTGTGGAGCAGATGCCTGAAAATCGAGTTGTTGAGGTTGATGGCTTGGTAGGTGATGTTGCCAGTGCTACATTGATGGCTGGTGGGAATGCGTTGCCCGTTGAGCATTCAGGACAATCCGTAAGGGTGTCGATACCGAAAGATGTGCAGCCCGATAATGGCTTTACATTAGTGAAATTGGCTTTTAATGGAGGTTTCAGGGCTGTTCCTGGCGAGATTGTTGACACAGATACTCTTACAGTCCGAAATGCCATTCCAACGTATGCTTATTCAAGCATGGATTACTATTCAAGTTTCCGCAGTACGGTGGGATATACTTGGCATTTCAAGAGCAACGAGGCAAATATCGAGCCACATATTGTGTACACAGCTGGGAATGAAGGAGACGTGGTACGTATTGTCATTGATGGTGATGCCCGTAACATTGTTTTGAACAGTGGTGAAAAGCGGCCTATTGCTGTTGGCAGCGTGAAGTGGGGCGTACCTCGCATGATGGGTCCACGATGGGAATTGTTCCGCAGTGGCAAAGTAGAGGACGGAGAAGAACGGCCCATGGATGGATTGGAATGGGGTAAGCCCGTTGAAATACCCGTTGGCGAGAAGGAGGCTGTGTATGTGAAACATACTGTGACAAGCGACCGTGAGCAAGATATATTGGTGAAATTCGGTGTTGCTGACGGGTTTCGCATATTGCTTAACGGCGAAACAGTTTCGATGCGTACATTTGTTGGCGGACTGGAGCGCAAGCCCGAAGTGCTTATGTTGCACTTGCGCAAGGGCGACAACGAACTGTGTGTGGAATTATACAACCGCTACGGCAACAGCGTGGAATACCTTATCGACCCCACCATACCGCAAGAAATGCGCGTGTTACCACTTGGAACAGTGGAATTGGCTCCAGGCGGCATACACGATTGCAGTTTTGCTCCGGCAGCTCCAGCCAATAAGAACAGCGACATGGGATTCCGCGACATCAGAATAGAATTGTGATCCCATTGCATATACAGAAACGCACCTCGACTAATCCATTGCCGAGGCGCGTTTTTTTTTTGTGTTAATGTAGTTCTTATTTCACTATCATTTTCTTTGAGGTGCTACCGCTTACGGCTATGTATATGCCACTGGCTAATTGCAGTGTGGTAGTTGTAGTTACTTGGCTGCAATGCACTTGCTTGCCATCGATGGAATATATGGCTATGGCGCAAGGCTCAACAGCGGTGAGCGTAAGTTGCCCTTGTGTGGGCGAGTAAGCGTTCCAGCCCTCTTTGTCGGCTGTTGCAGGTGCTGCTGATGTAGTCACATAGTTTGTGATGCTTATATCGTCAATGTTGATACGTTCGCCGCTTGCGCGTTCAAAACGGAAACGTATGTTGCCTGTCTTGTTTAATGTGATGGAATATTCGCATAATCCACTTTTGCTTGGCAATGCAATTGTCTCCGCCTTGGCCCAAGTGGAGCCTCCGTTGGTGGAATAACTTACCATGACCGAGCCTTCGCTGTCGTTGCCGTATGTTCCACCATAGAACGATAGTGTGCCAGCTCCGTTAAGCTTGTCTTCGGCCATTTCTATGTACCCATTCGATATGTTTTTGCCGTCTCTCAACCTTATGCAGCGTTCACCTCTTGGATTGTCACTGCTTGCTTCGCCTAAGTATATTCCGCCATAATTCCACTTGCAGGCATTGCCTTCATACGTGCCCTGTGTGTCATATCCACTGTTGCTGAACTCTTCCCATTCAAAATCTTCGAAGAATGCGCTGAGTGATGCCACAGTGCCGGTTATGTTCACTTTGGCACTGGAGTATTCACCTGCTGTTGCCTGCAAGGTGCCGGAGTAGGAGCTTTCAAACTCTGAAGCTTTCATGCGCAGGTAGAATGTGCCGCCATCGGAACCGAGGGTTGCCTCGCCATCCCAGCTGTTGCGGTCAAGGCTAAGCTCAAAATTGCCTGTGACGGTTACATTCACGGGGTCATTTATGTTCTTGGTAGATGCCGTCACCTGTATGTCGGTTGAAGGAGTGCCGGGTGTTGCGTTGAACGCTGGGATTGTGGACGGGCTGAATGTGATGGCGTGGTCTGGAGTCACATCTCCGCTGCCACCAGGAACCCAGCCTTCATCCTTCTTGTCGCCCCATATATATTCGGCAAGTTCGGGGTGGTCGATGAATGGGTTGCGGTTCCCTTGCCAGCGGTAAACCACCTCGTTGCGGTCGGTCTCTTTTTTGCTAACTGGATCTTGGCGGTGCCACTTCATGAGCATCTCCACCGACCATGAGCTGAATGCCGGGTAGCTGTTGCCAGCCAATTGGTCGCTGTGCCAGTCATCAATTAAGCTGTTGTAGGCTGCGGCCATATAGAAGTAGGTACGTGCAAAGTCACCTTTGTACTGGTCGTCGGGTTCATATACTCTGCCGCTATATCCCGGGTATGTAGATTGCCCAACTCGGCCAAGAGCCCTATTATCAGAAAAATTATTACTGTTTGAACATTCTCCAAATGGAAGATTTCCCCGTTGGCTATTCACCCACGTATCGGTTGGATACAGGTGAAAAGCATCGGAATACATTGGTGGTGCTTCATTAAACCAACTTTTGGGCATTGAGTGTTCGCGGTTGTAGCTTACACCAACGCTTGATGCTCCCCCTGTGTGGTTTTCATCTTCACCTGGAGTGAATTTTACCGTGGAATACATATCCCATATAGTTCCGTCTTCCCTCACGTCGCTCTCTTTGAATACTTCCCACAAGCCGTTGTAGCCTACGTTGGTGTGTTCGCCAACGATTGATTCGAGCGCATCAAGCAGTGCGCCCTTGTTCAGCCCCTCGGCACGGTCGTAATATCCGCTTGGAGCTTCGGCCTGCACTTGAAGGCTTGTTGCCAGCAGCGACAAGGCGATGGTAGCCAATTGTCGATTGAAGTTGTTTTTTACCATAGAAGTCTTTATGTTAAATAAATCAGTGTTAATCGTTGGATGTTGCCACTTTGCCAGCAAGCATACCGCAGGCTGCGGCTATGTCTTCACCGCGGCTTTGGCGGATGGTGCATATTAT
Source organism: uncultured Muribaculaceae bacterium (assembly GCA_944320595.1). GTDB lineage: Bacteria > Bacteroidota > Bacteroidia > Bacteroidales > Muribaculaceae > Avimuribaculum. Next base: position 9,027 of record CALUIB010000028.1, on the reverse strand, counting down.
GCCGTGCGAGTTGAGCAGGTCTCGGAAGTGCGTCATGCGGCGGTCATCGGCAGAGTGGAGGTTTACACCCGGGATTGAGTGGAAACGTATCAAGTTGACGCGTGCGCCCGATGGTTTTAGCAGTCGGACAAGTGCCTCGGCATGGGCATCATCGTCATTCACTCCGTTCCACATTATATATTCGGCCGACAGGCGGCGTTGGTGGCGGAAGTCATATTCAGCAAGCAGGGTGAATACCTGTTTCAGCGAGAATGCCTTTTCCACCGGCATCAAGCCGAGACGTTCCTCGTGGTATGGCGAGTGAACGCTCACAGCCACGTGTACGCTCGTTTCGGCAAGCAGCCTCTTTAATCCTGGCAATATGCCCACCGTTGATACGGTGATACGCTTAGGGCTCCAAGCCATTCCCCACTTAGCAGTCATTATTTCAATTACTTGCAGTACAGCCTCCACGTTGTCGAGCGGTTCGCCCATTCCCATGAACACGACATTGGTCAGCTGGTCGGCCTGCGGTATGCTAAGCACCTGGTTTATGATTTCGTGGGCTGTGAGGTTGCCGTGAAATCCCTGTTTTCCCGTCATGCAGAAGTGGCAATTCATCTTGCAACCACGTTGGGTGGAGATGCACAGCGTGGCGCGGTCGTCGTCGGGGATATAGACGCTTTCCACTGCCTTGCCATCGTTGCCGGTCGGGAATAGGTACTTCACCGTTCCATCGGTGCTGCTTGCGCTGTGTATATGTTCGTAACGGCCAACGGTGTATAATGTGGCAAGCTTGGCACGGGCGGTTTTCGACAGGTCGGTCATTTCATCGATGCTTGTGGCACACTTTACATATAGCCACCGGCATATTTGCCCTGCCGAGAAACGTGGCATACCAAGTGCTGCGACCACTTCTTGCAGCTGCCCGAGCGTCATTCCCAACAGTGGAGTTAATTGCGTTGTTCCTGTATTCATAATGTTTTCCCTGAAAAATTGAAATACAAATATACAACCTTTTCCCGAAAACTGGCATTGCGAAGTTTATTGTTTTTTCCCGAATTCGGGGTCGATTTTCACCAACGAGCACACGCCGATGGTGGCGGTGCAGCATATCATGGCCCATATAAAAAAGTGTCGGTATCCGATGGCCTCTTGTAGCCATCCGGCGGCCATTCCCGGCAACATCATGCCGAGTGCCATGAACCCGGTGCAGATGGCGTAATGAGCTGTCTTGTGTGGGCCTTCGGAGAAGTAAATGAGGTAGAGTGTGTAGGCGGTGAACCCAAAACCATAACCAAATTGCTCGATGAACACACACAGGTTCACAATAAGCAATGAACTGCTTTGCGCATAGCTCAGATATACGAAAGTGAGGCAGGTGAGCGACATACTCCATGCCATAGGCCACAACCACCGCCGTAGCCCACCGCGTGCGGCAACGATGCCGCCAATAATTCCGCCTATTGTTAGCCCTATGATGCCTACCGTGCCGTAAACCAGGCCCACTTCGCCTGTTGACAGCCCAAGTCCGCCTTTGTCTATGGGGTCAAGTAGGAACGGGTTGATTAATTTCACCAATTGTGCCTCGGGCAGCCTGTAAAGCAGCATGAAGGCGATGGCCACCCATATTTGTTTCTTCTTGAAGAACGATACGAATGTGCGAGCAAAATCCTCGATTATTCCATGTGCTGTGTGCCGTGTGCGAAGAGTGTCGTCAACTGGATGTGGAAGTATGTGGTTGTGGTATAAGGCCATTGCAAAAAACAGGCCTGAAAGCAGCGTGAACACCACCGTCCATGCAAATGGTATATTGCCTGATGCCCCGATAAATGTGGCTTGTGTTTCTTCCTTTATCTTGTGGTCGATGGTGAAGAACAGATATGCCGTTTTATCGAAATTTTCGTGCGTGAACTCAAAGCGGGTAGATTGTAAAGTTATGCCTGGGTCGCCACTGTTGTGCGTTATGTTCAGTATCACTGGTTCGTTGCCGTGCGGCATTTTGCTCAACCGTACCCCCACGATTGCAATATTGTCGGTGGATTCACCATCAGTTGACACGGTGCGTTTTTCTCCAAATGCGTTTTTTATCCACAAAGTAAAAGGTGAAGTGGTGTTTTTTACCGATTGCCCGCTTGTTGCCGACTTGCCGTTTTCGTCATTGGCAAATCCGTTAACCTCGTTTAGCCGCTGCACCGAATCGCGCAATGCTGCGACATACGCATTGAAAGAAGTGCCGCATACTTCGGTCGGTGCGGTGGTGCTTGCCGTGACATGTGGTGTGGTGAAGATGAATTGAGGTTCGGCAGCGGTATCGACTGCAATGCTGCCGAAGTGCGGAATTGTCGCAGCCGTGGTCTGTATGGATGGTGTTGCTTGCACGGTTATTTCCACTGGCCGAAGGCCTGAGTTCGTCTCTATAAGCCCGGCAATTATCACAAGCAGTCCTTGCCCGGCCACGGTGGCTATGCGATAGAATGTGCTGCGAATGCCCACATAGAGCGATTGCTGGTGCTTGTCGAGTGCTAGCATATAGAACCCGTCGGCGGCAATATCGTGAGTGGCAGATGTAAATCCCATTATCCAGAACACGGCAAGGGTGAGCCTGAAAAAGAATGGTGCAGGAATGGTGAAAGCCACCCCGGCAAAGGTGACGGCCAGCATCCATTGCATGGCAATGGTCCACCACCGTTTGGTTTTGATTATATCGACAAACGGACTCCAAAAAGGTTTTATCACCCAAGGCAGGTAAAGCCAGCCGGTGTAAAGGGCTATGTCAGTATTGGAGATGCCAAGGCGCTTGTACATTATTACCGAAATGGTCATTACTGCCACGTAGGGCAAACCTTGTGCAAAGTAAAGTGTGGGTATCCACGCCCAAGGCGATGACTTAAAATCCTTTCCCATAATAATCGGCTATCATAGCGTTATTGAAGTAGTGGTGTAGTATTTGCTTGTAGCTATATCCCATTTCGCCCATCACTGCGGCTCCTATCTGGCACAGGCCTACGCCATGCCCCCAGCCTGCACCACGTAGTATAAATTTGCCAGGTACGTTGTCGTCGGCTATGTCGTGGCGCTCTACGATAAATGCCGAGCTGTAAAGGTGCGAACGCGACAAAGTGCGGCGAATTTCAAGTTCTTTCCCTATGGTGAGCGAGTGCTTTTCACCGACTATTTTCAACTTGTATAGCCGTCCCGAGGTGCCGCGGGCTACTGGGCGCAGGTCGATAATACGTCCAAAGTCGATGCCCGTTCGTTCGGCAATCAACTGCGCCAGTTCGCTTTGGCCATATTCCACGTGCCATCGGTAGAAGTCGGCAGTTTCTTGGTCGTAATTGTTTAGGACTTGTTGCAGTGTGGCCTTGTCGGCAGTGTTGCAAAAAGCCTTTGGCGATGTCATAATCCATAGTGCGGCATTCTCTTCTTTGGTAAGGTCGGGGAAGTCGTTTTCATCAGTCCAGTCGCGCCGGGTTTCAAGATAGCTGTGGTGTGATGGTTCCCAGCAGTTCTCAAATTGTTCGAGTACACCGCCACAGCATTTTGAGAATCGAGCATCGCACAGTTCCCCATCACACATCAATACTTGTCCGCACGTGGCATCTACGGCCTGTCGCACTGCATGGGTGCAGGCACGTGTCAATCCCTGGTAACGTTGGCAATGGTCATCGGCACACACATCAAAATGGGCGTGGTCGGTGTGGTCATACCACTTTATGAATTCATCACTATTACTGTAATATTCGGTTGTGTCGCCGTGCACATGGCGGAGGTGTGACATTTGTGCAAGCAGCCAACTGCGCGAAATCACAGCATGAGCCTTTAGTAGTTCAATAGATGACGTTGCATTCATCTCCGAAGATATTACGCTTATAAGGTAATCTTCTACTGGGATTATGTTTATGGCCGTTACAGCATTGTTTTCCACTATTAGTTTTAGCTTTCCGCCAAAGCACTGACTTTCGGTTCGCTGCCAGTGGAATCCTATGCCTATGGGTACATCATGTAGGCAAAACGTGCAGTTGCCGTCGCTTGGCTCGATAATCACTTCTTCGTCATAGCCAGTACTGTCGAGCATGATTTGTCCGTGGTCGTTCAGATATGCCTTGTGTAGTCCGGTTATCTCGTTGTCGTTGCAGAAGTATGTTCCGTTAAGCGTGAAGTTTATTGCTGGCATATTCATTATGCCGACTTTTACCTTCGGTGTGCCGTTGTCATAGTTCATTGTTTCATGCGTTTTATGATGAGTGCGGCATCGTTTGCGTCGATGCACACTTCGTCAAGAATGTTTTTAATGTTGGCGGCGGTGATTTTTTTAAAGTCTTTTTCGCGCGGAGTTATGAACACTCCGCCCATATCGACCGATGCCGGTGATATTAGGATATTGTCTGTGCCTGCGGTATAGTAACACGCCGGGCGGTGCTTGCGCCGAGGGAAAACGTCGATGCGCCACTGCCCTTTAGCGGTTGTCTGACACAATATGTTGAGCATTGGCTCGCTTTTATCCGAGGGTATGGGCATGGCATTGTACAGACATTCAAACATTTCAGTTCCGCCATCGATGCTGCTTGCTTGGATGGCAAATGCGGTGCGGGCAAGATTAGTGACCATGCCAAGCGTGGCTCCGTTGCACGCAGCTACTTGGGTAATCGAGCCATTGAGTTTCATGTCTTGGTCGTATGGCATGAATCCTTTGTTCCCGGCTTGGAAGTGGGCATGGTCGGGTGCTGAAGCCCCGCAGCACGGTCCGTTGTAGAATACTACAAAATCTTCCATGTCGGCAGCGAGACGCATCATGTCGGTAATACGCCCAGATATTCGTTGAGGGATATGTTCGAGTGTGGGAATGGTGAGATGGCGAGGAAAGATAGGGTATGGATTGGCAAGTATTACATAGTCGTCGCTCCAAGGAAGCCCTTCCTGCTCGTTAGGGCGATTGCTGCCACACAGGAAACAACGCCGTTGCTTTATTGACTGTGTATCGACTTTGGCTGCCGAAGATATGATGCGTGCCGGGTTGAATTGCACACGAAACCGTGTCGAGCCTATTGCAAACTCACGTGTTTTTACATTTTCAAGAGCGGCATAGTTGCATCGCAATAATTCCCAGTCATGCAGTTGCCGCTGAAATAGACTGTCGATATCGTAACGTGTTACATGAGCCATTACAGTGCTTTTTTGTTCATTGCTATGCGTGCTTGCAGTTCCCATGTGCGCAGGCGGTCTTTGTACAGATTATTGGCATTGGTTTGGTCGATGCTCAGGGCTGCATCGGAGTTTCCTTCCCAGCGGCGGCACAGGTATATCGGTTCCCAGATGCGTCTTATCAGGTAGTGGCGCGATATGCTAAGCCCCATGGCATAATCCTCTCCGTAACAAGTGTTGGGGAATTTTATATCGCGCACGATAGGGGTGAAAAAGGCTCGTGGTGCGCCAAGCCCGTTTATGCGCAGGGCATTGTTGCGACCGTTGTCATAAGTCCATTCGCGGTGGTCGATTATGCCCGGAGGTATGGTGTTTCGGTCGAAGTCGGTCAATGTGTATGAGCCTATCACCATGGCACAGCTCTGCTCATGGAATTTGGCTACAATCTTGGCCAGCGTGTCGCTGCCTGAATACACATCGTCGCTGTCGAGTTGTACGGCAAATTTGCCACACCGAGGGTCGGCAATGGCAATGTTCCAACAGCCGCCTATCCCCAAGTCGTCGCGGCAAGGTGTGATATGAATGAGGCGTGGGTCGATGGCAAATTCGTCGATGGCCTGGGTGGTGCCATCTGTGGAATGATTGTCGATTACAATTACGTTGAACTTGAAGTCGCACTGTTGTGACAATGCAGAACCGATGGCATCGCGTATGGTGCGTACCCGGTTACGCACGGGGATTATCACTGATGCCTCATATTCAAAACCATCCACATTTAAATCAACGGTTTCGAACGATGGAGCAAGATATGCGCCAATGGCTTTCAAGTGTTCGGTGCAGGCTGCTTCCGCCTCGATTTGTCGTTTGCGGTTGCTTGGGTTTACATAATCGAATTGTTTTTCACCGCTCAGGCGGTTGTCTGTTTCAATGTCTGTATAAAGGTATTCGTTTATGTGGACTATCGTGGCGAATAGCGAAAGTTTCAGCCGCAAGTCATATAACCCGGCCATACAGTAGTCGCGCATAGGAGACATATTGACGGCTTTGACGAAGGCTTGGCTGTCGAACAGTAGTACGGAGCCAAAGTCGAAGTCGTCGCGCAGGCTGCCAAGCTGGTAGTCGATGGCTTGGTGCTTTTGACGCAGCCCATTGTCGGATGGAATTTTGTAAAAGTCGGCATACACCATTCCGGCTCTACTATCGGCTGCCACTTTGGCCATGCGTTCAATGGCATCAAGCCCAGGTCGCAATTCTGTGGGGCGTGTGTGCAGCATTACATAGTTGCTGTCGGCGTGTTTGGCTATGGCTTTCATTGTCTCGGTCGATTCGAGCGACTTCACGGCCAGTGCCTCGCACCCTTTAGGGCATTCTATTGTGCTTGTACCATAATGCAGGATATATATTCGTGTCACGCATTGGCTTTCTTTCAGCCGTGCTACGGTGTCGGCAGTCGCACGGCTGCCGACGTATGGCAGGAAACAATTTACGGTAAGTTTCATTTTCATTGTGGTGTGTGTTGTTTGTTACCGGCCTGAGAATACCATTCCGAAACCTATCATGCGGTCATACCGTTCCCCTTGGCGGCGGTTATACACACGCACGGCGTATTCGTTTACCGTTTGGTATTTGTCGCCCTCGATGGTGGATGTCAGCCCCACGTCGGTGCCGTCGGGAACATACAGATATTGGTAGTTGTATGCGCCCTGTTTTAGCAATATGTCGGCAACGTAGCAGCCCGTTGTCGCATCATAATTCATCAGTGCGTCGGGTGAGAATAGATGGTTGGTAAATTCCCCATCGACGTATATCTTTCCACCAGTCAACTGCTCGCCAGTGGCGAGCGAGAAGTGTGTGACGATGTAGTCGGCACGTCCGTCGGAGTCATCGGTTTCGGCATTGCGTATGGTGTACCGTCCGTTCTGCGTCTTGTCGTATAGGTACATTGCATCGGTGCGGGGCTCGTCGGTATATAGGGTGGCGTGATAGAATGGGTCGAAGTATTCCACACGTGCCACACGCATGGTAGGGTAGTTGACTGCTACTATTTCCATGCGGCGGTACTCGTTCCCGGCAGGGAATATAAGGTTGCGGTTATGCTCAAATACCGCTTTGCTGCCCATCACGTGTAGCGGCTTGTTGACGTATGCTTCGTTGTCGATACGGGAGTTTTGGTTTACGAATACTATTAAGTCTTGGTATATGTCGCGTATTTGATAGTCGCGCGTATCGACAGTTATGTCAATTTGCTGATGGCCGACATTGTAGTCGATGTCGGTACGCGATGATACCGACGGGTACACCGATACAGCATTTTCGCACACCGAAAAACGGGCTTGCAGCAGTATCACGTCGGGTTCGTCTTCGCGATACACTTGCACAAGGTAGTTTCCCGACTTTGTAAACGACATATCTTCATTAGGCAGCGAGAAACTGTAATGCACGAAATGTGTGAACGTGCCGCTTGAATATTCATATTCTTCGATATTGGCATAGTTGAAACCGTCGAGGTACTCGGTATCGACAAGTGCCGATGGTTGCCAGTCGGCATTGCAGTGTATTACGCTATAACGCAGGTACGACAGTTCCGGGCTAAGTTCATCGAACCGCACCTCAATCACCTTGTCGCTGTTCATCATCAGTACTGGTGGGAAGTAGTCGTTGCCCGACAACTTTACTTGCAGTGATTTGAAATTGCTGTCGAAGATTTGCGTCCGAGTGTCGATATGCTGCTGCGCAAATGCTGTCGCTGCTGTCAGTATTGCTGTTATTAGTGTCGTGGCTATATTTTTCATCATATAAGCAAGTTTTAATTACCAGTCAATAGGCTCTATACCATGTGCCACGAGATATTCGTTGGCACGGGAGAAATGTTTGTTGCCGAAAAATCCGCGGTGCGCCGATAGTGGCGACGGGTGCGGCGATGTGAGTACAAGGTGGCGTGTGCGGTCGATGAAGGAACCCTTCTTTATGGCGTAAGCCCCCCACAAGATGAATACCAAGTGTTCGCGGTGCTTGGCAAGGTGAAAAATTACATGGTCGGTAAATTCTTCCCATCCGCGGTTCTGGTGCGACCCCGCACTGTGAGCCCTGACCGTTAGTGTGGAATTGAGCAACAGCACACCTTGCCGTGCCCACCGTGTCAGGTCGCCGCTCGTGGGGATGGGTTTGCCGAGGTCATCGTGTATCTCCTTGAATATGTTTACGAGTGATGGAGGAAACGGCACTCCGTCACGCACCGAGAAACAAAGCCCATTGGCCTGGCCAACATCATGATATGGGTCTTGTCCCAGTATCACTACTTTTACCTTGTCGAATGGCGTGGCATCGAATGCGGCGAAAATCTCACGCCCCGGTGGGAACACCTGATGGTGGCGGTATTCGTCGTGGACAAAATCTACAAGTTGCCTAAAATAAGGCTGTTCCCACTCATCGGCAAGCTCGTTGCGCCAACTGTCTTCTATTTTGACGTTCATAAAAATCTGTTGAAATATTTGCTATTGTATTTGCAAAGCTACAAATATATTATTACTTTTGCCAACCGAAAACGCAAAACCACCGTAATTTTGCTTTTTCAGTATGGCGAAAGCCGATGAGCACCCATAGTTCAATGGATAGAATAAAGGATTCCGGTTCCTTCGATTAGGGTTCGACTCCCTATGGGTGTACTCAGTGCGCACTGTAGCAAGCTTAAAAGAACGTAAAACATCGAATTTCAGCGTCGTCGCGAAATCCGATGTTTTTTATAGTGCTTTACAGTTCGTTTTGATTTGCCAAAAATAGTACATAAATTTGGAGTCAGCGGAAATTAGGGGTCAGTAGAAAAACGGTGGGGATAAATTTGTTAGATTGATTAGTACTCCTTTATTTTGTAGAATGGGAAATGATTGTTTGAATATGTTGGCC
>CALUIB010000027.1 GCA_944320595.1 uncultured Muribaculaceae bacterium | reverse complement strand
GGGAGAGTAGGTCACCGCCCCATGTGGGAGGCCCGGACAGCTGGAGACAGCCGCCCGGGCCTCACTTTTTTGCACCCAATTGGTCCAATTAGTCTAATTAGGCTAATGGGGTATTAGGGAGCGATTTTTTTTATTACGGCAACATTCAGTAACTTTGTGGGCAAATTGTTACATCATGGATATAAAGAAGAACAAGGAGGAATTCATAGAGCTGCTGTGTTCTACGGGGCGCAACGGCGTTGACGACACCATCGAGAGCCTCGACGAGATGGGCTTTTTCACTGCACCGGCATCGGCCGGACACCACCTCAATACCGAGGGGGGGCTGGTGTTGCACTCGCTCAACACTTGCCGCGCCGCGTTGGCCGTGTGGGAAGGCATGAAAATACTGGAACCGAGCATTGCCGGGGAAGTTGGGCGCGATAGCGTTATCATTGCGAGCTTGCTGCACGATGTGTGCAAAGCCGATATTTACGTGCGCTCGGTGAAAAAACGCAAAAACGCAATCGGTCAGTGGGAGGATTGTGAAGGTTATAAAATATCTTACAAGAACTTCCCAATGGGGCATGGTGAAAAATCGGTAATATTGCTGCTGTGCAGCGGATTGGAAATGAGCGATGACGAGATGCTTGCCATCCGTTGGCACATGGGCGCATGGGGGATAAACATGAACAGCTACGAAGACCAGCGGTGTTTCGACACATCGAAGAAACTTTACCCGCTCGTAAGCATAATTCAAGCCGCCGATAACCTGGCAGCAAACATAATGGAACGTACTGGCGAGGAGCTTGACGAGCTGTGAAAGGCGTAGGGATGGAAAGAATACAGGCATTTGTCACGCAGCTGTGCCAGTCGCTGCTGAGCATACTGAAAATAGTGCTGCAATCGAGGCGTGTCAAGCGCGTGAAACCAAGCGACAAGGCCATGGCTCGCGGTATAGTGGTGCTTGGCAACGGTCCGTCGCTTAACAACACGGTGGATAGTGCCGCCGATTTCCTTGCCATGCACGACTTGCTGGCAGTGAATTTTGCCGCCTGCACTCCGCTGTTCAAACAATTGCGCCCTGCTTACTACTTGCTTGCCGACGGGCACTTCTTTCGCGCCCTCGACCAGCCCAACGTGAAACAGTTGTGGAGCAGCATAGCCCATGTGGAGTGGCAGATGACGCTATTCGTGCCAGCGCGGGCGATATTGCCGCAATTGCCCGTAAACCCGTTGCTCACCGTGGCACGTTACAACGCCACGCCAGTGGAGGGTTTTTCGGCCTTTGAGGACTGGTGCTACAGCCGTGGATTAGGAATGCCACGGCCGCGCAACGTACTTATCCCGTCGATAATGGAGGCCATCGGCATGGGGTACAAGAAAGTTTACATAGCCGGTGCCGACCACTCGTGGACGCGTACCTTGTCGGTTGACGATGACAACAATGTGGTATCGGTGCAACCGCACTTTTACAAGGAAGACGACCGCGAGGTGCAGCGTATCAACACTGAATATATGCACCACCCGCTGCACACCATAATGTATAGTTTTTACGTGGCTTTCAAGTCATATTTCACCATAGCACGTTACGCCCGTAGCCGCGGCACCGAGGTGGTCAACATCACCCCAGGTAGTTTCATCGACGCATTTCCACGCATGAAAGTGTGACCTTTTTGACAGGAATGACATTTTTACGTTTGCAGCCTCGACCAGCACATTCCACCCTTTTTCGCAACGCTCTCATTGAAATGCTTTAAAAAAAGGATTGGCATATACCTGTCATGGGGAATAAAATATGCACCTTTAGGGCTGAAAGCTATCGGACAAAGAGAATAGAATATTAACTTTGCAGAAAAATAAGGATTACACATCATGAGACAGCAAAGCAACAAAGGTAACGAACGGAGGCTGCGCCCCGATAATATTCAGTCGTGGACTATCGCCGAAGACGGCACTCTGCTCGAAACTGCCATAAAAATACTTTCAGACCACACGCCCACCAAGGTAAAGTCGATGCTGCGGCACAACCAGTTTGCCGTAAACCACGTTCCGCACACGCAATTCGACTTTCCTGTGGCGGCTGGCGACCTGTTCTCGGTCAACTTCGACCGCTCGTTTGTGGTATTCGACAACCGGCGCGTGAAATTGGTGTATGAAGACGAGCACATACTCGTCATCAACAAGGGTTACGGGCTGCTGTCGATGGGAACCGACCATATAAAAGACGGCACGGCATATAGCATAATGCGTGAATACGTCAAGGCACACGACCCTAAGGCGCAAGTATTCATCGTCCACCGGCTCGACCGCGACACCTCGGGGCTTATGATGATTGCCAAGACGCGCGAGGCAAAGGACGTGATGCAGCACAACTGGAGCAACATGGTGATAAACCGCAAATATGTGGCTGTGGTGGAAGGCATCATGGAGAACCGGGAGGGTGTGGTGAAAAGCTACCTTGCCGAAAATTCGCAATTCGAAGTGTACTCGACCGACAATCCCGAAAAAGGGCAGCTTGCCATCACTCGATACAAGACCATCACCACGGGCAATGGATACTCGTTGGTGGAATATGAACTCGACACTGGGCGCAAGAACCAAATACGCGTACACTCGAAAGACATGGGGCATCCCATAGTGGGCGACCGCAAATATGGAGCAAAAACAAGCCCCATACACCGCCTGGCACTGCATGCCATGACGCTGCGCTTTGTACACCCCATAACACGGAAAGAGATGAATTTCTCGACCCCCATCCCCACAAATTTTGCAAAGCTGACGCACTACAAGACATCGGGGAAAAACATTGACGCACCAACGGCTGCCAATGATATCGATTAATGATTGCGCCGCCTCAGGTGCATGAAACTATAAGGAAAAGGATTGCGCTCATCGGCAGCGCAGTCCTTTTTTTCTATCAACTCCCATTCATGCGTGTCTATGGCAGGGAAAAATGTGTCGGCATCGTCAAAGCAGGCATCTATCTGCGTCAAGAACAGTTCATCATAAAGTCCTGCAAAGCCGGCATATACTTTGCCGCCCCCTATCACAAAGCATCGGTCTTTCCCATAGGCCTTGGCTACGGAAAGGGCATCATCTATGCCATGGCACAGCACTACACCGGGTTTGTCGTAATGCGAATTGTGTGTTAACACTATGTTTAATCGCCCGGGTAGCGGACCTCGTGGAAAACTCTCGAATGTTTTTCGGCCCATAATGATAGGATACCCCATTGTCACCGACTTAAAATGTTTTAAATCGGCAGGCAAGTGGCACAACAGTCCACCTGCACGGCCTATTGCCCAATTCTTGTCAACTGCTACTATTGCTGCTATATTCATTTCAACGTCCTGATTCTTTCACTTTCCACTCTGAAATTGTGCCGGTCTGCGAGGAGAATACCGCGCCAATTTTATATAGTCGGCGGCTGTCGGCGGCGTATGGGCGTGCGTAACCCTTCTCCTCGATTTGTGCCAGCGCATCGTCGGCCGAGCCGTCGAGCTTGAACTCGAAGATGTAAACGTAGTCGGGAGTTTCCACTATGCAGTCCACGCGCCCCTCGCTCTGCTGCTTTTCGGCATATACCGTATAGACGCTCACAAGGCGGAATATCAGGTAGAACGTGTAGTGGAAGTACCGCTCCCTCTCCCTCTCGTTCTCCTTGCGCCGCATGGCGTAGGGTATGTCGGAGAGGAACGACGTGAACAGCTTGCACAGTTGGTCGGTGTCGCCATCCTCAAGCGCGTCGAGCAGGTCCTGCACCCAGCTGTCAACGCTTTCGGTACGGGGCTTTAAATAATCGGCGGCCACAAGCGACACGAACCCATTCTTCACCTCGTTGTTGGGGAAATCGAGCAGGAATGTCCTGCGCCGCGGCTTGTAGTCCTTGATTGTCAAGTAGCCGCTCTGGTATATCATCGGCAACGGCTTTTCAACCGTGGCCTTGTAATCAACAAATTCGCGCGGGTCGTAATACTTACCCGTTATCTCGTCGAGGTTGTCGTCGGTGTGCGACAGCAGCCGCACTAAGTAGCTCGGCGTTCCGCTGCTGAACCAGTAGTCGCGTATCGTGCCGGTGGCAAAGGCGTTGAGCAGGCTGAACGGGTTATACACGTCGGTCATCTTCTCGCTGAAGTGGTAGCCGTCGTATTGCCGTTTCAGTAACTCCTTCATTTCATCACCGCTGATGCCCTGGCTGCCTGCCATCTCTTCGATGGCCTCGGCAAAATAACCTTCCATCTCCTGCTGCGTGATGCCGCACAGCGTCTCGTAGCGCGGGTCCATGCTTATGTCGGCCGGCTGGTTGAAACCGCTGAACACGCTCACCTGCGAGAACTTCGTTACCCCCGTCAGCAGCACGAATTGCAAGTCATTATCGGCGGCCTTGAACACCGAGTAAAAACCTTTCAGCGTCTCGCGATTGCGGTCTTCGAGCTGCCACTGATGACCGGCAACATCAACCGTGATGTCGGTATCGAGCACGTCGAGTATGGGCTTGTCGTACTCGTCGATAAGCACAACGCAACGCCTGCCGCTCCGCTCATGCGCACGGGCAAGCACGTAGGCAAAGCGGGAGCCGAGCGAGAAAGCCTCATCGTTGCGGCCATACTCCTTTTCCCATGTGGCGATCAGGCTTTCTATTTTTCCCTCCAGTGTTCCCGGCATGGTGAAATCCTCCCCGTTGAAGTCGATGTGAAACACAGGATATTCAGCCCATTCGGTCTCAAGCGAATCGATGGCAAGCCCGCGGAAAAGCTCCTTGCGTCCAAGAAAATAGTTCTTCAAGGTGGAAACAAGCAGGCTCTTCCCGAACCGACGTGGGCGGCTCAGGAAATATATAGTACCGTCATGAACCAAGTTATATATCAATGCCGTCTTATCGACATATACATAACTGTCCTCCCTAAGTTTCTCAAAGCTCTGTATGCCTATTGGGTATTTTAACATGGCTCAATTTGATTATTTGCAACATTGACGAACGCATGACACCCAAATTGGTGTGGTGCAAAGCGCTCGCTTATGCAAAGATAGTGCAAGTCAAGCGCAATGCAAAAAAACAACTCGCTGATTTTTTAGCATCCATTTCCAATATGCGTCTTTCCCCATAAAAAATAACTATCCGCTATAGAATACTGCACTTTTGCCTATAATTTTATCTTCCACAAATCGGAAAGCCTAAAAATGCACCCCTCGGCATAGTGTCACTCGATAATTTAGGCGCATTGTTGGTCTGTTTTTCCGTGATGCGGCACATAATTGGCAAATAATGCTAACTTTGTATCAAGCAAATTACTTCCGACGATGAGATGCACATTTAGGACTATAACCATACCAATTATTATGCTGTTGACGGCACTGGTAGCAGTTGCCCAAGCGCCTGTCGTGACGCTCGACTCGTGTCGCAACATGGCCTTGCGCAACAACAAACAGCTGCAAATCACCAACGAACAGCAGCGTGGGGCAAGCTACCAGCGAAAAGCTGCCCGTGCGGCCTATCTGCCATCGCTCGATGCCACGGGGCTGTACCTATACAACCAAAAAGAGATTTCGCTGCTCGAAAGCGACCAAATGCTGCCGACAATGAGTTTCAACCCACAAACAGGCTCGTATGGTTATAATCTTGTGACTGGGGCCAACGGGCAGCCAGTAATGGTGAACGGGCAACCTGTACCGTCGCAAGTGGCCGTTATTCCCAAAAGCGCAATGACATTTGACGTGCAAAACGTGTTTGCGGGAGCTGTGACACTGACGCAGCCCATCTATATGGGAGGGAAAATAAGGGCTATGAACGAAATGACTCGCTATGCCGAGCAATTGGCTGCGGCAAGCCACAACATGGCAATGGCCGAAGTGATTTGCAACGTAGATGCCGCCTATTGGCAAGTGGTATCGCTTAAAGCAAAATACCATCTGGCAAAGGATTACGTAAATTTGCTCGACACATTGAGCCGACACGTCGATGCCATGCTTGCCGAGGGGGTTGCGACACGTGCCGACCAATTGAGCGTGGCGGTGAAACTCAATGAGGCAAATGTTGACTTGACCAAGGTGGAAAACGGGTTGGCATTGGCGAGGATGGCATTGGCGCAAGTGTGCGGACTGCCGTTAAATGACACATTTACCCTTGCCGATGAAGACAAAGAGCTGGAAATAAAGCAGCTGCCAGCCCGCAATTACGACATGAACGAAGTATATGACAGGCGCAACGAGTTGCAGACACTACAAGCCGCAGTAAAAATATATGAGGCAAAGGCAAAAGTCGAACGCTCTGCCATGCTCCCAAACTTGGCTATAATGGGAATGTATTCTATTACCAATCCAAACCTGTTCAACGGTTTCGAAAAGAAATTTGATGGAATGTTCAGCGTCGGTGCAGTGCTTAAAATCCCATTGTGGCACTGGGGTGGGAACTACAACAAATACCGCAGCGCAAAGAGCGAAAGCGTGGTACGCCGCTTGCAACTCGAAGATGCCCGGGAAAAAGTGGAACTGCAAGTGAGCCAGGCATCGTTCAAAGCCCAAGAATCGATAAAAACCTACACAATGACATGTTCCAACCTTGCCAAGGCCGAAGAAAACCTGCGGCAGGCTCAATTGGGTTTCGATGAAGGGGTGATGACTGCCGACGACGTGATGACAGCGCAGACCGCATGGCTGAAGGCCAACAGCGAAAACATCGACGCACAAATCGATGTGCAGCTGTGCAACGTGTATCTGTCCAAGGCATTGGGCACACTCGTTCCGTCACAAGTTATTGAATAAAAATATACGCAATAGAGATATGGACAACATAGATGTAAAGAAGAAAGACCGCACGCTATTTGTCGGGTTGGCAATAGTGATTGTGATATTGCTGGTATTGTGCATTACGGGAATATTCCTCATCAACCCTCCTGAGGAGACAGTGCAAGGGCAGGTCGAGGCCACTCATGTGAGAGTGTCGGGCAAGCTCCCTGGCAGGGTTGTGGCCTTCTACGTCGAAGAAGGGCAGCAAGTGAAGCAAGGCGACACACTTGCCTACATACACTCATCTACCGTTGATGCAAAATTAATTCAGGCTCAGGCTATGGAAGATGCAGCCTCGGCACAGAACCGCAAGGCTGAGGCCGGCACTCGCAGCCAGATAATAAGCAGCGCCCACGACTTGTGGCAGCAAGCCCTTGCAGCTGAATCAATAAGGGAAAAAACCTACCGCCGCATGGAAAATCTTTACAAGCAGGGGGTGGTGTCGGAGCAAAAACGCGACGAGGCACGGGCAGCATACGATGCAGCGGCGGCCCAAACCCGAGCAGCCAAATCGCAATATGATTTGGCCCTGGAAGGTGCGCAATCCGAGGACAAAGAGGCGGCACGCGCACAGCAGCAAGCGGCACGCGGCACGGTGATGGAAGTGGAATCGATGCTCGAAGACCAGTACCTCACGGCTCCGTGCAACGGCGAAGTGACCGATATATATCCGCACGAGGGTGAACTGGTCGGCACAGGCACTCCCATAATGAATGTGATGCGCAGCGACGACAAGTGGGTTACATTTAATGTGCGCGAGGAATTGCTTAACCATCTCGCCATGGGGCAGGAAGTGGAAGTGATGATTCCGGCACTTGGCAAGATGGAGACCACCGTGAGGATATACCATATAAAGGATATGGGCACCTACGCTGTGTGGAATGCCACAAAAGCCACAGGACAATATGACAGCAAGACATTCCAAGTAAAAGCTCGCCCCACAAAACCTATCGAAAACCTGCGTCCGGGAATGTCGGTAATACTGCTCGATGCCAAGCAATATGAATGATGAAAAGGCTATTTAGGCTAATATACGGTTCGGTAAGGCAAGGCTGCTTATATGTAATGAGCCGCCCGTTGTTCCTTGTGTCGATAGTGGCCATCCCCTTGGTATCGGCATTCCTGATGCTGAACCTCATGAGCGAGGGGCTTGCCAACCGTGTGCCGACGGCAATTGTCGATCTCGACGGTTCGGAACTGTCGCGCACACTTGCGGCAAACATCGATGCCATGCAAAACACCGACGTGGTGGCCACCTACGCCAGTTTCACCGAGGCTCGCGATGCCGTGCAGCGTGGCGAAATCAACGGTTTCTTCCTTATCCCCGAAAACTTTTCAAGCGAAGCCGTCGCAGGCCGTTCGCCCGAAATTTCATATTACATCAATTATGCCTACGTGGTGCCGTCATCGCTAATGTTCAAGGGGTTCAAGACCGTATCGGTGTTGTCAAACGGGGCGTTGGTAAAAGCCACCCTCACATCGGCTGGGCTTGCCGATGGCAGTGCCTCGGCCATGCTGCAACCTATTGTCGCCGATATGCATCTCATCAATAACCCGTGGATGAGCTACCCCGTGTACATGAGCAACTCGTTTATCCCGGGCATATTGGCCTTGATGGTAATGATTGTCACAGTGTTCAGCATCACCGACGATATTAAGCGTGGCACATCGCCACAGTGGATAGACAGTTGCTGCGGCTCGATAATCATTGCCGTGATGGGCCGGCTTGCCCCACAGACGCTGCTTTTCACGCTCACCGGGTGGGTTATCCAGCTTTCCATATTCGGCTGGCTCGGTTTTCCGCTGCACTGCCACATTGCGGTGATGATGGCTGCGATGCTGCTGCTCGTGATGGCTTGCCAAGGGTTTGCCGTGCTCGTGTGCGGAATAATCCCCAATATGCGGCTCGCGCTTAGCGTGTGTTCGCTTATCAGTGTGCTGGCATTCTCCATAGGGGCTTTCACGATACCTGTCGAGGATATGTATGGATGGGTGGGGATAATCAGTTATATCTTGCCCATTCGCTACTACTTCATGATATACATCGACCAGGCCCTTAACGGCATCGACTTGTATTATTCGCGATACTATTTCATGGCATTGCTGATATTCGTTCTGCTGTCGTTCGTTCCCCTGTTCAACCTAAAACGAATGTGCCGCCGCCCGGTGTACATACCATAAAAAGATTAAATATTGTGATGAATAGAATAAGGCATTACATAACCGATATTTTCAAGGTGTGCAAGCGTGAATTCCACCTTGCCTCGCGCGACATGGGCGTGGTGCTGTTCTTCCTTGCGCTACCCATCGCATACCCTATACTTTATGCGCTGATATACAACCGGGAATATGTGCACGACGTGGCAGTAGTCGTTGTCGATGACTGCCGTTCCGAGACAACGCGTGAATACGCCCGCCGTCTTGATGCCTCGCAATATGTGGAAATTGCCGGATATGCCGCCAATATGCAGGAGGCCAGGCAGGCAATGGCTCGAAAGGAATGCTACGGCATAGTGCATTTCCCTGAGGACTTCGAGCAACAGATAGGCCGCGGCGAGCAAGCCCACTTGCCAGTGTACTGCGACATGAGCCTGCTGCTAAGGTACAAAAGCATATTGATGGCGCAAACCGACGTTACTGCAAGCATGAGTGCCGATATACAGGCCGACGTGATGCAACTGGCAGCCATGCAAGGCAGCTCGCTTGGCAGCGGCGGCATAATCCCCACGGTTGAAAGCTTCCAAGTGCCAATGGGCAATACCTCTATGGGGCTGGCCTCGGCACTGCTCCCGGGCATACTTGTGCTGATATTGCAGCAGAGCCTTGTACTTGGCATCTGTATGCTTGCCGCTGGCAGCCGCGAACGTGCACGGCGAAATGGCGGCATCGACCCGATGGCCATACCAGCAAGCACGGCTTGCACCATGGCGGGGAAGGCCCTGTGCTACTTCGTCATATACATAATTCCGTCTATTTACATTCTGAAATACGTGCCAATGTTCTTTTCATTCCCGCAAAACGGACATTCGCTCGATATGGCAATTTTCATGATTCCGTTCCTGCTATCCACCATATTCATGGGCATGGCAATCCAACGATTCATACATGAGCGAGAAACGGTATTTCTGCTATTCGTGTTCTCGTCGATACTATTCCTGTTCCTTTCGGGACTTTCGTGGCCGCGATATGCCATGAGTCCGTTATGGACTGTCATAGGAAGCTGTTTCCCCTCCACATGGGCCATCAACGGATATGTGGCCATGAAAAGCAATGGTGCGCTGTTGTGGCAAGTCGCCCACCCATACGCCATGTTATGGCTTCTCACCGCAGCCTATTTTGCCATCTCTTGGACAATAATCCATTTCACCCAGCCGCGCCATACCGCCAAAGCTTAAAACAGGCAATTCTCATAATCCTTCGCACAAAGCCTAATTAAATTATCACGGTAATGAGTCGTGGTGGTTTGTGTATAGGTATCTAAATGCGATTTTGCCCAGTAGAGACGCGATTAATCGCGTCTCTGCAATCACATTAATATATTGCAAGTCAACGGTATTGATGCCGGGGTTATGGTACACCCTCGGTGGCAGGCGGCAATGCAACTCGCCGTAATGTTGTTGTGGCGGTGTGCGGAGGATTATATATTTTTGGGGAATGCCGCAATGAAAAAAAAGCGGCAACCGTTGTGCGGTTACCGCTTTGTGACCCCGGAGAGGCTCGAACTCTCGACCCAATGATTAAGAGTCATTTGCTCTACCAACTGAGCTACGGAGTCATTAGCTTGTTGATTTCGGTTGCAAAGGTACGCACTTTTTTTGAACTGGCAAATTTTTTTGCAAAAAAATCGAATTTTTTTTCCGATATTGATTTTTATGACGCTTTTGGTGGGGCGGCGTTTATGGCAGTTTGTCGTACATTGTCTCGGTGACAGCAGCAATGAAATCCCACCGCAATGCGGTGGGGAGGGATACGATGTGCACATCGTATCCACAAAGGGCGGCGGCGCATTAATATTATTTAGCACGCAGGTTATAAATTGGCGAATATTTTTACTGCTTTGTAATGTCGCTATGTCGGCAAAAATGCTATCTTTGTAGTCAAAGAGGCTTCTATGCCAAGGAAACAAATTACTAACTAAAAACACAAGCGTATGAAAAAATTATTACTTTCTTTAGTGATGCTGTTTGCAATCGGCAGCTTTGCTGCTAGTGCGCAGACAGTGGTGTTCCATGAAACATTCGACCAGTGCGATGGTACAGGTGGAAATGATGGCGTATGGACTGGTAACATAGGCACTTCTACTATTAGTGCCGACAATGATGGATGGACTTTTGAAAACAGTGGTGCAGGAAGTCAATGTGTTAAGTGTGGAACAAGCAGCAAGCTTGGTGTTGCCACAACACCTGCATTGAATTTTGAAGGTAATGCAACAATGGTCATTAAGGCCGCAGCTTGGAGTGCCGGAGATGCCACGGTATTAAAAATAAGCATTACTAACGGAACCGTAAGCCCATCGGAAATAACATTGACGCCAACGGAATTCACCGAATACACAATTAATATTACTGGTGCTACCAATGGGAGTCAAATAACTTTTGAAGGTTCGACTGCATCAAAGCAGCGCTTTTGGATTGATGACGTAGAGATAAGTGCGTTGGGAGACGAGGAAGTTACTGCTGCCCCGACTTTTTCGCCTGCCAGCGGCACATATACTGAGGCTCAAACTGTGACTATTTCGGCTGAGGATGGTGCTGACATTTACTATACTACAAATGGAGACGATCCTACGACTTCTTCGACAAAATACAGCGCGCCGTTTGAAGTTGCCACAACTACCACTGTAAAGGCCATTGCTGTGCTGGACGGAGTGGAAAGCTCGGTAGCTTCGGCCACTTACACTTTCCCCACAGAAGTGGCCAACATTGCCGCAATGGTAGCTGCATCTGAAGGCTCGTTGATAAAGTTTACAAGCCCCGTAACTGTTGCGTTCCATAATGGAAATTATCTTTTTGTAACTGATGGAACTGATTTTACCCAATTCTTTGGCAAGCTTTCCACTACGTATGCAAACGGCGATGTAATCCCTGCCGGGTTTATGGGCGAACGTTCTGAATACCAAGGTATAGCTCAGTTAGCAGTATGGGATTATGCCGAAACATTTGCTGAATCTACTGAAAATGATGGCGAAATTGCGCCGAAGACGGTAGCAGTTACCGATGTCACAACAGATATTGCAAACCAATACATACGAGTAAGCAATGTAACCGTTACTTCTGAAGTAGATGGAGATCGTACCAACTATTATGCCAATAGTGGTAGCAACAAAGTAATGCTTTATGCTCGTTTCAGCACATTCACTAACGATCAGCTCGCAGCTCTTGAGGCTGGTAAGGAATATGATGTAATTGGAATCGCAGCTGTTTATGGTGGCGAGCCTCAAATTTATGTAGTATCAGTAACTGAGCCGGGTGGTAGCGTAGTTCCTGACCCGGAGCCTGAAGAAGGAATATTTTTTAGCGAAACCTTTAAAGATTCAGATGGAGGTTTTGAGTTCCAAGACATTGATTTGGGTACACTTAATTATGTGTGGAAATATGAGGACGGTCAATATGGAACTTATTGGAAGGCATCTGCATTTGTTGGCGAAAACAAGGCGGCTGAAAGTTGGTTAGTATCTCCTGAAATTGATCTCACGGAAGCCAAAACAGCTCAATTGGTGTTTGACGCAGCTTGCCGATATATTGGTGCAACTATAGATGAATCTTTGAAAATAAAAGTAGCAAGTGATTATACCGATGATGTGCAAACAGCAAATTGGACGGAATTTACAACCACAGGTTGGACTGATGGTTCAAGTTTTAAGTTTGTTACTCTCGATGCTATTAACTTGGATGAATTTGCAGGAAAGAAGATCCGCCTTGCATTCCAATATACAAGTACAACAAGCTGTGCTCCGACATTTGAAATTAATAATATTGTTATAAGTGGAACCGAGACTTCGGGTGTTGAATATGTAATTAATAGTGAGGCTGCCGTGGCTGTAGGGCTTGACGGGCGTATCGCTATCATGGGCGAGGCTGCCGATGTCGAGGTTTACAACATGGGTGGTGCGCTAATTGCAAAGGGCAACTTGAACGAGGTTAACTGCGCAGCAGGTGCATACATCGTGAAGGTTGACGGCAAGGCTCAGAAGGTTATCGTGAAGTAACAGCAATCGTGGCTGATTAGTCATCGCATATAAAAAGCGGCCTGTTCCCATTAGTCGGGGCAGGCCGCTTTTTGTGTTTCCCTGTATGAAGTGTACTGCCACCCGTGCGTAGAGACGGCATATTATGCCGTCTCTATGAATGCCGCATTGCTTGTTTGTGGCTGTTTTGAGGCGGCATACTATGCCGTCTCTACGCACGGGTGGAGTGATGTGATTTGATGCTGGTGGTGGTTGTAGAGACGATGTGCACATCGTCTCTACGTACTGGTGAATGGGGCGTTCTGTCGCTGTGCTTACACTATGCCCATGTGCTGCATCAGGAAGTAAGCGTTGAGGTTCTGGGCTATGCCGGGGCGCAGGGTGTAGTCGAAGTGTAGGGTATCGCCATTGATTTCAGCCTCGAAACAGCGGTTGAACACACGCCCCGGGAAACGGTCGGCGAGTGAGCCAAGCACAAGGTCGTGGGTGGCGATTATGCCAGCTATGTTCATTCCCACGAGTTTGCCAACCAAGGCGAGCGAGCCTTTTTGCTTGTCGGCCGAGTTGGTTCCTTTGAGTATCTCGTCGAGGATAATCAACATTCGTTCTCCAGCTGCGGCACGTTCCACTATCGATTGCAGCCGTCGTAGCTCGGCGAAGAAATAAGATTCGCCATCGTCAAGCGAGTCGGTTGTGCGCAAGCCGGTGAACAGTGATGCCGGGCCGGCTGTCATTTCGGCGGCGAATACTGGCGCTCCTACCATTGCGAGCAGGTAGTTGACTCCCACGGTGCGCAGGTAGGTGCTTTTGCCTGCCATGTTTGCGCCGGTGACCACCATGAAGTTGCCTGCCGACATGGCACTTACGTCGTTGCACACGCAGCGGTCGCGGTGTATCAGCGGGTGACCAAGCCCGGAGGCCTTGATTATCACACCGCGTGGGTCGCGGCAAATTTTAGGGAACACGAACCCCGGGTTGCCGAATGTAAATGTCGCAAGAGAGCATAGCTCGTCGATGCGGGCGAGTGTGGCATCCCATTCGCCGAGTTTGTCGGCATATCGTTCCATCCACCGAGCCACATTGCAGGCTTGCCAGTAGTCCCATTGCAGCAATGCGTTGAGCAGTATGTAACTGAGCCAGTTGTAGCGTTGGTCGAGGTTTGACAGCAGGCGTGACAGGCGGCGCATGATTGCCGACGATTTTTCATTGCCCTTGCCGAGCCGTTGTTGCAGCTCTTGCAGCTGCGGCGATGAGAAGTTATGTTCTTCTATTTCATGCAACAAGTCGTGGTAGATGGATATGTGGTTCACCACACGTTCCACGCTTGTGTGCAGCCTGCCTACCATTTTCGCACCGGCTGCTGCTGTCAGCAATGATGCTACGACGGCTGTTTCTATGTATATTGCCACATCGATGCCTATCAGGGCCATTATCACCAAGGCGATAATGGCTGTAGGGAACAGCACGGTTGCTGCCCGTTGCCACCATTGCAGTTTTACCTTTGGTGCAGTATTGCGTGCATAGTCTGGCTTTTTGTCACGGCCTACTCCGGCCACTATGCCGAGTGCTTGCAGGCGTGTAGTGAAATCAGGCATGGATGAAAGCTCCTTTACGGCCTCTTGCCGTTGTTCTATTGCGTCGGCCACATTGGCCGGATTTTGCAGGTTGCGTGCAAGCAGTTCGCGGCCACTGCCGGTGGCGGTGGCGTTGAGCAGGGCGAAAAGCGACCGTGGACCGAACAGGTCGAGGTCGTAGCTGTAAGGGTGGCGGGCATCGATGTATTCTTCTCCGCCGTCAAGGTCGTTGAGGTCGAGCGCGATGCGTTGCAGATTGTCGGCTGCCACCTGCTCCAAGGCTCGTTGCATTTCAAGTGCGGCGAACAGGCGATTGTGCAATTTCACGAGCAGCAGGAACAGTACCACGCACGAGGCAATCAAGGTGGCGACCACCTGTGTGTCGCCCCAAAAACACCATGCACCACCTATTGCCAACAGCACTACTGCCAGCCGCGTCCACGACACCAATGCCACTTGCCGCGACAAGCGCACCGTTTCACGCCTGGCGGCCTGTGCCACATTATTATAATATTCAGTTGGGTTGTTGTAGCTTGTATCCATTGATGATGGTTGGTTTGTATCAGAACTTGCGGCGGTGGCGCAGGTAGTAATCGATTATGATATTGCAATCGGTGCCGGGAAATGAACCGAGCAGGTTTTTCGCGGGGAATGAAGTATAAAGCTTTTTCATTCGGCGGAAGTCGCGGTGGGCTTTCAGCACGGCGTGGGCGTTGCCCCATTGCAGCTTGGCAACGAACATGAAGAATGCCAGCGAATCGTAGAGCCTGCGCACAAACAGCATTCGGCGGCCTTCGCGCCAAGGCATATTCTTGTGCATCAGCAGCAGGTTGTTGCGGAAGTTGAGGTAGGTCTTCCGTGGGTTGCTTGCCGGGAGGCTGCCGCCGCCTAAGTGGTAAATTGTGCTTTGCGGCACCGCCACCACACGGCCACCGGCCAGGTGCATGCGCCAGCACAGGTCAATCTCTTCCATGTGGGCAAAGAAGCGGTCGTCAAGTCCGCCGAGCGACAAGTAACTTTCGGTGCGCACAAACATTGCCGCCCCCGAGGCCCAGAACACGTCGGCAGGTGTGCCGTCATATTGCCCGTGGTCATGCTCGATGCTGTCGAATATGCGGCCACGGCAATATGGGAAGCCGTGGCAGTCGAGGAAACCACCGGCTGCGCCGGCATATTCAAAACGGTTACGGTCGGCGTATGACAAAATCTTTGGCTGGCAGGCCATCACGTCGGGGTGTTGTTCCATGTAGCCGATAACCGGCTCAAGCCAGCTCGGAGTTACCTCCACGTCGCTGTTGAGCAGCACGGCATAGCGATAGCCGCTCGACAGGGCTATGGCCTTGTTGTATCCACCTGCATAACCGTGGTTCTCCTTGAATGGCATTGTTTTCACACCCGGGAAACGGTCGTGTAGCAGTTGCAGCGAATTGTCGGTGCTGCCGTTGTCGGCCACAATCACATCGGCCAGCTCGGCATTGGTATATCGGCACACCGATGGCAGGAATTGCTCCAGCAGCCTGGCGCCGTTCCAGTTCATTATTATCACAGCAGCGAGTTTGCGGCCTTGTGTTTCATTTATCGTTTCCATCGTTAGCAGTGAGTTTCACTTTATGTTTCCAGCGGTCGTGCGTCCAAAGCCACAGAGCCGGATCTTCGTTGATTTGCGTTTCGAGTCGGTGGGCATATTCGTCGCTTATTGAGCCGTCGGGCCACTGTTTCACGTCATCGGTGATGAGGCGAATGTGGCAGTCGTAGTACCCGCGGCGACGGCGGCGCAGCTCGAAGTACAGCACCACATAGTCGAGTTTGCGGGCCAGCAGCTCGCTGCCAGTGATGATTGCCGTGTCGTGGTTGAGGAAACGTATCACGTGGTCGCTCTCGTTGGGCGAGGGGTGCTGGTCGCTCATAAAGCCGGTAATCGACAGTTTCCCGTCGCGCCGCAGCCGCAGCAGGTCGCGGAACACCGTTTTCTTGGGGTGGCACACAGTGTGGAAACGGTTGCGTATGTGCAGGAAGAACGCATCGAACCACTCGTTCTTCAGCGGGCGGTAAACATTGCCATACACCACATTGCTGTCGCCAAGGTGGCGCGACCACAACGTCACCGATTGCAGCCATTCCCAGTTTCCGTAGTGGGCGGCATAGATGAGTATTGAACGCCCTTGGTTGAAGTATCGGTCGATGATGTCCACGTCGTGGAAGACTATGCGGCGGCGCATTTGGTTGTCGCTGATGTGCAGCAGCTTGATGGTCTCGACGAAGTAGTCGGAGAAAAAGTGGTAGAAGTCACGCTCAATGCGCAAAATTTCCTTTTCGCTTTTCTTTGGAAACGATTCCGTGAGGTTGCGCCTCACCACCTTGCGGCGATACCGTGCAACGTGGTACACGAGCAGGTATATGAGGTCGGAAATAAAGTAAAGTACTCTTAGCGGCAGTAATGCCATCAAGTGCAGTGCCACGTCGAGCGGCAAGTATAGTATCTTGTTGTATTTGTTATTGCTCATGGTGCTACTATTGTTCCGTTTACGGTTTCAACATCGTTGCCTGGGCAGTCTAAGCTCACGGTGGTTATGCAATTGGCCAGTTCGTCGTGCCGTGGTACTTCCACCCGCAGGTAGTTGTCGGTGAAACCGTGCATCACGTTGCAGCCACGAGCCGGGTGTTCGAGCAGCACCTGCCTGCGAGTGCCAAGGTATTGCGAGGTGAAAAGGCGCAGTTTGTCGTCGGAGAGGCGCAGCATTTCGGCCACCCGTTCTTCCTTCTCGTGCTTGTCAACCACGTAGTCGATGCGCAGTGCCACGGTGCCGGGACGTTCGGAGTAAGGGAATACATGGAGCCTTGACACGTCGAGCGAGGCAATGAAGTCGCGCGACTGCTTGAATAGTTCAGCCGTCTCGCCGCGTGTACCCACCATAACGTCCACCCCTATGAAAGCATCGGGCATTGCCGAGCGTATTTTTTCGATTTTCCGGGCATACAGGGCAGTGTCGTAGTGGCGGTGCATGAGTTTCAGCACCTCGTCGCTGCCGCTCTGCAGCGGTATGTGGAAGTGAGGCATGAAACGTCGCGACTGAGCCACGAAGTCGATAACCTCGTCATCGAGCAAGTCGGGTTCGATTGAAGATATGCGGTACCGTTCTATCCCCTCCACTGCGTCGAGGGCTTTAACAAGGTCGATGAACCGCTCTCCGGTGTTTTTGCCGAAGTCTCCAATGTTGACACCTGTCAGCACAATCTCCTTTCCGCCTTCGGCGGCTGCCTGCCGCGCCTGCTCCACAAGGCTGTCGATAGTGGCACTGCGGCTGCGGCCGCGGGCGAACGGGATGGTGCAATATGTGCAGAAATAGTCGCACCCGTCTTGCACCTTCAGGAAATATCGTGTGCGGTCGCCGCGCGAACACGACGGGCAGAAGTCGGTAAGCTCGCGGAACCCGTGTACGTCAACCATCGTCGGTTGCACACGGTCGGCCTGCCACTGCTCTATGAGTCGGGCAATGTGGTTCTTGCGGTCGTTGCCCATCACTATGTTAACGCCGTCGATTGCGGCTACTTCGTCGCTTTTCAGCTGTGCATAGCAGCCTGTTACTATGATTAATGCCCCCGGATGGCTTTTGGCAAGCCGCCTGATTGCTTGTCGGCACTTCTTGTCGGCCAGTTCGGTCACGCTGCAAGTGTTCACCACGCACACGTCGGGTTCCTCGCCCGGCTTGGCACGCCGTATCCCGTGGTCGGCGAGCAACCGTTCCATTGTTGCGCTTTCCGAGAAATTGAGTTTGCAGCCCAGTGTGTGGAACTGCACCGTGTAAAGGCCTGAAATCGACTTGTCGGTCATCTTGTCTAAATATATTAATGTGGTGCAAAATTACTCCTTTTCCTACAAAAAATGCAAATTGGGGTGCAGAACATCAAGCCATGAATGCGTGGCAGGCGTGTAGCAGCCAATATTTCATGCGTTTAGCGACAAAATGTCAGCCATGTGTTTCATGGCAGAGGCATTGCAGGTTATGCTTAATGGGATGATGATAAATGGCTGATAATTAATGCAATGTAAAATAGTGTGTCTAAAAAAAGAGTTTTTAAACATATTTTTTCTTGCCGAAAGGGCGATTTTTTCAAAAAAAATATTTGGAAATAAAATTTAAGTAGTAACTTTGCATCGTTTTTGAAGCATAAGAAATTGTTTTATTATTAAAAAAACCAAGAAAATGAAAAAGTTAGTTTTATTATTTGCTGTTGTATTTAGCGTATCTTTGTTCTCTTGCGGTGGTGCTGCTACTACTAACGAAGCTGCTACTACTGAAGACACTACTGCTGTTGTTGACACTACTGCTGCTGTTGACACTACTGCCGCTGCTGACAGCGCAGCTGTTGACTCTGCTACTGTTGCAAAGTAATTTTGCACTACGCTACAGACGACAAGTAAAAGAAAAAAGTTTGAAGCTGCTTTCCTCGAGTGTGAGGGAAACAGCTTTTTTTATGTGCAGTATTGAGACGATGTGCACATCGTCTCAATACTGGCTATTTAATATGAATGAGGTCGGTCGCAGCCAATGCAAATGTGAGTGCGCACTGTTCCCGCGTGAGAGGGGTCACTGCTCTATCTCGGCAAGTATCTTTTTCAGCTCCTCGTCGGTGGTTTGTAACTTCGACTTGCAGAACTTCAGCAATTTCAGCGACCGGGAAGTGAGGGCCGACAGGTTGTCGATACTGCAAGAGTCGCTTTGCATCTCGCGCACAATCTTTTCGAGTTCGGCTATTGCGCTCGAATATGTCATTTTTTCGTTGTCGTTGTTTTCCATTATTTATGAGTTTTGTTGATTTCTGTTATTGTTGCCGAGAATGTACCCGAGGCGAGCCTTGTCGTAACCGTGTCGGCGGCTTTTAGTTCGGCCACATCGCTCACGGCATGGCCGTTGACCATGGTGATTGAATAACCGCGGCGCAATGTGTTTTGCGGCGAAAGTATCTCTATCTTGTCGGCAAGGGCCTTTAATTTCAGCCCTTCCTTGGCCAGTGCTTGCGCTTGAGCCTGCTTTACGGCTGCACCAAGGGCGCGGAGCCGTTCGTCGGCGGCAGCAATGCGCCCACCCGTTGCCGTGGGTATCATCTGCAGCAAGTGCGACAGGCGTATGCGGTTGTTCTCGATGCGCGACGAGGCCAGGAACGGAATGTTGCCAGTGTAGTAGCTCAGTTGCTGGGCGGCGGCGTTGAGGTATTGGCGTGCAGTGTCGCAAATGGCCGATGTCAGCCTGTCTAATCTCGACAGTGCTTCCACGCCGCGCGATATTAGCCACTCGGCTGCGGCTGTGGGGGTCTTTACGCGGATTGCCGCCACATAGTCGAGTACCGTCACGTCGCGTTCGTGGCCTATCCCCACTACCACCGGCAGTGGGAATTGCGCCACATTGGCGGCAAGGTTGTAGTCGTCGAATGAGTTAAGGTCGCTCGTGGCTCCGCCGCCGCGGATTATTACCACGCAGTCAAACAGGTCGATGTGACTGGCAATGCGGTCGAGGGCGGCTATTATGCTTGGCGATGTGTTGGTTCCCTGCATGGTGGCTTGGAACAGGCACGTATAGAACTGCAGCCCGTAGGAATTGCCGTGCAGCTGGTTGATGAAGTCGCCGTAGCCTGCCGCGCCGGCTGCCGACACCACGGCTATGCGTTGCGGCATTGGCGGAACGGACAGTTGCCGGTTCATCTCCAGCACCCCTTCGCGTTGCAGCCTGGCGAGTATCTCGCGGCGCAGCCGCTCCATGTCGCCCATGGTGTATGACGGGTCGATGTCGGTGATTATTACCGACAATCCATATTGTTCGTGGTAGTTCACGCTTGCCTCCACCATCACCTTCAAGCCGCTTTTCAAGTCTTGGCCGGTGACGGCAAGGAACTTGCTGCGTAAATGCTGTACACGCCCGGCCCAAATTATGCCGCGCACTTTGGCTATGGTGGCACCGGCGGCGTTTTTTTCTACCAGTTCAAGGTAGCAATGTCCGCCACGTATTGCCACGTCGCTAAGGTCGGCTATTATCCAGCAATTTTGCACCGAACGGTCGTTGAGCAACCGTTTTATGCGGTTGTTGAATTCATGCAGCGAGATGCCTTTGGTCTCGCCTCCCATAGTAGGCTGTGTCATTATATCCTTGATTTTAGCGCGGAGGGCGGTCGGGACGATGGTTGGGCTGCGGCCGGTCGTTATGGCCGCCGGGCTTGTTGTGCCCGGGTGGAGGAGGGGCATTGTGCCTGTGTGGCGGTTCGGCGTGCCTGCGCGGAGGCGGCGGAGTGCGGTCCATGTTGCGCATTGGCAGGCATGAGCAGCACGATGCAACCATTATTGCAGCCATTGTCAGTATCGAAGCTATCCGTTTCATGTTACATAACTTTTAAAACCATTGTTCTTTGGTTTTATGATGTAAAAATACGGAAAAGTTTAAGAGCCAACTTAATTTTTGCGAAATTTTAAGAAACAGCATTTCTTATGCCTTGCTTTCGCATCTTTTCACGAAGATGAGCGTCAGCACTGCTCCCAGCAGCACCACCGGCATGGCAATCAGTGCCGTGTATTCATAGCCTAAGCCGTGGCGCAAGGGTATGCCGCCCACTGCCGCCCCTATGGCATTGCCTAAGTTGAAGGCCATCTGTATGCAAGCCGCCCCAAGCAACTCGCCGCCTTTCGAGAAATGTATGATGGAGACTTGCAGCGGGCTTGAAACGGCAAACAGCCCGAAGGTGCACACGCATAGCAGCAGTACCGACAGCCATGGCGCATGATAAGAGAAAAACAGCCCCAGCAACGCAAGCGTGATTACTATCTGCATGGTAAATGCCACGCGCCCTGGCGTGTAGCGGTCGGAGAGGCGGCCGCTGACAAGGTTGCCAACCACCATGCCGAAACCCGCAAGCACCATGAGTAATGGAACCACGTCGCCGCTAAAGCCGCAGGAGGTCGTGAGGTAGGGGTTGACGTAGGAGTACCAGCAAAATACCGCCCCGTTGCCGAGCATTGTCGATAAGATTATGAGCCACGGAGCCATGTTGCGCAGGAAGTGGAACTGGCTCTTGTAGTTGCTGCGTGGCAGCCCTTCGACTTGAGGCACCCATTTATAGATGTAATAAAACACGCCTATGCTTATCACTGCCACAAGTATGAATGTGACGCGCCACGACATGAGTGTGCAGATGGATGTGCCAAGCGGTACGCCGAAGAGGTTGGCCACGGTCATGCCGGCAACCATTATCGAGACGGCCTGCGAGCCTTTGCCGTGGTCGGCAAGCTTTTCGGCTACGATAGAGGCCACGCCGAAGTATGCCCCGTGTGGCAGCCCCGACACGAACCGGCCTATGAGTAGCATAGTGTAATTGACCGACAACGACGCAAATAGGTTGCCGACAAGCATTATCACCACGAGACCCAAAAGAATGTTTTTCAACGGGAAACGGCGGACGAATGTCAGCCCTGGAGCTCCGCAGAACACGCCGAGCGCGTATGCCGAAATGAAGTGCCCGGCCGTGGGTATGTCCACGCCAAGGTCTTGGGCAACGTATGGCAAAATCGCCATCATGACAAACTCGGCTATGCCCAATCCGAGAGTGCCGAAACCTAAAGCAATCAAACTTTTTTTCATAAACCTAAAACTCTCCATAGCGAGCCTTGCCTTGGCGGCCGGCCACGCATAAAAAACAATCTATATTTTTTTTCAGGGGTGCAAAATTAGCAAAGAGGCGCGATTGCTCAAATAGTTGCCGTGAAAAGGTGGCATAAAAAAATGTTGACCTGATTCACATCAAGCCAACACCTACACATATGTTATCCAATTACATCTAATCAAGCTAAATGAAGCTACTTCTTCATGTATGTTTTCATTATCATGACAAGGCGACCACGTGTTTTTACCAAGGTGGAAGGTAAAAAAATTATTTTTTTGCATTTCGGCTGCGTCTCGGCAGTGTCAAAAAAATCAGCAAGCTGTTTTTTTGCCATTGCGCTCGACTTGCACTATCTTTGTAAGCTAAAAGGTGAAGTAGATGCTTGAAACCGCTTTGTATTTGATACCAGTGCCTCTTAGCGAGGGGGAAATCGACGATGTGCTGCCTGCGGGCAACCGGCGCATCGTGGCCGGGGTGCGTCATTTTATTGTGGAGAATGTGCGCTCGGCCAGGCGTTTCTTGAAGAAGTGCGACCGCTCAATCGACATCGACTCGCTCACGTTTAGCGAGCTGAACCGCCACACTCGCCCCGAGGAGGTGGCCGGTATGCTCGACCCTCTGCGCCGTGGCGAGCCGGTGGGGGTTATTTCCGAGGCTGGCTGCCCGGCCATAGCCGACCCTGGTGCCGACGTGGTGGCCGTGGCACAGCGTGAAAGGCTGAAGGTGGTACCGCTCGTGGGGCCTTCGAGCATAGTCATGTCGCTCATGGCCTCGGGGTTTAATGGGCAGAGTTTCGCTTTCATAGGGTATTTGCCAATCGACACCGCCGAGCGGCAGCGAAAGTTGCGCAGCATGGAGCAGAGCATCAATGCGATGGACCAGACGCAGATATTTATCGAAACACCTTACCGCAACAACAAGCTGCTTGCCGAGCTTGCACGGTCGCTGCCGCGCCACTTGCGTCTGTGCGTGGCGAGCGACGTGACCGGCAGCCGGGAGTCAATCGTTACAAGGACTATAGGCGAGTGGGGGAGTGCCAAATATGATTACGACAAAATCCCCACCATATTCCTGCTATATAAATAGGCAATGGCTAAGAAATATATTAAGAACGAACGTCAACAATCCATAATCTTCGATGCCGACGATGCCGCCGTGGACGGTGGTTTCGCCGCCTCCGCCACTGTTCATGCCGGTGAGCCGGAGTTTACCCCGATAATCGGGGAAGATGGGCCGCAAGACAAGCCGGCCGACGACGGGGCATTGCGCTTTATAAGTTTCGGCAGCGGCAGCAGCGGCAATTGCGCCTACCTTGGCACGTCGCGGGCCGGCATACTCATCGATGCCGGCGTGGATGCAGCCAAGGTGTTTGACACGCTTGCGCTAAATGGCGTGACTCCCGATATGGTGAAGGGTGTGTGCCTGACGCATGACCACGGCGACCATGTGCGCTATGTTTACCAAGTGGTGCGCAGATACCGCCACATACGCATCTACTGCACTCCGCGCACGCTCAATGGAATCTTGCGCCGCCACAGCATATCGCGCCGCATAAAGGACTATCACGAGGCCATATTCAAGGAGATACCGTTCACGCTTGCCGGAATGACGCTGACGGCTTTCGAGGTGTCGCACGACGGCACTGACAATTCGGGCTACATGGTGGAACATAGCGGTTGCCGTTTCGTGGTGGCGACCGACATGGGGCGCATCACCGACCGTGCCGACTTCTATATGCGGCAAGCCAACTTCTTGATGATAGAGTCGAACTATGATGACGATATGCTCACCAATGGCCCTTACAAGGAATACTTGAAAGCTCGCATACGCGACGAGAAGGGCCACTTAGACAACAAGGTGGCTGCCGCCTTCGTGGCCGCTAATTACAGCGATGCTTTGAAATATGTGTTCCTGTGCCACTTGAGCCACGACAACAATACCCCCGACACTGCCGTGAAGGAGATGCGCAATGCTCTTGAGGCACGTGGCATCACGGTGGGGAAGGGCGAAAGCACGCTGAGCGACCGCGCCAAGGACGTGCAAGTGGTGGCTTTGCCGCGCTTTGACCCGTCGATGTGGTATGTGCTGCGTCTGCATACCATCTGAGTACATAATGCATTGCCCATTTATCGAGGCGTGCTGAAATTTTGAGATGCTGGCGCACACTGCGTGCTACTCTTCGGTTACTATTAGCACATCGTCACTGCCGCAGGGGGTATAGATTATGCTGTCGGCCAGCGTGGTCGATGCTTTCACCTCGTATGTCGTTTTTTGCTTTTCAAGTGGGATTGCAAGCTCCACAAGCCCGTTTTCATCGGATAAGGCCGTGTACCCGGCTATCTCCACCTGGCAGCCGCCAACGGTTTGTTCGGTGTTTGAGTTCCACAACCTAAACCGTATGCCGCCATATACACGTGCGTCGCGGCTAATATTGAATACCATGTCTTTGGTCAAGATAATCGTGGTATCGATAGGCAGGAAATCGGGGCAGGCAATAGACAACCGCACATTTTCCCCGATGAAACGACTTGGAATATTCGTAAATTCGGCTCTGCTACCAAGCGTGGCTATGGTGTCCGACTTGGTTTCATTGTCGAGCGTTATTGTCACCACGGCATCGTGCAGCGGAGGCAGATTGGGGTTACGGGTCGTGGCCTCATTGAGGCTGACGGAAACATCGACCGGCTGGCTCGCCGACCACACCGCCACCAGTGCCGCCAGCACGGCAGCAACGGCTATCACCCACAAGGCCGTGCGCCTGACGAGCATACGCTTGTGGCGTTGCCACACCGAGTCGAATTCCACGCCGAGCATTTTGGTGATAAGTTGCACGTATGCTCGCTGGCGGTTCAGCCACGCCCAGCGGAATACTTTTTCATGGATATTCGCGCCGAGAATTTCGGGTAATCCAAGTTCATCGACAACCGGGTTGAAGCATTCGGTGGCCTCGTCTCCGCTATGTGGGATGCCGTCAACAATGAAGAAGTGAATGTTGGCGGTGCGCCCCAGGCTGTGGAAGAATGCTATTTCCTGTCCCACCCACTTCGACCGCGCCGACCGCGGCGAGCATATCACCACCAAGTGCCGCGATGCCTTGAGCCGCTCCTGCAACTCGGCTGTAAGCCCTCCGGGCTGTATGTCGGTGGGTGCAAAAAACACAGGTTTCATGGGCCGGCGTTTCCAGCCGTGCTTGTTGCACAGCGTTGACGGCATACTGTAGTTTTCCAACTTGCGTTGCAGCCGCTTGCCCCAATTGGTGTCGCCCGAATTGTAGCTTATGAAAGCATAATATTTATAGGTTTGATTAGTTCCCATGAATTTTCTCTTTTAGTTGGCCGTTTTTTCAAGCAAGTCATTTGCATCGGCCACGATCTCCTTATCTTTATTATCATCGATGTTCTTCAGTGCAGTTTTGGCACATTTCCGCGCCAAGCCGTAATTCCCTTGCGAGTAATATACTTCGCCCTTATCCACAAGGCACCTCGCCGCAGCGGGATGTTTTTCGCCCCAAATGTCGCAGTATATGAGGTAAGCCATGTCGTAATATGCCAATGCCATGTCAAAATCCCCTTCGGCCTCATAGACCGAAGCCATATTGGCGCATCCCTCGGCCACGTCGGGGTGCTTGTCTCCCAACAAACGGGTATTGATTTCAAGCGACTTCTCATAGCATTCCAATGCATCATCAAACCGGCCTTGGAAATAATATATGCCCCCTATATTGCTCAACCGTGTGGCAATGGTCGGGTGATTTTCACCAAAATAGGCTTTTGATATTTCAAGTGCCTTTAAAAAATACTCCAGTGCGGCCTCATATTCCCCGTTCCGGGCCAGCGCGACGCCCATGTTGTTATAATTAGTCGAAACACCAGGGTGGTTGAGCCCGTAAACTGTCGTCAGTATAGCTAAGGCTTTCCGATAAGCGTCAACGGCTTCATCATAATTGCCGCAAGCCGATTGCGCCACGCCTATATTGTTATAGCAATTAGCCACAGCTACGGAAGTTTCTCCACCTAAGGTTTTCTCGATTTCAAGTTCCTTGTTTAAGCAGTCTATGGCCTTGTCATATTCGCCTTGGCTCTCATACACCACGCCAAGGTTCCCAAGCATTGTGGCCGTGGTGGCACTGTTTGTCCCGAGCAGGGTCACAGTCATGTCGAGTGCTTGGCTGCAACATTCCACTGCACGAGCATAGTCGCCGATGCGGTCGTATATTAACCCTATGTGAGCTATGCTGCCGGCTACCTCTATATGTGTCTCGCCCAAAAACCTTTTACGTATGTCCAAGGACTTTTGGCAATATTCAAAAGCTTTTTTGTAATTGCCGCGCAAGTACCACACGTGGCCCATGCCATCCATGCACATGGCCTTGCCGCTGTCGTCACCTTGGGTTGCGGCAATGTGTGACGAGTTCTGGTATATCTGCAAGGCGTGGTCATAATCGGCGAGGTATGTGGTGAGGTAATCTGCGGCATCAATCTGCCATTCCACGTTGGCCGTGTCGAGCGAGGCCCGCAGCTTTATGTAGTATGCAGCCGAGTCGTTGCGGTACTGCATCTTCATTATTTCATACTTGTGGTGGCAGTCCTGGGCCAGGTCTTCGACCTCACGAGCCGCATACGCGCGGCTTTGCGACAATGCCTGTTGGCGGCGGTCAAGTTCAGCCTGCTCCTCGGCATTGGCTTTTTGGTGCTGGCGCAGAGCCGCCACGCGGCTGTTGATGTCGCCCTTTGTGGCAAGCATGGAGTCGGCACGGGTGAGTTCGCCGTTGAGGATATACGAGCTTATGCGGCGGTTGAATTCGTCGATTTGGTCATAGTCGATTTGGGAATAATATTCCACCATCTTGCTTATCAGCTTTTCACTGGTTTCCTGCCGGGCATACAGTTCCTGTAGCCGGGAGCGGTACTCCTCTTGGGAGATGCGGTTCTCCTCGCGCAGCTGCTCTATTTCGTCCTCCTTCGCAATGAGTTGCCGTTGAAGGCTGCGGCGTATCTTCCGTTCGTTGGCAAGCTCCTCGTCGGCACGGTCGTCAGGCGTTTCCATTACTATCATCAGTGGGTTTGCCGAATAGGAGTATTGCCGCGAGGTGGCATCGGGGTCAACGAGCTGATAGCCATTCTTCTTTACGGACTCTATCGAATACCTGTCGCCAGGTACCGGGAACGAGAATGCACCCTGCGCATTGCTGACTACGACTGTGCGCCCCTTCACCTTCACGGTGGCACCTTGCAGCATCAGCCCCGGTGTCACCGACCCGTTGCCGTTAAGCCTCCCCTTGGTCTTTACTATACCCTGCTGCGTCTGCGCCACAGCCACGGAGGCCATAATAAAAGCCAACATCGTTAATATAAAGTGTTTCATTGCCTTGCTTGATATGTTTTTTACTTCTGCATTAACAAATTAATCTCTATTAGGTAAATTTACGGTTCTTTTTGGCTGCCATTTTTGGAGAAGGCATAAAATAGTCCTATCTTTGAGGAAGTTTTTTCATAGGATTAGATTTTTAAGGTTTTAAACGCACCGCTGTTGGGAAACATTGGTGCGTTTAAACCTTTTTTATGGCCGTCAAAAGAGCGACATCTGCTGTTGCTTGGGTTCTTCCTCCTTCTCGGGCTTTTCTTCTTTCTTGTATAGCACAAAGTCTCCTCCTTCGGGCAACGAAGGTTCTGGTTCGTCGGCAAGAGTCTCGCTTGCTGTGGGCATAAGCCATTCTATGTCGTCGTCAAGGTCGGCTGTGTCGCTATCGGCAACTGTGAACGTAGTGTCGATTTCGTCGCCGGGTAGTGCGGTTGCCGGTTCGGCATCGATAGGTTCTACTGGCGGTTTCACTGTGTTGTCGATGGGCAATTCCACGGCTTGCGGAGCTGATTGCGGTTCATCGGCAGATTCGCCTTCGGCTACAGGCTCGTATGCGGCAGGGATTTCGGCCACAACGCGCATCTCCTCCACTTCATCGGCGACATTGGTTGTCGGTTCCTCACGAGGGGTGGCGGAATCAATGCTTATATTAAACACGTGGTCGATAGCTTCCTGCAATTCGGGTTCAGGCATGGCCACATCGTTGTTGCTCGGCAATTCCTCGGTCTTGTCCTTTTTCGCCGTTTTCCGTGTCGTCCTCTTTTTGGGTGCTGTTGGTTCGGCCACAGGCTGCTTTTCCTCGGCAGGTTGTTCCTCGGCTGCTATTTCGGCCGCGTCTTTCGAGCGGCTGCGTTCTTTCTCCAATTCGGCAGTGAGCTGCTTTATTTTCAAGCGGTTTTCGCTGTCCGATACGCGGGCATACGATATTTCCCCCTCCATTGCGTTCACCTTATCGGTAAGCTGCTTTATGGTAGCGTCACGGCGTTCTATGAGCATGGCTGCCGCTTCGAGCTGCTTTTTCATGTCCTCGGCACGTTCTTCGCGAGCCGAGTCGTTTTCAACCGATTGTTTCTTGGCATTTTCGGCCTCCTCTTTCAGTGACTCAATGCGGTTCTTCAGCATCTCGTTGTCCTTTTCGGCCTTTATCAAGTGCTGTTGCAGGTCGGCTATGGCATCCTCCTTGTCTTTCTCTGCATCGGCCAGGGTGTCGCGCAACTTTTGGGCCTCGGCCTTCAGCAGGTCGTATTGCAATTTCAAGTCAAGGTTGGCGTTGTTCACCTCGTTGTAGCTGCGGGCAGCCTCGGCCTCCTTCTTGTCCCATTGTTCGCGCATTGCGGCTATTTTGGCATCACGAGCCTTGAGCTGGTCGCTAAGTTTGTCAACCTGCTCCTGCACCTCGTTGGCAATGTCGAGTGTGGCAAGTGCCTCGTTAAGTTCCTCGCGCGTCGAGGCAAGCTGCGATGCCGTTTCTTCGGCTTTCTTGGCCAATGCGTCGATGTCGGCATCCTTGGTGGCTATCTCTTGTTGCAGCTTTGCCACCTCTCCGCTCCATTTGGCCTCTACCTCGGCCAGGCTTTCGGCTGTGGGCTTTTCCTTCAATTCGGCAATCTGGCGGCGCAGTTCCTCGGCCTCCTCGCGGTAGTGGGCGGCATCGTCGGCGTGTACTTGTGCCACCTTTATTTTATTCACAAGGCTCTTGTTTTCGAGGCTGAACTGCTCGCACTCAGCTTCGAGTTCGGCCACGCGGTTTTCGAGCGAATGGCAGCGTTCCGACACGGCCTTGCGCTGTGCCTCGGCCGATGCGGCCTTGGTTTGCGCAAGCTTGGCACTTTCTATTGCCTCCTTGCCGCGGGCTTCGGCCTGCTCTATGCGGTTGGCCATATCGGCGCGTTCGGCATCCCAATAGCTGCGAGCGTCTTCCTCTATTTGGCGGCAGGCTTTCAGCATCGCATTCTTGATATGCGGCCCCAGGGCCTTGGCGATGGCCCGTTTCTCGGCCTCCACGTCGAGGCATTCCCTGACGAATGTGGGTATGGT
The DNA here is from genome assembly GCA_944320595.1 of uncultured Muribaculaceae bacterium. GTDB lineage: Bacteria > Bacteroidota > Bacteroidia > Bacteroidales > Muribaculaceae > Avimuribaculum. The sequence goes on along the minus strand of CALUIB010000027.1, from coordinate 4,481 downwards.
CGAATTGATTATAGCCAGCACCCCGTTATACATCTCCATGGGCAGCTCTTCGAGTTCGTAATTCGCCGTGCGCGGTGCCGCCGTCGTAGTCGTTGCTGCGTCAGTTTGTTCTTCTCCTTGCTTGATGTTTTCTTCCATTGTCTTGTTAGTAGCTTCTTCCTTTTTAAAAGGGTTGATATATGGCGTGCGATGTTGAGCCTCGTAGGGCAGGAACTTTTCGTTAAGTTCCTCGTCGCTGTCTTCGTCGCCAAAGCCGAAAACCGCTTTCAACTTCTTAAAAAATGCCATATCGTCGTTGTTAATATATTATTAGTGAATGTGGGGAATTATTACTGGTTGGTGTCGTATATGTCGCCGCCGTTGTCGGGAGTGCCGTCGTTGCACTGTATGGCAGCCTCGACACCGGGTTTCAGCACTATGCCTATGCTCTTGCGCCCGTTGATGGCCACAGTTAGCCGCTCGTCGAAACGCAGCACCTTCACGAAACGTGTTTCCGACACCGGTTCAAGCGAGTCAAGGTATGCCTTGTCCCACACGCTGCCGTCGCCCGGCGCACCCACGGTGAAGTATCCCACTCCAAACGAGGTGAGGTTCTGGAAAAAGTGTGTGCCCTGGCTCGGCTCTATGCGGTTCCCGGCCATCGATGTTTCCACTATCAGCTTTGCCGCCGAGATGTGGGGCCACTTCACGGGAATGCCCAGTGCAGGGTCGCTCGACCCCCACCGCCCCGGGCCTATGAGTATATACCCCTCGTCGCGTTCCACAAAGCCGCGGTTTATCTTTTCCACTTCTCGGGCTATGAGCGAATTGTTGAACATCGAGAACTCCTCCTCCTTTACCATCACAATCGACTGCACATTGTCGGTCATTCCGTGGCCTAATGCAGTGAGGCTCTTTAAGATGAGGTTTTCGTCGGCTGTGTCCATTATTTTCTCGTCGAGCATCTCCTTGCGGTCAACAATGGGGCGTATCTGCAACCAGTATATCTGCCCCTTTTCGTTGGCAAGCGGCATACTCTCGTCTTTCCCTATCATTCCGGCAAATTCTATCTCCACAGGCCTGCCCATGGCCTTTTGCCCCTCGGTTAGCATCAGGTCGATGGCACGAGCCAGAGGGAATGCCCCGTGTTGCAGCACATTGGCAAATGTCACCACCCGGCGGCCTGTGCCCGAGTCGTGGTCGCGCAGCACACCGTCGTTCACGTCGTAGGTCGATACCATATAGCGCAGCGAGCCGTTGGCGGCGGCATCCTGTATGCGCATCTTGCGAATGTTGAATCCGTCGTCCACGCTGAAGTTGCTCGTGGAGCCGCTTTTCATGTCGAGGGCGTAAAAGCGCGTCTGCGTATCGCGCAAGGCCAGGTCGAGCATGCTGGTTTGTAGCACCTTGTCGGGGTGGCGCGGCGAAAAGCGCAGCGACAAGCCGCCATCGACGATATACTTGCCCAGCCCCACGGCAACCTCGGCTACTCCGTCTTCGGGCTGCTCGTCGTTGATGGGATAATAATTGAGTGAACGTCCAACCCCGGCAAACGACGGGTAATAAATGTCGCCATACTGCCGCCCCACCACTTCCTGAATGATGACAGCCATCTTCTCCTGGTCTATAACATTGCGGGTGGCCGCCATATATGCCTTGCTGTCGGCATAGAACACCGAGGCATACACACTCTTCACAGCCGCGAGCAACTGGCGCATCATCTCGTCCTTGTCGTCGAAATGCGGTATCATGTAGGTCGAGTAGATGCCTGCAAACGGCTGGTAGTGACTGTCTTCGAGCAGGCTTGAACTGCGTATGGCAAGTGGCTTGTCAACCACCTCAAACAGGGCCGTGAAGTCGTCCTTTAGCCACTGCGGCAACTTTGCCTCGATAAAGGCATGCAGTATCTCCTCGTCGGGCAGGTCGGACAAGGCTATGGGGTACAAATTATTGTTCTCCATGAACTCGTCGAAGACATCGGTGCACAGCACCACCGTGCGCGGTATCGACACGCCAACGCCGTCGAGGTTGTCGAACTGCGGGCTTTTCTTGATTATCGAGTCGATGAATGCCAGGCCACGCCCCTTGCCGCCAAGCGAGCCTTCGCCTATGCGGGCGAAATTGGAGTAGTGGTCGAACCGTTCCTTGTGGAACACCGCCACCACGCCGCGGTTCTTCATCTTGCGGTACTTCACTATAAGGTCGAAGAACAATTGCCTCACGGCTGGCGCCTCGCTTATGTCCTTGAAACGGTGCATCTTCACCACCTCGGCGATGGGGAACATGGCGCGGCTGTAGAGCCACCGCGAAATATCGTTGTAGCTGGCATGGTACAGGAGCGACTGGTCTGGGATGTCGAAAATGTGCTTTTGCAAGTCTTTCAAGTCCTTGATGCGCAATATCTCCTTTCCCGTCTCGGGGTCGCGTATTATGAAGTCGCCAAACCCGAAGTATTTGCGCAGCGCGTTGCCCAGTTCGGTGGGCAGCTGTTTTGAGTTCTTGTTGATGAATGCGCACCCCATTTCGTGGGCGGCAGCCTCGTTAGCCGCCTCGCTCGACTCCATGATTATGGGCAGGAACGGGTCGCGCCGTTTCAGCTCGCGGGCAAATTCCAGCCCGGCGTGCTGGTCCTTCACGCCGCCATGCTTGAACGAGATGTCCGACACCACGCCAAGTATGTTTTTTTGATACTTCTCATACAACTGCATCGCCTCCTCATAGTCACGTGCGACCATAATCTTTGGCCGCCCGCGCATACGCATCATCTGCTCATGCTCATTGAGAGCCTCGGTAGAGAATATCAGCGACTGGCGCAGCAGGAACTTGTAAAGCGTGGGCAATATCGTCGATAAGAACCTGATGGAATCCTCCACGAGCAAAATCATCTGCACGCCCACCACGTTCACGTCGTTGTCGGCATTAAGCTTGTCTTCGAGCAATTTCACTATGGCAAGCAACAAATCCACGTTTCCGAGCCAGCTGAACACGTAATCCACACCGCTGAAGTCCTCGTTGGCAAGCCGCCGCGACACTTCGCGCGAAAACGGCGTTAGCACCACAAAAGGCACGTCGGGGTACAGCCCCTTTATGATTTTGGCATTCACGAAAGTTTCGCTGATGTCAACGTTGGGTATGGCTATAACCAAGTCGAAATGCTTTTCGGCAAGTTTCTCCATTGCTGCCGCATAGTTGCGAGCCTGTGTGACACGCGGCGGCGAACTCAAGTTGAGCGCGGCATATTCAAAAAACAGCTGCTCCTCCACCCGTCCGTCTTCCTCTATCATGAACGCATCGTAGGGCGAGGCGATGAGCAGCACGTTGAACACGCGTTTTTGCATCAAGTTTTGGAACGCCGTGTCCTTCAAGTAAAGCTGGCTTAAACTGGCTTCGTTCATCTTGTCCTGTTACGATTTTTTGCATTTACAAAGATAGTGCAAGTCGAGCGCAATGCAAAAAACAGCTTGCTGATTTTTTGCACTGCCGAGGCGCAGCCTATGTTATGGAAAGATAGTGCAAGTCGAGCGCAATGCAAAAACAGCTTGCTGATTTTTTGCACTGCCGAGGCGCAGCTTATGTTATGGAAAGATAGTGCAAGTCGAGCGCAATGCAAAAACAGCTTGCTGATTTTTTTCATTGCCGAGGCGCAGCCTGTCTTAGCAAAAAATTGCGGTTTATTTTGTGGCTTGCTGTGAAGTTGTTATTTTTGTTGCAGCAATACTACGTGGTGGTATGAATACGAGGGAAGAATATATATCGCTGATACAGACGCATGCCGATGAGCTACGGTCGATGTTTGGAATAAAATCGTTGCGGCTGTTTGGTTCGGTATCGCGAGGCGAGCACCGTGCTGGAAGCGATGTTGACGTGTGTGTCGATATGGAGCCTAAGGCGTACTTGGTGGCGCGGCTGAAGCGTTTCTTGGAAAACCTGTTGCAGTGTCCGGTAGATGTAGTTAGGTTGCACCGCCACATCAATCCATTTTTACTTGAAGAAATAGAAAAAGACAGTATCTATGTCATTCAGTAACCACCGTATATATAGCATTTTCAGGCAAATAAGGGCAGCCATAATGCAACTGCGCGAATGGAATGCCGACATTGGCTCGCCCGACGATTATTACGCCTCACCCGATGGAATGAAAATCCTTGCTGCAAGTTGTATGCTTATCGAGGCCATTGGTGAGGGCATAAAGAAAATCGATGACATCACTGAATCGAAATTGTTGGCTGTGGAACGCCCCGAAATTCCATGGGCAGATGTGATAGGAATGCGAAATCACATAGCACATGGATATTTCGACATTGATGGCGACATAGTGTTTGATGTGGTGAAAAATAACCTTGTTGACCTTCTCGCAGCCACCGATTATTTCATAGAAACCTTGATTCCTGATTAGTATATAGAACCGTTGACGTAATTAATCTGCATCACTAGTGTCCCGTTAAAGGACTGTTAAGAGTTTACAATTGATTTATTTTTAGTTAATTACAAAGGTTTTTTCT
>CALUIB010000026.1 GCA_944320595.1 uncultured Muribaculaceae bacterium | reverse complement strand
TGATGACCGGCAACATCAACCGTGATGTCGGTATCGAGCACGTCGAGTATGGGCTTGTCGTACTCGTCGATAAGCACCACGCAACGCCTGCCGCTCCGCTCATGCGCACGGGCAAGCACGTAGGCAAAGCGGGAGCCGAGCGAGAAAGCCTCGTTGTTGCGGCCATACTTCTTTTCCCACGTGGCTATCAGACTTTCTATTTTGCCCTCCAGTGTTCCCGGCATGGTGAAATCCTCCCCGTTGAAGTCGATGTGGAACACGGGGTATTCAACCCACTCAGTTTCAAGCGAGTCAATGGCAAGCCCACGGAAAAGCTCCTTGCGCCCAAGGAAATAGTTCTTCAGGGTGGAAACAAGCAGGCTCTTCCCGAACCGCCTTGGGCGGCTCAAGAAATATATAGTACCGTCATGAACCAAGTTATATATCAATGCCGTTTTATCGACATACGCATAACCGTCCTCCTTAATTTTCTCAAAACTCTGTATGCCTATCGGATATTTCATATCGTTAGCAAATGATTTGTAATACAAAAATAGCATAATCGGACTTCAAACACAAATTATGCGAGTGCAACCTGATAGAATTTAGGCCAAAATAGCTTGACAAAATCTAAAATATCGCAAAAAAACGGCTGCTTTTTAGTTAAGGCAAACGTAATAGCATAATTTTTGCTATTTTTGCATCGGGAAAAAATCAAACGATGAAGCAATTGACAAATAAAATATTAGCAATAGCAGTTGTGGCAATTGCCTCGGCTGCCATGTCGCTGCCTTCATGGGGGCAGATGCTTGGCACTCGCAAGTATGGCACGGTGCTTGAGCAATTGCAGCAGTCATCGCTCTATCAACCTGTAGATTCGGTGGTGCTTGCTGCAACCGATTACATACAATTATACCGCAATTCAACGTGCTTTTGGAAGGACGGGCTGAAAGGCAGCTATGAGAGCCGCGACAGCGTAGCCGAAAGCCAACTTATTGAAAAGATGCTGAATTTTGCGGTATCGTTCACAGGCTCGCGTTACCGATATGGTGCCACAGGGCCAAAGGCGTTTGACTGTTCGGGGTTTACGAGCTACGTGTTTGGAAAGTTTGGTTATGCGCTCAATCGCTCGTCGCACCAGCAAATCAACAACGGAGAACAAATAGAGCGTGGCGACTTGCGCCCGGGCGATTTGGTATTCTTCAATGGCCGGTCGGTTAACAAGCGCATAGGCCATGTAGGTATTGTGACCGAGGTTGACAGTACTGGCGACGGATTTAGATTCATCCATGCAAGCACGTCGCAAGGCGTGTGCGTGAGCAAGTCGGACGATGCTTATTACAGCCGCCGTTACATGGGGGCTTGCCGTCCGATAAAGAAATAAAAATTCAGATAAGGACTATAGAAAAGAAAGAGGACAGGCTGCATCGCAACTTGTCCTCTTTCTTTTCCATATTTGCCACAAGGTGATTATTTCACAATAACCTTGTGGGCAGTGCCGTCAATAACGACAACATACACGCCTGCCGGGCAAGTGACAGCCTCGGCATCGGCGGCAACCAGTGCCCCGCCAACGGTGTAAACCTCGACCGTAGCTGCCTCGCCTACAATCGTGATTGTGCCGTCACCGGCAACGGGATATGCGGCCACGTCGGCATCAACGCCATTTAGGCTTGATGTGCCTGGAGTGCTGAGCGTGATGGTGCCCGATGCGATTGAAGTGAGCTTAATGGTGAGGTCATAATTGCCCGGTGTGATGGTGAACGATGCGTCGCCAGTCATCTTGAGTTCTGCGGCCTCGCCAAGTTCCAATGCGTCGTTGCCGGCAGGTATGTAACGGGCGGCATTGAATGTGTTCCAACTTTGGCTTTCGGCATCCTCAGTTAGCAATGTGCCTATGCCGAAGTATCCGTCGGTGCCGTCGGTAATGGTTATGTTGCCCTTGTATTCACCCGGAGTGCTTTCGCTCTCGGCTATCTTGATGCCGTTGGTAGGCAGCCATTCGCTTGAGCCATTGACGTTGCCTATCAGGTAGATGGTATCGGGGTAGTTGTAATTAATTGTTCCTGTGGGAGTGAACGTGGCAGTGTTGTCGTTGAGATTGACAGTCACGTCATATTCTCCGCCTGGCAATCCAAATGAATTTTCATTCCGTTGCATTACATATTCGGTTCCGGGAGCTACGGCTTGGTTATAAGCAGACGGGCCGAAGCGGTTGGCGTTGAACGTAGTCCAGTCGTTTTCATCTGCGCCAAGCTGGCTTGTGAAACCAACGAACCCAAAGCTATCCACTCCGTCGCCTGCGCCACCGGTAACATTCACCGTGGCCGTGAACACGCCTTCATCTTCGCCGGCGGTCATTGCCACGCCGTCGGTTGGGTTCCAAGTGTGTCCGTCAAGCGCACCGCAAATATACATGGTCTTGGGCTGCTCTACAGGTGTGGTAGAAGAGGCTGTAACGGTCATGGCATCAAGGTTGGCCACGATGTGGTATTCGCCAGGATTAAGGCTGAAAGCATAAGAGTTCTTGTACATAGCAGTCTCCACATCCAAGGCTAGAGGATAAGGGTCGTATTCAGCTCCGTAACGATTGGCATTCAGTCCATCCCAATCATCGGCATTAGCACCAAGCTGTGTGGCGAAACCGAATGTGCCTTCCACCTGAATGGTGATTTCATACTCGTTGGCAGTGGCAGTGGCAGTCATGGGAACGCCAAGGTTGGCACTCCATCCTGCGCCTTCCACGGCACCGATGATGTACAAGTCGGCACGGGCTTGAAACGACAAACCTGCAATTGCGGTTGCCGCACACATTAATAGTAAAGATTTTCTCATACGAATAAAGAATTTAAATAAGTGAACATTAATATATAAATACAAATGGTTTACGTCCTTTGATATTGCGGTTAAAATGGTATATAACGTCTCACACAAATTTAATATTTTTCCATGACAATGCAACAATGTTAGCTGAAAAAATAATGGCAAGGGGGAATGTTGCCCCTTGCCAGATGTGCAATATAATAATACCGTCTCTCTCAGAACAGCAGGCTCACGCCGCCTATTATGCCTATGGGCTGAGTTCCCATGCCATAATGGGTATCCCACCGCTTGTTGAGTATATTGTCGAATTCCAAGAAGAATCCCACAATGTCGTTAAGTCTGTAATTTGCACCGAGCATAAGGAAGTTGACATCTTGCAGGTCTTGCTTGAGCCATTGTCCCGAATTGCTGGTGTATATAAGCGAACGCCCTGAACGGTATTGATATCCGACCATTATTGATAAGTCTTTTATGGGGCGGAAGGCCACTTTCGTGTCGAGTACCAATTCGGTGCGGTCGTCGCCCAATATGTAACCCTTGTTTTCCTCTTGCGGAGAATAAGTGAGCGCCACCGAGGCATCGGCAATGGTGCGGAAGGCGTAGGCCAGTTCGCCGCCCACTCGCCAGCCTTTCATGTCATGCACCGCATATTGTGAGATGCTGCGGTTGTATGTGTTCACGGGGTTGGCTGCGTTGGCCGGGTCGGGCGTTTCTACAAGTGTAGGCATCATGGCATCCACTACCTTCGACCAGCCGCCGTAGATTGTGGCGTTGAAACCGCCGAAAGGCCCCACTTTGAACCCTCCTACCACATCTACAGGAATGTAGGAATTGATGGGCAATGTGCGCGGCGACATGTAACGGTTGGTAGAGAACATACGGCTCAGCGTGTTGACCTGCTTGCCGCCGTCGGCCTCGGCATAAAATTGCAAGCCGCGCAGCAGGTCGTAACGGAACTCGGCATGGGGTGCAAAGCGGAATACGGCCCCGTCGTTGAACGACACGTCGAGGTTCACCCCAAGCTTAAAGCTAATGCGGTTGCTGTGGTAAGCGTAATAGGGCATCACGCTGAGTACGCCTAAGTTTTCATGTCCCACCGACGATGAGTCGCCAAGTGCGCCTGTTATGTAGTGGTGTATGTTGTAATTCACAAAGTCGAAATCCAGGTCAACCCCCACGTGCGATACATCGCTGCTGGCATAGTCGCCATTGAGCGACAGCCTTAGGTGGTTTTCACTGTTGCCCTGCACAGGGTCGAAGACATCTTTTGAAAAGCCGAAGTAGTTGTAGATGGCATGGAACGAGTAATTTAACCCTTCCTTCTCCTTGAATGGCCCGGTCCAGCCCACGTCGATGCGGAATTCATTGATTGATTGAGTGGAATCGGTGGCCGGCCACCAGTCGGTCATGCGTCCGAAGTAATTGAAGTTGTCGTAGTGGTAGAATGCGTTGACCGACAAGTCGCCCTTGCCGAAACGGTGCATGAAGTCCACGCCAATCACATTGTCGTTCCAGTGCTGGTCTATGGCGAATGGAGAGTTGGCCGACTTGTTTTCCCCTGTCCATGTGGAATTGTGTTGCAGCCATATACTCATTTTTGTGCCGTCGAGATCTACCACCCGGTAGCCTGCGCTGCCAAGCATATTCAGACAGGTGCCTATGCCAAACTCGAAGTACCCGCGATTGTCCGTAGCATTGTGAGTGGTGCCATAGCCGTAGGGTGGCAAGGTGGCGGCAGTGGCCGGAACCTCGACTGGCACGGCCCAGTCGCTATATCCTATTTTCCCTGCGCCTTTGCTGACTTGTGGGTTGTAAACCTCGGGTAATATGTTGGATTTAGTGGCTTTCTGCTCCACCGGCACAAAATCCTTGTCAACGGTTATCTCCTTGTTCAATTCAGGCTCTTGTGCAAAAGCCGCGCCGCCGGCAATGGCGGCAAATATCATCGATATGCAAAAATGTTTCATCATCATCGTAGTAAGCGCATAATTGTAGTTGTTATTCGTTGGCGGCATTTTTCTTGGCTGCTCCCCACTGTTCAAGCCGTGATTCTATCATGTCGCTGATGTCGCTTTCGTCGCCAGGATAATTCTCCTTCAGGCTCTTGAGGTATTGCACGGCCTCGAATTCCTTGCCTTTCTTGTGGTAAACGTCGGCGAGCAGTATGAAACCGCGTGCCAGCCAATAGCTGTGGGGCGTTCCGGCCTCGATAAAGCGGTTAAGCACATCCTCGGCAGCCACGTTGTCGCCTGCCGTGTAGTAGTAATTGGCCAGGTCGTAGGCTGCTTGTGCGCCATACACGTTGCGTGTGTCGCGTGCAAGCGTTTCAAGGTCGGCCACGGCGGCATTGCCGTTGCCCAGTTTCAAGTTGCCGGTGGCGCGGCAGTAGCGTGCCTCTTTCTCTTCCTCGGCCGACAGTCCGCCCGACTTCAGCAGGCGGTCGGCGGCATCGCGCATTTCCTGGAACTTGTTGAGCATCAGTGATGCCCTCATCACGCCCAAGTTGGCATTTATAACCGATGCCTGCGCCGATGCCTTGCGGGCCATCTCCTGGTAAGCCTCAAGAGCCTCGGCGGCGCGGTTCTGCTTCATGAGTATTTCCCCCTTTATGCGCAGCACGTCAACTGCAAATGTTGCATCGGCACTTGTGCCGAGTACGTCGTTGGCAAGTTCAAGTGCCTCGTCATATTTCCCGTCCTCGTAACGCGAAATTGCCATGTAATACTTGGCCTTTGGCACGTATGGCCCGCGTGGATATGACTTGACGTAATCTTCAAGTTTTGCCACGCCTCGGCGTTCAAGGTATGCCTTTTCGGCAGCCTCGTAGGTGAGGCGGTCGAGGTCATCAACATCCACTTGCGGTGCATTAGGCACCGTTTTCACGAAGGCTATGTATTCGTCGAGTTTCCCGGCATCGGCATAAATCAATTTCAAGTCCTCGGCTGCCACTGCGGCCTCTTCGCTCGTCGGGTACAGGCGTATGGCATTCTTGTAAGCCTCGATGGCCTTGTCGGTGTTGCCTGCATTGCGTTCGGTGATGGCTAATTGCAACAACCCTTTGCGAGCATCGGCCGAACCTGGATATTGCGAAATGAGCATCTTGTAGGTGTCGATTGCCGACGTGTTGTTGCCTATGTTGACGTATGACTCGGCTTTTTGCAGCAGTGCCGGCGGACACAGTTGCGACTTTGGATATTGCCTGAGCAGCTGGTCGAGCATGTTTATCTTCCCTTTGTAGTCGCGTTGCAGCCCCAGCATCATGGCTTTTTGGTAAAGAGCGTAGTCGCCTGCGGCACTGTTGCCTGTGTAGGCTTGTTCGTAATAGTCCTCGGCAGTCTCGTAGTCGCGGGCGTAATAGTAGGTATCGCCTATGCGGTTCAGCGCATCGGCTTGCAGGTTGGCAGGCAGCCGCTTGTCGGCGGCAGCCGAGGCAAAAGCCTTGCGAGCATCGGCATACTTGCGTTGCTGGAACCGTGCGTAGCCTAAGTTGTAATGTGCCAAGGCAATGTTGCCGCTGTCATCGTCGGCTGTTGCAGTTGAAATGTATGCGTTGATGGCGCGTTCGGCACCCTTGTAGTCGCCCTGGCGGTAAAGGCATTCTGCCGTCCACAGGTTGCAGTCGCCAGCCACACGGGCATCATAATTGCCCATTGCACGGGCTTGGGCGAAGTAGTCGGCAGCCGTTTCCACGTCGTCGTTCGAGAGCGATTGCACACCCAGCTGGAACAGCACGTTTTGCTTGGCTGCAAGCACCTTGCGCGACGGCTTGCTTATGCGTTCTATACTTTGCAGTGCGCGTTCGTAATTGTTGCCTGTAAAGTAGGCGTTTATCATGTAGTCTTCCACGTCGTCGGCATAGCGCGAGTCGGGGAAACGGTTCAGGAACGTCTCGAAGATGTCGATTGAACGGTTGAACGGAGTGCGTCCGCCTTCGTTTTGCGATATGGCATAGTTGTAGAAAGCCGTTTCTTGTATCGAGCTGTTGTAGTCCATGTTCAAGGCTTTCTCGAAGGCTATTGCCGCCCCGTCCATGTTGTCTATCTTGACGTAAGCCTGGCCCAGATACAAGTATGCGCTTTGTGCAAGTTCGTCGTCTTCGCCGGTCACGGCAGCAAAGCAGTCGATGGCACTTTGCCACTCGGCATTGCGGTAGTGCAGCACCCCCATTATGTAGGCAGCCGACCGTTGCGGTTCGGCATCGGTCTGTTCCATATATCGCGACAGGTATTCTTCTGCCTGGTCGTCATCGCTGCCATGATAGTAGCTTTCGCCCACTATGCGGTTCATCTCGGCTTGATATTGGGCGTTGCCCTCGGCGGCTTTCACCAATTGCCGCCCGTTGGCTATCACGCGGTCATATTCGCCGTTGACAAATGCTATCTGGCACACATAGTACCTTGCGGCCTGCCCAAGTTCGCTTGCCGGCGGTATTTGTGCAAACTTGCGGCTTGCCTGCTCGTAATCGGCATTGGCATAATCGGTGTATGCGTCGTAGAACAGCCCGGCAAGCCTGTATCGCGGCGTGTAGGACAATTTCTCGAACAAGCGTTTGGCCCGGTCGCGCTCGCCGGTTTTCAGCAGGCTGTATGCGGCGCGGTAGTTGAGGTCGAGGCTGTAATCGTTGTTGAACGCCGACGGCTCGATGTTGCGGTATGCCTCAAGTGCGTCGGTGTAACGGCCATTGAAGAAGTGACAGTCGCCGATTTTCGCCCATGCGTATGGCACACGTATCGATGCCGGGTAGGCGTTCACGAACCTCTTGAAGAGTTCAATGCTGTAATCGTAGTCGCCATGTTCAAGTGCCGACATGGCTACGTAGAAGTCGGCATCTTCGCTGTACTGCTCGCCCCCTTCCATCATATAGAGGTGCGACATTTGGTCGGTCGAACCCATGTAGTTGCTGTTGTCATACATAAGTATTCCACGGGAATGAAATCCCTCGGGCGACGACGACTTTACGCCGCTGTAAGTTCCCGCCGCAGCAGGCAGGGTTATTCCAATGGCGGCTAGTATAATTGCGCTTATCTTCATAATCTTGTAATCAAAAAAAGTAATGCAAACTTAGCTAAAAATCTGCGATTTTTGTGCCTGTTTTTAATAAAAAGAGGTGTCCGTGGCATCAAAAAAAACGCTATTGCTGAATTTGTTGTGTGTAAGCAAAAAAGACAATGATGGTATTTTTACCTTAAATAATTTGCATTTGACCTTTACGGATGGTATCTTTGCACATATAATCAACCAAAATACCATAAGTATCATGAAAAACTCAATCACTCAAATGGCCGAAGAACGCAGGCGCCTCACACGGCTGCGAAACCGCGAGTTGCTGCGCGACTACAAGCAGGCACTGAAGGATGCCTATCAGGGGGGTGCAGGGATAAACCGGCGTGAACTCGTCAGAAAGGTGCTGCTCGGCGGTAAGCCGCTCTATTATGTGGATTTTGACCATGCCTATAATGTGATAATGCACATCAACCAACACAGCACCGTGTCGAAGAAGACACGGCTGAAGCAAGCCATGTGGATGGAAATTTACCACAAAGTTAAGGCTCAGCAAGAGAAACGCCCGTCGCTGTCGTTGAGCGGCGCGTTGGCAAGGGTGCTTGCCACGGAAAGGGCATCGAGGTACTTCATATCGGAAGGTTATGCCTACAAGTATCTTTACACCGTGTGTCGCCAGGGCCGTGCTGTGGGCATTGCCGGTTAGCTGCCTGCTTACGGCGGCGGTGTCGTGCCGCTCCACGAGTCGTGCCGTTGATGCCACCGTCGTGCGCTCGGCTGCCGACAGCTTGGCGGTTGGCGTATCGTCGCAGCAGATTATAGACATGACCGATGACTTGGAGATAAATGTGGACGAATGGTATTTCTACCCCACGGCAAGCTCCTCCGACACTGGCAGCCCACAGATGCACCGCCGCGTCAGGGTGTTGCACAGCGGCCATGCCTTGGCATCGGGGTGCGATACTGCCACGGTATCGGTGCAGGCTCGTTCGTCGCAGGTGGTGGAGAGCCGTTCCGAAACTCACAGCGAACCGCAGCCGTCTCGGTTGCCGTGGATAGCATTTGCGGCGATGACTATATTGATAACCATAATGTTTTTTAAGAAATGAACACCATGCAACACACTATTACCATAGGAATAGATTTTGACGAAGTGGCAAAGGAGGTGACGGCGCAATTGGCCGTAGCCGTTGCGGGTCGCCAAGATGATGGGCAGGCCGCTGCTCCGCCTTTCACCAGCTGCCGTTTTGGCGAATTGGCAGCCTTGAAGGCCAAAGAAACTTGTACGGCATTGCTTGGCGCAATTGCAGGGTATGCCACAGCATTTGGCACTGAGGGCGGCGTGGCAACCATTGAGCTTGTGCTGCCTGGTACAGCCACCGCCATAGTCCAGCAGCTCATTGCCGCTCGCGTCGGCGAGGCGGTGGCACAGCGCACAGCTGCCGACCTGCTGGCATCGGTGCCGCAATTCGCTGTCGAGCATGAACAGTGCTTGGAGCGGTATGCAAAGGCAATGTCGGCGTTGCGGCAATTGCTTGCGCCGCATTAGGCAAATGTGTGGAAGGGTAGGGGTGTCCTTCTATAATAGCATCACCACGGCCAGGAGCGCGGTGAAGATGGTGCCGAACATCACGCAAATGAATGCCGGGGTCAATTTCAGTGTCCCGACTGGCTGGATGCCATTCTCCTCCGGTTTGGATAATTGTATGAACTTAACTATCACAATTATCCACCAAGCAACCAATAACAGCAGAATTAGTAATACGAACTTTTCCATAAACATAAGGCAATTTAAATGAAAACATACATCGCTCGGTACACAAAAATAAAGTGACAAAACTGCGGCAAGTCGTCATTCTACCGTCGCAGCCACTATTTAACCCCAATGATGGTATTTAGATGAGGGAATGGAATAATGGCAAATTATTGTTGTTATTCATACTATATGAGTGAATTTGTCACAAATGTAATAAAATTAATTCAAGATGTGAAGTTTTTTTGTTACAAATGTGTTCGCCGAATCACGTTTTTTTATTCATGGCGCATATACTGTGTGCAAATTGTATGTGGGATGGATGGCGTGCTGTGTTTTAAGAAGGTGGTGCGTCATAATTAGGAAATGATATGTGACACGGGCGGCGGAGCCGTCCAATCTTGCTTAACACCGCCGGTGAGGTGTAGCCAAACCGGCGAAGTAACTATTACAAATGCGGCCTCGGATAGGTCGAATTTGCTTGTCAACAAGCAGCTATTCGACCTATCCGAGGCCGTTTGCGTGTAAGGTTTATCTACCTCGGGTTCGGCTCCCAGGGGGCGCCTCACGCCGAGGTTAAGCAAGGTTGGACGGCTCAGCCGCCCGTGGCGCATTACGGCACACCTCCTTCATTTCGGTATGTATTCACATTTACGTCAAGCTATATACTTGGGGTCTTCGCCATATTCGTTGCGGCCTATTGTGCCCTCTTGGCACCACCATACGATAAGCACTATCGTGCCCACTATAGGTATGAGGCTCAGCAGGTAATACCAGCCGCTCTTGCCTATGTCGTGCAAGCGGCGCACGCCCACGGCTATCGACGGGATGAGGCAGGCCAGTGGAACGATATACGTCCAGCTGAGCAACAGGCTTAATACGAACGTCATCAGATAGGCCCACCAAAATTCGGCGCGGCGCGACCGTCCTTCGAATGTGGCATATTTTATCCAAAACAGCTTGCAGGCCTCAAGCATCTCCATATTGCGCACTTTCCTGCCATTTGGGGCAGTATAGAAACCTTGTTGTTGCTGCTGTTGCTGTTGGTTGAAGTTGGGTGGGGTTTGCACGTTCACCGGCTGCCCGCATTTGGGGCAATGCGTTGCCGTGTCGTCACACATTTGCCCGCAGTGATTGCATCTAATCATAATAGTAAAAAGTTTTTGTTAATTGGTTTTCCAAATTTAAGCATTAAAATTGGAAATTATACATATTTCCGCATTTTTTCAAAAAAATTACGATGAAATGCCTTCGCAATGTGGCTGCCAAGGGGAGCTGGGAGATGATGTGCACATCGTCTCTACTGGAGCTGGTTCGACTTGGCAATGTCAAAAAAATCAGCGAGCTGTTTTTTTGTATTGCGCTCGTCTTGCACTATCTTTGCACCAACAACGAATATATTGCGATGAGATACTTCTTGATTGCCGGTGAGGCTTCGGGCGACATTCATGCCTCGCAACTGATAAAAGCGATTACCGACGAAGACCGCGAGGCCGAGTTCCGTTTCTTTGGCGGCGACCTTATGGCCGGTGCAGCCGGGCAAGCACCGTTGGTGCATTACCGTGAAATGGCATTCATGGGGTTCATAGAAGTGCTCAAGCATATATGGCAGATAGCAGGGTTCCTGAAATGTGCCAAGCGGCAAATAGCCGAGTGGCACCCCGATGCCGTGGTGCTTGTCGATTACCCGTCGTTCAATTTGAAGGTGGCTAAGTATGCCCACTCGGTGGGTGTGCCTGTGTTCTATTTCATATCGCCGAAAGTGTGGGCCTGGAAGGAGTACCGTGTGAAACAAATCAAGCGGTACATAGCCGAGATGTATTCGATATTGCCTTTCGAGACCGATTTTTATGCCCGTCATGGCTACCGGGTGGAGTATGTGGGCAACCCGACGGTGAAGGAGATGGCCGAGGCACGTAAGTCGTTTGCCACGGAGCAGCAGTTCAAGCAGCAGAAAGGGCTTGATGCAGGCCGCCCGATAATAGCCTTGCTGCCAGGGTCGAGGCACAAGGAGATACGCGACAACCTGCCCGAGATGGTTGCTGCCTGTGGCGAATTTCCTGGGTACCAGCCTGTGATAGGCGGCGCACCAAGCATCGACGAGGAAGAGTACCGCAACGTGTTACGGCAAAGCGGAATTGCCGGCGGAGAGAACATACGTGTGTTGCACGGGTGCTCGTTTGAACTTGTGGCCCATGCTCGTGCGGCAGTGGTGACATCGGGAACGGCAACGCTTGAAACAGCCGTCCTTGGCACTCCGCAAGTGGTGTGCTATCGCATGAATGGCAGCAAGCGTGTGTATGACTGGTATAAAAGGTTGCTGAAGGTGAAGTATGTGTCGCTGCCCAACTTGATAGCCGACGAGCCTATACTTCCCGAACTGCTGTTGCACTTCTGCAACCGTCGCTCCATAGCTCGCGAGCTTGCGCCGCTGCTTGGCGATACTCCGCAGCGCAGCGAGATGCTGGCAGGATATAGCCGCATGATGGACCGCTTAGGAACAACCGACTGCGCTGCCACGGCTGCGCACTTGCTCACCAATCGACTACGCCGCCAATCCCAAGCATAATTTACAATATTATTCACAACTGGCGGTGCTGGAAACTAGCTAATTGCAAATGTTATTAACAGATTGTTGACATCCTGCACTTCGGATTTTCAACCGCCGTTATTGGTGCAGCAATCGCTGCCAGTGTTCTCATTTACATATCTTGGCAGCAAGGTTGCCAATCTTCGGTAGGGGCTAATTGGCGATGTGTCAGTGGCTGGAGGGTGTGGCAGTAGGGAAGTAGTGGCCGAGGTATTTGCGGCACAGGCGCATTAGGTCGTTACGGTTGACTGGTTTCACAAGGTAGTCGGTGGCACCAGCGGCCTTGGCATCGTCGATTTGCGAGTGCGAGCCGGTAGGCAGCACCGCCACGATGGGCAGCGTGGCCGACATGGCGTGTATCTCCTCGATGGCTTTCAGTCCGGCATCGGACGACAGGTTCACGCCGGCCAGCACCATGTTCACCTCCTTGTTACGACACACTTCAACGGCCTCCTGCGGCGTGCGTGCGTGCTGTACGAGCCACAAGTTGGCTCCGAGCCGTTCCATAAGTACCTTTAGGTAAAGGAACGAAGTGCTCTCGGCCTCGACAATCAGCACCGTGGGATAATTGGGGTCGGCAATCACTGCGGCCGACGGGGCGGAACCGTCGTCGATGTGTGTGGGCAGCCTAAGGGTGAACGTGGTACCCACGCCCTGCGTCGATTTGAACGAGAGGGTTCCGTGCAGCAGCCTCGCATTACGCTGCGCGATGGTCAGCCCCAATCCCATCTTCTCGTGCAGGTTCATTATGTCGGCATGGCAGTCCTCGAAAATCTGCGTAAGCAGCATCTGCCTCCGCTGTGGTATGCCTATCCCGGTGTCGTTGACCGAAATGAGAATATTGTTGCGGTCATCGGTCAACCTGTACCCGAATGTTATTTTCCCTTGTGCCGTGTATTTGAACGAATTGTCGAGCAGGTGGTAAACAATCTTCGAGATACGTTCGCGGTCGCTTGTGATGTGGCTCTCCTCGTCGGGGAGCGGCAGCACAAGGTTTATGGCCACGGCTCGTTCGCCCATGATAATCTTGAAGTCGTTGTATATGCCTCGCAGCAAGTCGTTGATGCACACGTCGCCCACGCTGAGCCTTGCACCTGCCGAATACGACTTCGAGAAGTCGGCTATGTCGTCGATAGCCTGCCGTATCTTCCTGGCCGAGTGGCGTATCACTTTGCCATACCCGGCGATGTCGTCTTGTTTCAGTTTTGGTGACGACAGGGCCGAGGCGAAGTCGCCGATGGTGTTGAGCGGAGCTTTCAGCTCTCGCGCAAGGTTCTCGATGAAAGCTCCGCGGTAGGCGTTGAGGCGGTCGGCTTCCTCCTTCGAGCGCACCAGCTCCTCGTTGAGCGCACCGATAGTCTGTGCCGTGATTTTAAGGTACTTGCGTAGTCGCCTGCCGCGCACCACCGATATTAAGGCAAAAGCGGCAAGCATGGCTGTTGCTACGATGCAGGCCAATACGTATGGCCAAAAACTGCCACCTGGCACGAACGCATCCCACTCGCCAGCCACATCGGTCGCATTGCCTGCTACGGCCAGCGGCAGCAGCGATGCAGCAATCATATATCGTAAGGGCATCATCATAATTTTTGCTATATCAGCAGGTTAGACACAAACTGTGGGGAAAAGACTTCCAGCCATACACAAAAGTACAAAAAAACAGCCACGAAACGGGTTTTGCGCCGATTAAAATTGTGCGGCACATGATTAAGGCTTTATGGCGACACTATATAGTTGTCCCCTGCCGAGTCAGAGCCAACCGGCCTGCTTGTACCAAGCCACGGCCTCGGCCACGCCGCGTTCCAAGTCGTATTGCGGAGCGAAACCGAAGTCACGCTCTGCGTCGCTCGTGTCGCAAGCCCAGTTGCGCTGTTTCATTATCTTGTATTTGTCGCTGTTGAGGGTGCTTGGTTTCAATGTGAGCTTGCCGATGAAACCAGCCACTGCCGACACCACATAAAGCATCCACAACGGGCAGCACACGGGCAGCACCCACCGTTTATGCAGCGCGGCGGCCACTATGTGGCGGAACTCCCGCTGCGTGTAACTGTGCGATTCGGCCACCAGGTAAGTCTTGCGTCGAGTGGCACCACTTTCCAATGCGTCGAAAACGGCGCAGGCCAGGTCTTTCACGTAAATGAATGTCAGCAATTGTTTTCTGAACCCGACGCTGAAGTCAAATCCGGCCTTGATGCAACGCATCATCATGTAATAGTCGCGCTCGTGCGGGCCATACACCCCTGTGGCACGGAATATAATGTAGGGGAACCCTTGCAACGTCTGCAAATACGTTTCGGCTTTGAGTTTCGACACTCCATACCGTGTGTCGGGCATGGGTATCATCTTGGCCGTGAAGGGAGCGTACCCCTTTTCGTCGCCAACCCCCATCACGCTGAGGCTGCTCATAAGCAAAAATGCGTCGGGTACGGCATCGGCCTGTCGCAAAGCATCGACAAGCGTGCGCATATATTCATAATTCACCCTGTTGAAATCGAGGAAATTGACGCACTTGGTGGCACCAAGGTTGTGGACCACATAATCCCACCGTCCGCCCATTTGCGCGGTGGCATCCTCTACCTGTCGGCGCAATGCCTCGCCGTCGGAATAATCAAGCTCGATGAACTTGATGCGCTCGTCTTGCAAGAATTGCCGCGAAGTGGTGGCGCGCACTGCCGCCCACGTCTCATATCCACGGCGCAATGCCTCGGCGACAATGAAACCGCCGATGAAGCCACCCGCCCCCGTCACAAGTACACGTTTTGCCATAATATACTAATAAATATTTTTGCAAAAGTAAGAAACAGTTTGAACATTTGCCCTATATTTGCCATACCAATAATTGAGAGAGATATGGATATAGAGCAGGCACGGTTGTTTGCATTGTCGTTGCCGTCGGCCACCGAAGATATGCCTTTCGGTCCCGACTGGGTGGTGTTTCGCGTGGGTGGGAAGGTGTTCATGCACTTGCAGCTTGATGCTCCCGAGCCGCGAGTGGCGGTGAAGCTGCCGCCCGAGGTGGGGATGGAGCTGCGTGAGCGGTATGGCGCGGTGCGCCCGGCCTACCACATGAACAAACGCCACTGGAACGACATCTACCTTGAACACAACGAGCTTACCGACCAGCAGATAGAGGCATGGATAGCTACTTCATACGCCACCGTGCGCAACAAGCTGCCACGGCGTGTGAAGGAGGGGTTGCCGATGTGACAAAAAGTGCGTAATTGCTTGAAAATGCAAAAACTTGGGTACTTTTTGTGCAAAAACACAAAAATTTGGTATCTTTGTGCGCTTTTATTGGGCGTTTTCATGCCTGACACGTCTGTGCCTGGCTCGTCTTTCAGCAAAAAATAACAAAAAAATATAACATTAAATGGCAGCTTTAGAGAAGATTAGAAGCAAAGCAATCCTGTTGACGGTTGTGATCGGCGTGGCTCTTTTGGCCTTTATTCTCACCGACTTCCTCAACTCGGGCAGGACATTCTTTGGCGACGGGAACACTGTGGCCAAGGTGGGAGACACTAAAATCGATGCAATGCAATTCCAGCATCGCTACGAACAAGTAAGTCAGGAAATGCAGGCTCGCGGCCAAAATTCAATCGACGGCGCAGTGCTGCAAAGCCAAGTGATGTCGCAGATGATACAGGAGATACTGCTCAACGACGAGCTTGACGCCCTCGACATCGACGTGACCGACGAAGAAATCACCGACGCAATGGTGGGCAGCAACGTGCGCCCGCAGGTGCTGCAATTCGTGCAACAGACTGGAATGCAATCGCCGACCGAACTCCACGACATGATTTTCAACCCGACAAAATATGGCATGACCGATGCCGATGTCGCTCAAATGAAGAATTTGTGGATTGACCTTGAGGACGACATGGTTCAAACCCTCAAATACGAAAAGCTCCAAGCACTGATAATGGGTGCAATCCAGGCCAACGACCTCGACAAAAAGGAGATGGCATCGGAGAACGCCACCACAAGCACCATAGAATATGCGCGTGTAAACTACTCGACGCTGAAAAACGATGACTATCCAGTGAGCGACAGCGAAATAGCGCAAAAATACAACGAGCAAAAGGAACTTTACCGCCTGCCCGAGGAGATGCGCACCGCACACATCATAGCTGTGAACATCGCGCCCTCGACTGCCGACCTTAACCAGGCGCAAGAGAATATCAACGGCGTTTACACCAAATTGGTGTCGAACCCGGGCATCGACGATGTGCGCAACAACAGCGACCTCGTAATCAACGAAAGCAAGGTGCGCCTCACCGACGTGCGCCAAAACGATGTGCGCGACTTTATTTCACGAGCAGCCATTGGCGACGTGACATCGCCCAAGTTCCAGTCGAACACTTATACCATCACCAAGCTCCTTGGCAAGGAGATGGGGCTTGACTCGGTGAACGTGAGCATGATGAGCATCGCAGGCCCGGCCAATGTGCAAGACTCCGTGCTTAACCTGCTCAATGCAGGAACGGCATACGCCGAAATACAAAAGATACAAGGCACGCAAGGCATGGAAAATATATGGCAGACGCTTGTCGGCGCTCCTGACTCCACTATTGCCAAGTTCAAGGCCGCAGGCAAGGGTTACTTCACTCTCAACCAGTCGGCACAGGGTGCCATATTCGTGAAAGTCAACGAGCTTAAGCCGCAAAAGCAGCTTTACGACATAGCCCAAATCACCTACACCGTATATCCAAGCACAAAGACCACCGAAGACCTGCGCGATAGCTTGCAGGCATTCATCAACGCCAACCCGACCACCGAGCTGTTTGTGCAGAATGCAGCAAAGGCAGGCTACAATGCCGTTCCCACTCGTGTAACTTCGTCCACGCCGCAAGTCAACGGCATACAGAACACTCGCGAAGTGGTGAAGTGGCTCTTCGAGGCACAGCCGGGCGCAGTGTCGTCTATATTCGACAAGCAGAACAACGACCGCATGATAGTGGCAGCTCTCGACAAAGTATATGACGAAGGCTACCTGCCCGCATCGGCACCCGAAGTGAACATGGAACTGACTGCCGAGGTGCGCAACGCCAAGAAAGGCGACGCATTGGTGGCAAAATTCCAGGGCAAGGCAAGCGACATAGCCGGATATGCCAAGCTGATGGACGTTACGGTTGACTCCACGCAAGTTACATTCGGGCAAAACTACATTGGCAAGATAGGCGCAGGCGAGTCGGCACTGACGGCAAGCGTAGCCTCGGCACAACCTGGCACAGTGGTAGGCCCCATCAAGGCCAATACTTCGGTAATAGTTTACAAGATTGTTAACCAGGAGCAATCGAAGCGCGAGCTTACCGACATGGAAACCACCCAGCAGTTTGCTCGCACACGAGGCAACCAGATGGTGATGAACCAGGCTCTCAACATCTTGCGCAACGCTACCAATGTTGAAAACATGATGATTAGGTTCTTCTAATACATATAATCAATAACAGCATTACGACAAGGGCAGCAGCGACCATGCACTGCCCTTGTTGCATTTTTCGGCAAAAATGCCTATATTTGAGCAATACAATTAGAAATATGAAATCAATCAACGAAATACAAGACGAGATTATCGACGAGTTTGCCGGCCTGTCGGAATGGATGGACAGGTATAGCTACATCATCGACCTTGGCAATGCGCTGCCACAGCTCGACGAGAAATTCAAGACACCCGAATACCTTATAGAAGGCTGCCAAAGCCGGGTGTGGATAACAGCCGACGAGGACAGCGACGGCCGCATAAACTTCCGCGCCGACAGCGACGCCATAATAGTGAAAGGCATCATATCGCTGCTCATATCGGTGCTTTCGGGGCACACCGCGCAGGAGATACTCGACAGCGACCTTTACTTCATAAAGGAAGTAGGGCTGCAAGAGCACCTTTCGCCCACGCGCAGCAACGGGCTTGTGGCCATGGTGAAGCAGATGCGTATGTATGCAATGGCGTTCCAGGCAAAAGACAATGCAAGCAAACAATAATCAATCACACACATAAACCTCATACACAAACAAAAAGACTATGTTGTTCAACCAACCCAAAGGATTAATCCCCGCCGCCCTGTCGAACATGGGCGAACGCTTTGGCTACTACATCATGAATGCCGTCTTGACGCTGTTCCTGTGCTCGAAATTCGGCCTGAGCGAAGAGATGGGGGGACTCATTTACTCGTTCTTCTACGCAGGCATATATGTGCTTAGCCTTGTCGGCGGACTTATCGCCGACCGTACCCAAAACTACAAAGGCACCATCATCAACGGCTTAGTTGTGATGTCGCTTGGATACGTAATCTTGTCAATCCCCATTCTATCGACCGAACAAAACATTTCGTGGCTGTTGCCGCTCACCTGCTTTGCACTGTTGCTCATAGCATTCGGCAACGGGTTGTTCAAGGGCAACCTGCAAGCCATAGTGGGGCAAATATATGACAACTACGAGGCCGAGGAGGCCAAGAAAGGCCCCGACGCACTGGCAGCCGCACAAAAGAAACGCGACTCGGGTTTCCAGATTTTCTATGTGTTCATCAATATTGGCGGACTTGTGGCTCCGTTTGTGGCCCCGTTGCTGCGCAGTTGGTGGCTCAATGCCCACAATTTCCTTTATAACGCCGACCTGCCGGCACTTTGCCACGAATACCTCAATGGCGCGGCTGCAATGAAAGCCACCGACATGGCCAACTTGACCGAACTGGTGAAACAAGTCACTGGTTCCACGGTCACCGATATGTCGGCATTCTGCACCCAGTACCTCGACGTGTTCAATACTGGCATACACTATTCGTTCATAGCATCGGTGCTGGCAATGCTCATATCGCTTGTGATATTTATCGCCACTAAGAAGATATTCCCCACCCCGGGCAAGAAAGCCGAGGCTGCCGTGGCCGAATACACCGCCGAGGAGAAATTGCAGATGGCAAAGGAGATAAAGCAGCGTATGTATGCCCTGTTTGCCGTGCTTGGCATAGTAATCTTCTTTTGGTTCTCGTTCCACCAAAACGGTGTTTCGCTTTCATATTTCGCTCGCGACTTCGTTGACACCACCGTGATACCGCCCGAAATATGGCAGGCCGTGAACCCGTTCTTCGTGATAGTGCTTACGCCGCTAATCATGCTTGTGTTCGGGGCATTGTCGCGCCGCGGCAAGGAGATTTCCACCCCGCGCAAGATTGCATACGGCATGGCCATAGCCGGTATCGCCTACTTGTTCCTTTCGCTTTACTCGGCTTACATGGGCTACCCGTCGGCCAACGAATTTACAAGCCTTGCCGAAGGCGAAAAAGTGAAAGCCGGCTGGTGGGTGCTGATTGTGATGTATTTCTTCCTCACGGTGGCCGAGCTGTTCATTTCTCCGCTGGGCTTGTCGTTCGTCTCGAAGGTCGCGCCCAAGAATATGCTTGGCTTGTGCCAGGGCTTGTGGCTCGGAGCTACCGCAGTGGGCAACTTGCTGCTGTGGATAGGCCCGCTGATGTATAACGCATGGCCTATATGGCAATGCTGGGCTGTATTCTTCGTTGTGTGCATCATATCGATGGGAGTGATGCTGGGCATGGTGAAGTGGCTTGAACGCATCGTGGCCGGGAAATAAACCAGCTGCTCCACAATAAAATGGGGCTGCGCCTAAGAATATGAAATATCTCTTGGCGCAGCCCCATTTTCACATAAAACACACACATAACAAGACATGACAAATTCATCAAACTCCACCGGGCGAATTCAGGCGGTGGATGCCCTGCGCGGATTTGCCGTAATGGGTATAATACTGCTACACAACATCGAGCATTTCAATTTTTACTCTTTCCCCGAGACCACGGGTGCGCTGAACGCACTTGACGGCACAATATGGGATTTTCTGTTCTTCTCGTTTTCGGGCAAGGCTTACGCCATCTTCGCCCTGCTCTTCGGGTTCACATTCTACCTGCAAAGCCGCAGCCAGAGCCGCCGCGGCGAGGATTTCAAGTATCGGTATATGTGGCGGCTTGTGCTGTTGCTGTTGTTCGGCTTTGTCAACGCCTCGTTTTTCCCCGGTGAGATACTTGTGCTTTATGCCATCCTGGGGTTCGTGCTTGTGCCTGTGAGGCACATTAGCAACCGAGCCCTGCTCGTGACCCTCGTGATACTTATGTTGCAACCGCTTGAATGGATTAAGGTGGCGTATGCCGCCATCGACCCGTCGGCGAATCCGCAGCAAATGATTTTCTCTCTTGCCGACGTGTATCCGCAGCTTGGCGGCAACGACTTTTGGGAGATGGTGAAAGTGAACTTCGTCACCGGCCAACTGGCCAGCCTTAACTGGGCTTGGTGCTATGGCCGCGTGTTCCAGACGTGTGCCCTGTTTATGCTTGGCCTGCTGCTGGGGCGCAAAGGGCTGTTCTCGTCGGCCGACGATGATGCGCTTGCGCATTCGCGCCGCTTCTGGACGCGCACTGTGTGTATCTCGCTGCCGGTGGCCGTGGTAATGTACTATGCCAAGCAATTCGTGTTCTCGCAAATTGATAACCCGTTTATGCTCGCATCGGTCGAGACCACCCTCAACTCGTGGTACAACCTCGCCTTCATGCTTGCCATGACCGGCGCATTCCTGCTGCTGTTTTGGAGTTTCAACGGCAAGATATTGAATATTCTTGCCCCATACGGGCGCATGAGCCTCACCGATTATATCACCCAGTCGATAATAGGCAGTTTCCTGTATTATGGCTACGGGCTGGCCTTGCACACGGTGTGCGGTCACTCCTATAGTTTCCTTGTGGGCGTGGTCATGCTCGTGGTGCAAATGGCATTCGCCCACTGGTGGTTCCGCCACTACCGCCGCGGCCCGCTCGAAACCATTTGGCATCGCCTCACATGGATAGGCACAGGCCGGTAGCACAAATGCCCGAACAGTTTCGGTACAAATGCCCGAACGAATTTGGTACAAACTGACGAACTATTTCGGTACAAATGCCCGAAAACGGATATATTTTCCGTATATTTGCAAGATATAAGATACGATTTGGCTATGCTAGATTAAGAGGCAAGTTGTTATTGACGTTGCTCATGAATTAAGGTCATTAGGCCTTAAAATACAACATCTGAACTATGGCAAACAAAAATCTGAATAAGGCAAAAGAAGCCAAGAAAGACGAATTTTATACGCAACTTGAAGATATCAACAATGAGTTGCGACATTACCGCGAACATTTCCGCGGCAAGACTGTGCTATGCAATTGCGATGACCCGCGAGTGAGCAATTTCTTCACTTATTTTGCTTATAATTTTGAGTTTCTTGGATTGAAAAAACTGATTACTACCTGCTATAAGAATCAGAACATCGACTTGTTTAGCCAAAACAAGAGCGAACAAGCCGTTTACTTGGTTTATGAAGGAGACAAGAACGGTAACCATGTACCTAATGCCGAAGAGATAGGAGTAAAGCCACTGAAAGGAGATGGGGATTTTCGCAGCAAAGAGTGCATAGAACTGCTAAAAGAAGCGGATATTGTGGTGACCAACCCGCCATTTTCATTGTTCCGCGAATACGTGGCTCAACTGATGGAGTATAATAAGAAGTTCTTGATTATAGGTAATCAGAATAATGTGACTTATAAAGAAATATTTCCGCTGTTAATGCAAAACAAGATTTGGCTTGGTTACAAGTCGGGCGACATGGCATTTAAAGTTCCAGCGGATTCTGAACCACGTGCCACTCGTTATTGGGAAGATGAGCATGGGCAAAAGTGGAGGAGTCTTGGTAATATCTGTTGGTTTACGAATCTTGACCATAAGAAACGCCACGAAGATTTAATCCTTTACAAAACATATTCTCCAGAAGAATATCCTAAATATGACAACTTTGATGCTATAGAGGTTAACAAAACAGAGTGTATTCCAATAGATTATGAGGAGATGATGGGGGTGCCATTGACATTTCTTGACAAATATAGCCCTGACCAGTTTGAAATACTCGGTATAACAAAAACTTGGTTTGGCTTAGCCAACAAAGTTTACCCAGAACAAGTCCAAGTGGACAAGAATGGGAAAGAAACACGAGTTACAAAACTTAATGACGGAGCTGTACTTGAAATTCAATGCCCTCCAGTAGGAAAAAACTATTATAAGGTTGATGGAAAGTTATATATCCAGACCTATCCTCGAATTCTTATCCGTCGTAAGAAATAAAGTAATATAAAGTCGCAATGAAGACCGAAGAAATCATAGAACTGTTTCGCCAGTTTGAATCCATAGCCAACGAATACGAGGGTGTGGAATGCTGGAGTGCAAGAGAGTTGTCGTCCTTGTTAGGATATGCCAAGTGGGATAAGTTTTGTAATGTCTTGGAAAAAGCACAAGAGGCTTGTGCCAATGCAGGGGAGAACCCTAATAATCATTTTCCCCGCGTGGGGAAAATGATAGCACTTGCCAAAGGTGCTCAGCGTGAGATTGATGACTATATGCTGACACGCTATGCCTGCTATCTTGTAGCCCAAAATGGAGACCCGCGCAAACCACAAGTCGCATTTGCGCAAAACTATTTTGCGGTGCAGACACGTCGGGCAGAACTTGTGCAGAAAAGAATATTGGAGTATGAACGTGTCGTGGCACGTAACAAATTAGCGGAGACAGAAAACCGATTGTCGGGCATCTTATACGAACGTGGGGTGGACAGCAAAGGATTCGGTATCATCCGTTCCAAAGGAGACAAGGCATTATTTCATTTAGACACTGCATTGCTGAAACGCAAGTTAGGTGCTCCCGATAATCGGCCTTTGGCAGACTTTCTTCCGACAATCAGCATCAAGGCAAAGGATTTTGCTGCGGAAATGACCTCCGTGAATGTTCAACAGAAAGATTTGCACGGTGAAGCACAAATCACCCGTGAACACGTGGACAACAATGCTGCCGTAAGAAATATGCTGTTACAGCGCGGAATTGTTCCGGAACAATTGCCGCCGGGAGAGGACGTGAAGAAGGTGGAGCGGCGATTGAAGTCTGAGGAAAAATCACTAACCAAGAAACAAAGCACGAAGAAAACTTCACAAAAACGAAAGGAGTAGGATATGCAGATAGAGTTGAAGTCTATAAAAATCCGTGATTTGATCGACGGGTATGTCGATGACCCCGACGTAGGAGTAAGAGGGTATCATGGCAAGCTTGACATACGCCCTCCTTATCAGCGAGAGTTCCGCTACAACCTCAAGCAACAACAAGCGGTGGTTGAAACCATCTTGAAAGGCTTTCCTCTCAACATCATGTACTGGAGCGTGGACGAAGACGGCAATTTTGAGATGATCGACGGACAACAACGTACCCTTTCAATATGCGGTTTCTATATTGGCGATGTCTATGTCGAAGGAAATGACTGGCGGGAAGTTATATATTGGAGTACATTGACAGACGATGAAAGAGAGCAATTCTTGAATTATGAATTAACTGTCTATTTCTGCAGCGGAACCGACAAGGAAAAGCTTGACTGGTTCCGGGTGATTAACATCGCAGGAGAAAAACTCCTCGACCAGGAATTAAGAAATGCGGTATATGTGGGGACGTTTGTAAGCGACGCTCGCCGATATTTCTCAAAGAAAAATTGCGTGGCTTTCAAAATGGGAAATGAATATATGACCGGCGACCCCAAGGAACAAGCTTATTTGGAAACCGTATTGAAATGGGCAGCCCGCCGTGACGGCGTGGAAAGCGTTGACAAATACATGGCTCTGCACCGGCAAGACCCGAATGCCAACAAGCTGTGGGCTTACTTTGTATCCATCATCACATGGATTCGTTCCACTTTCCCAAAATACCGGCGGGAGATGAAAGGCCTGGATTGGGGAGCAATGTATGATGAATTTGGTGAAAACGTATATGATACTGCCGCACTTGAAAAGCAGATACACGACTTGATGGAAGATGACGAAATCATGAAGAAGTCAGGCATATACCGTTATGTGTTAAGCGGAGATTTGCGCGACCTCAGTTTCCGCACTTTCGACAAGAAGCAGAAGCGCGAGGCATACGAACGGCAACATGGCATCTGTGCCCATTGCGGAAAGCACTTCGACATAGAAGAAATGGAGGCCGACCATATCACTCCGTGGAAGGAAGGTGGCACGACTGTGGCTGAGAATTGCCAAATGCTTTGCAGGAATTGCAATCGAATTAAAGGAGGGAAATAGAAATACTTCTTACTATAACAAAAATATCTCCCAAATGCCAGTCATCCAAGGACGTGACATTTGGGGGATAATTATGTTTTACAAAGTCTTACTTGGCGGCAGGTGCGGCATATTTTTCACCCATGTTGTAGAGGATAAAGCTGTAAATGTCGGAATATTCATCGATGACTTTTGCAATAGGCTTGCCGCCACCGTGACCGGCCTTGCTGTCGATGCGAATCAAGTGGGGCTTGTCGCCGATGTTCGAGGCCTGCAGTGTTGCCGCATACTTGAACGAGTGCGCTGGCACCACGCGGTCGTCATGGTCGGCTGTGGTAACGAGGATTGCAGGATACCCGGTACCATCGTTCTTGATAGTATGCAACGGAGAATAGTTATAAAGGTATTCAAACATCTCCTTGCTGTCGTCGCTGCGCCCGTAGTCGCCGGCCCAGTTCCAACCTATTGTAAACTGATGATAACGAAGCATATCCATCACACCCACTTGCGGCACGGCGGCAGCAAAGAGGTCGGGTCGCTGGTTGACGACTGCGCCAACGAGCAGGCCGCCATTCGACGCGCCGTTGCAGGCAAGTTTTTCGGGGCAAGTGTATCCTTCCTTGATAAGATACTCGGCTGCCGCGATGAAATCGTCAAACACATTCTGCTTGTTCATCTTGGTGCCGGCCTGGTGCCACTTTTCGCCATACTCCGAACCGCCGCGCAGGTTGACCGATGCGAATATGCCGCCATTTTCGATAAATGGCAAGTTGCGCGGATTGAAACTCGGCGTGAGGCTTATTGCGAAACCACCGTAGCCATATAGCAGTGTCGGAGTCTTGCCATTGCGCTCAAGCCCTTTCTTATAGGTGAGGAACATGCGGATAGTTGTGCCGTCCTTGCTCGGGAATTCCACTTGCTCGGTCACATATTGGTCGAGGTCGATGTCAAGTGACGGGCGCCAATACTCCTTCGACGTGTTTGTAGCCTTGTCGTAAGCATAGATGACACCGGGCATGGTGAACGACGATATGGCATACATAACCTCGTCGTGCTTGGCACTTGCGTCTATCGAAACCGACCCTATTGCAGGCAGCTCTATCTCGTTGAGCATCTTGCCGTCGCAGTCATAGACGTATGCACGGTTGTAGGCATCCTTCTCATATTCCACAATCAGGTTGTCCTTGCCCGACTGAGCCACGCCCACAAGCATCTCGTCCTTCTCGGGCAATATGGTCTTTGTGGGTTTCAGAGTGCGCAAGTCGTATGCCACGAGCTTGCCCATGGCTGCATCCTTGTTGGTATATACATATATCAGGCCGCGGGCGGCATCTACACCCACCACGCTGCACTGGCAGTCCATTCCATCCACCACCGTGCGGTACTTTGCCCCCGGCAGCTTGGTGTCTTTCATGACGATGTTCACATTCTGCCCGTCGGAAGGGTAAATGAACACGTAACGGTCGTCTTCGACTTGTGCCGAGTAGAACATCAGCGGTTCTTTGCCCTGGTATTCCACGTGGTCGGACGATTGCGGTGTGCCGAGTTTGTGGTAGAACACTTTGTGGTATTCATTCTTGGTGGAATATGCCTTGTCGGCATCCTTGGGAGCATCGTAGCCGCTGTAGAAGAAACCGTCGCCAAGCCATTCGACCGAAGTGAACTTTGCCCACACTATGTGGTCGTCGAGCAGCGAGCCGTCGGCAAGGTCCATCACGTAAATCTCAGTCCAGTCGCTGCCGCTGCGTGAAATGGCGTAGGCCATATATTTGCCGTCGGGGCTGAAGCTGATGCCGCCCAGTGCCACCGTGCCGTCGTCGCTCAGCTTGTTGGGGTCGAGCACAAGGCGCGGCTCGCCCATGAGCGAGTCTTGCACATACAGCACACTCTGGTTTTGCAGCCCGGTGTTGCGGAATGAGTAATACTTGCCATTACGCTTGAACGGGATGCCCATCTTCTCGTAGTTGAAAAGCTGCGACATACGCTCCTTCAATGTCTGTCGGAAAGGTATCTTAGCCAAGTAGGCATCGGTTACGGCATTCTCGGCCTCTACCCACGCCTCGGTGGCCGCCGAGGTGTCGTTTTCGAGCCAACGGTAAGGGTCGGCGACACGTGTGCCGAAATAATCGTCCACGACTGTGGTGTCGCGCATCGTCTCGGGATATTCAATCTTGCCCGAGCCGCCTGCACAGCTTGCGGCCAAAATAGCAGAACCCATTGCAATATAGATGATTGGTTTCATAAATAAGAGTTATGTTTATAATTTTAGTAACTGTAAATCACATTAAGTACCGTCTGCCCCACGGCTTCGAGCGAGGCCGGGTCGATGATGTCTGGGGTATCGGCTGTGGTGTGCCACTGGGCGAAGAACCCTGTGCCGGTGTCGCCGCGCTGGTCGATGATGTCGATGCACGGGATGCCTGCACGGTTCACGAATATGTGGTCGTCGGTAACGGCTCCGCCCTGGCTGTCAATGAAGAAGTCGCCATAACCTGCCTCGCGAGCCACGCGCCACACCTCGTTGACAAATCCCTGGGCGTAATATGTGGAAAAATACTCGCGGGCAAACACGGCACCGCTGGCTCCCACCATGTCGAGCAGTATGCCATACATGGGGCGGTATCCAGGCCGGTGCATATTGGCCGTCCAGTATTGGGTGCCAAGTGCCCAGGTATCGTCGTTGCCTGCGCCCGAGTCGCCCCAGTCCTCGGCATCGACAAGGAGTATGTCAACGCCTATCTTTGGTTCGCGAGCCGACAACTGCCGTGCGACTTCGAGCAATACCGCCACGCCGCTCGCCCCATCGTTTGCCCCCGGCACAGGGTTGCGGCGGTGGGCTGGCACGGGGTCGTTGTCGGCCCACGGGCGGCAATCCCAGTGCGCCATCAGCAACAGCCGCTTGGCAGCCCCTGGGTTGTATTCACCTATTATATTGCGGCAGTCGATGCTGGTGCCGTCGAATGTGGTCAGTGTCATGCGCTGCTCGGTCACTGCCGCACCGTGCGCTCGCAGTTTGCTGGCAAGGTAGTCGCCGCAACGGCGGTGAGCCTCGCTGCCCGGCACACGCGGCCCGAATGCGCACTGCGCCTCGACGTAGGCCAATGCCGAGTCGGCATCAAAAACCGCAGTTGGCTTTGCCGCCTCGGCCTTGGGTGCAGCCTGCGTCCCACAGCCAGACTTGCTCCCCGAGGAGGAACACCCCACAAGCGCCATAGCCGCCATAACAAAAAAGCATAGATATTTCATAATCGACATATAAATTTATTGAATAAGTCCAACTGTTACACCAGGCAGTTCGTCATGGCAATTTCGTGTATTCATTACCTGCACGTCCGATGTCAGCCACGTAAGGCGTTTCCTAAGCATCTTGCGCCGTACCGATATATTCACTTTTGACCGTTCCAGCAAAACTTCGGTAGAAACATCAAGTTCCACCCATGCCACCACTTTAAGTTCCCCATTGTTTACCAAATGATTGGCATAGTGCTGCCACACTTCGCTTTTGTGAGTGGAATTCCTTGCGCCGCCCATAAGTACCGATAAAGAGTCCCTCACCTTTTGGGCAATTTCTACAGTCAGATCATCGTGCTCACCTGTCAGTCGTTGCAGATTTTGTTTATTCCCATATCCACGGAACCCTTTTACTTCCATAAAAAGCAAGACTTTTCTTGCCGTGTCATAACCTATAAAATCAATACTGCGCGTACCCGATACCGCATGGCACACTTTGTCATAGTCGGGTTCCTTGTCTAACTGCGAGACCCGCCATCTATCATCAAAATGGAAAATAAGTCCGCTTTCTTTAAATTCGGTCATTGTATTTTCGACATAAATTCGTTTTCCAAATCAAAGAAAGCTGAATATTCATCCAATATAGGATTGTGCGACACACCCATTAGTGTTTCGGCCGACTCCACTGTTACGCTATCTTCTCCCGATTTTTTATACAAACTAAAAAAACGCATTTCGGGACTGTCGGAAGTCGCATATTCGGCCATCATAGACAATTTGTGCGACAGCAGGTAGTCGTGCGTTGACAAGAACATCTGCACTCCATACTCCTTTGACAATTCAATCAACAAATCCACGATTACTGAAATCAGCGCAGGATTCATATTCGACTCTGGCTCATCCCACAGCAATGTGGTACCACGTGTTATCTCTCCGTTGATGCATAGGTAGATGATTGTGGCTACTTTTCTCAGACCCTCGGCAAGCAGATGTGCCTCATACTCCTTGCCATGTTCCATCACATAAAATTGATTTCCTCTTCGCACCACTTCTATATTCCACTTGGCCAATACAGGCGACAGCATATTGTGGGCTTCCTGCAAGGCTGCATTCCTCAATGGTGCCACATCAAGGGCTTTGGCCAGGTCGAGATAGGTTTCATCGAAAGATATTTCACGTTTCTCATACAGACTTATGAACCCGTCGAACAAGGACAACATTTCGCGTGGTGGAATATAAACGAAATGTGGTTGCTCAATGTAGGCATTATTATCGGTTTTGGCCAATGAGGCTTTCTCTCCGAAACTATATTCCAATGTTCCTGTTTTTGGAAATGAAATCCTGACGGTGGCCGCACCCGTACCTGATTTGTTGACCAAATGCCCCAAGGCATCGGGTTTGAAATATCCGCGCAACTTCTCGGTGAATAAATCTCCAAACTTGTCTTTCGATTTAGTTTCAGAACGGGCAAATGCGGCATTGGCTTTCATGGAGGCGGCAAGGCACTTCAGTATATGCGTCTTACCCGTGCCATTGCGCCCGATAAATACATTTATGCCTTTGCAGAAATGCAAATTCGCCTTGGCAAAGCACGTAAAGTCGCTTAAATATAAATCTTTTACCATTTCAAAAATCAGTCACACGTTAATTCACACAAAATTAAAAAATCTCACCAACTTGAACAAATATTGCATTCCTTCCTTTTAAATTTCGCAGCAATGCTTGTAATTGTGGTGTGCCACTTTTGGTGGGGGTGGGGTGGCCGGTGTGGGGCTAACTTTGCAATGTGAACTTCAAAAACGACTATTATCATGGAAAACACCGAAGAGAGACTTGATGCCACAGCTATGGCAACGCCGCCTATGCAGGATGCTACTGCCGTGCAGGCCGCAGGAGACACCCGGCCTGAGGTAACGACTAACGCCACCGATGACGTGGGCGGTGGCGGCGGCAACGACTTTGCCGCAATGTTTGCCCGATGGGTTGACAATCCGCTTGTGGCCATCGCGCTGAAGAACCCGCGGCTGTGCAGGTTCATTGCCGACTTGCTGGCTGGCGACGATGCCGACTGTGCCGCTCACCGCAATTTCCCTCAGCCTCCGCCACAGATGCCTGCCGATGCTGCCGCCCGTTTCGGCCTTGACGAGGACTCGGCGCGACAAGTGGCCGAGAATGGGCGCACCGTGATGGCTGGCGACTGGAGCGACGAGGCTGTGGGAATTTTGCTGAAAGCCGCAAGGCACGATGCCGACGTGCGCGATGCCGATGCTGCCGGATACCTGCGTGGGCGCAATGCCGCAATCGAGGCTCGCCGCCTGCAAGCGATACCTGAATTTCATTAACCCATAAACACACATTTCAACAACATGGAAAACAACGACAAGCAAGCCACAGCGAAAGGCGTGTGGCAAACGGTTGCCGAGCATCGCGGCACCATCATCATGCTGCTGCTCGTGGCGGCAGCAATAGCAATGTTGCTCACAGGGTGCGACCCCGATGCTGGCACTGCAATGGCCCTGGCCACGGTGATAGCAGGCACCGACGAAGGCAGCCACGTGGTTGACGGCCCCATTACCACCGACACCGTGCGCCAGTCGGGCAGCGAATTGCTACTCAACGAGATAGACCGCCGCATAGTGAAGATACGCCCCATGGCCACGCCCATCGACCAAATCTCGCGCTATGCGCGTCCGCGGCATTCGAATAGCATGATTGTGGACTATTACACGGTCGATACCAAGCCTACCACCTGCCGTCTGGCAACGGCATACACCCCGTCGAAAGAGGGTACCGAGGCGCAGCGCGTGGTGATAAAGACCGACAACGACGATATGCTGGCCGTGAGCGACACCCTGATGCTGCCCGAGGTGGCGGGATATGAGGCCGACGGTGCCACGCAGTCGGGGAAACAGCTTGTGCTCTATGTGGTGGCAAAGGATGACACCGGCGTGACCGTGATGGCGGCCAATGGCTCGAAGATAGGTTCGACCTACGACTGCATACCGGCCTTGCCGCTCAACACGCCCATGATAAGGATGGGGCGTGCCGCCGCCGAGCTCGATGTGCAAACTCCACAATTCGAGTCGTTGCCGCAAAAGGCGCAAAACTATTGCCAAATCTTCAAGATGCAAGTAGAGCAGAGCACGCTGATGAAAATCGCCGATAAGGAGGTGGAGTGGACGCTCAGCGACCAGGAGGAGGCTGCCATCTACGACATGAGGCTTGGCATGGAAAAGAGTTTCCTTTTCGGCACCAAGACGCAAATTTACGACTACCGCAAGAAGGAAAACGTGATGCTTACCGAGGGGATATGGCACCAGGCCGGGAAGGACTTTAGCTATGCGCCCGACACCTTCGGCCAAGACACCCTGATAAGCCTCATGCGCACGGCCTTCACGGGCAATGCAGGCTCAAAGCGGAAGGTGCTGGTGGGCGGCTCGGCACTTATCGAGACCATCAACAAGCTCGAATACACCAAGGTGGTCAACGCCCGCGACACCGTTACTCGCTGGGGCATCGACTTCACGGAGATATGCAGCAAGTTTGGCCGCCTTTATGTGCTGCTCTCCGAGGTGTTTGACGAGTGCGGTATGGACACCGCCGGGCTAATCATCGACCCGGCCTACCTGCAAAAGTACAGCCACCTGCCATTCGGCACCGAGGCTCTCGACTTGAAGAGCGCAGGCGTGCGCAACACCGACGCCACCGTGCTCACCGAGGCCAGCTGCCTTGTGCTGCGCTATCCCAAGGCTCACGTGCGCGTCACGTCCGAATAACCGTCGGTAGCCAGTGCCTATTATTCACTCCGGGGCATCTTCCGCCCCGGGGTGTTTTTGCGTTTTGTTCACACAAGGGGGAGGGAGAGGAATATGTGCCACATGGACGGCTCCGCCGCCCCGTATTTGCATTAATTGCCCCCCATCTCCCAGAGACTAAATTAGATACTAAAAATTAATCTATTATGGCATCGATAAAAGTGAAATACCGCCCCTCCACTGTATGTGGTAAAGAGGGTTGCATTTATTTTCAAGTAATACACGGGCGGATAGTGCGCCAAATCAAGGTGTGCGGGCGCATATTCGACTGCGAATGGAATGCATGGCTGTCCACAGTGGAAGTAGCCGGCACGGTCGATATCGGCCGCAGGAAGTATCTCGCCGCAGTGAAGGATAGCATAGATTGGGGGCTAAAGCGACTGAAGTCGATTGTGGCATTTCTCGACAGGCAGAATCGGACCTATACTGCCGATGAGGTAGTAGAAAAATTCTGTAGCCACGAAGCGGAGCAAACTCTATTCCATTTCATGCAGGGTGTCATCGGCCAGTTAAAGCAGCTGAACAGGGTACGCACCTCCGAGGCATACGCATCGGCTCTGTCCAGTTTCATGAGGTTCCGCGGCGGGCAAGACATACTGCTGTGCGAAATCGACGGCGACACAATGATGCTTTACGAGGCTTGGATGAAGGGAAACGGCATCTGCCCCAACACCGTTTCATTCTATATGCGCATACTGCGTGCCGTGTATAACCGTGCCGTGGAAAAGGAGCTTATAGAGCAGCGGCACCCGTTCAGACACGTATATACGGGCATCGACAAGACCGTGAAACGCGCCGTGCCGCTCAAGGTCATTCGCCGCATCAAGGAACTCGACTTGGTATTAAGGCCGCATATCGACTATGCTCGCGATATGTTCCTCTTTTCGTTTTACACTCGTGGAATGTCGTTTATCGACATGGCTTATCTGCGGAAGTCGGACTTGAAGAACGGCTTGCTCACTTACCGTCGCAAAAAGACAGCGCAGCAACTCGTCATCAAGTGGGAACGGTGCATGGAGGAGATTGTGGCCAAGTACCGAGCCACTTACGATACCGAATATCTGCTACCCATAATCACCAACCCCTCGGGCGATGTGCGACGGCAATACCGCAATGCCATTTTCAGGGTAAACAGCGCCTTGAAGGAGGTTGCCAGGGTGGCAGGGTTGGCTGTTCCGCTCACAATGTACTGCGCGCGCCACAGCTGGGCAAGTGCTGCCAAGAGCAAAAACATACCAATCGCCGTCATCAGCGAAGGCATGGGGCACGACTCCGAAGAAACCACACGCATCTACCTTGCCTCGCTCGACACGAACGTGGTTGACCGAGCCAATAGGTTGATATTAAAAGATTTATGATGACAGCAGCTGCCGATAAATGTTTGGCAAAAGCAATTGTCTCTTGGCAAGAGATAATTGTTTTCGTAAAGGTACGCATAATCTTATAAAATTGAGAAAAATGTAGTCATAATTCATTGTTTGTTCTCAAATAAAGTATTGAGATAATCGGAATGCAAAGTTTTTTCATGCAGATTTGTTTAGCAAATTTGTATGGGAAAACTTCTATTTTGTTTATTACAATATATTGATTACTTGGCAATTATCTCTTGCCAAGTGATCAATTTCAAGGAGGTTTTAAATAAGTTCCGTGCCGAATCTTTCACGGAAAGAGAGAAAGGTACAAAGTTTGAGCGTCTGATGCGCTCATGGCTGCTGACAGACCCGCGCTACAACGAGCTGGAAAAGGTGTGGCTGTGGGAGGAGTTCCCGGGGCGCAAGGACTTCGGGGGAGCAGACACGGGCATCGACCTCGTGGCCAAGACCGAAATGGGCGACTACTGGGCCATCCAGTGCAAGTGCTACGCCGAGGACACTACCATCGATAAGCCTGCCGTGGATTCGTTCCTTGCCACATCGAGCCGCACGTTCACCAATGAAGTGACGTTCCAGACTACACGGTTTGCAAAACGTATATGGATTTCCACCACCAACCATTGGGGCAGCAACGCCGAGGAAGCCATTCACCGCCAAGAGCCGCCCGTCACGCGCATCGGGCTGGCCGACCTTAATTCATCACCCGTTGACTGGCAAAAGTTGTTGGGCGGACTGACGGGCAATTCCGCCCTCGTGGAGGGGAAGAAGCCGCGCAAGCACCAGCTTACCGCCATATCCAAGGCATACGCCCATTACATCACCGACGGCAACGACCGTGGCAAGCTCATCATGGCCTGCGGCACGGGTAAGACCTATACTTCGCTGCTCATCGCCGAACAGTTGCTCGGCGGAAAGGGGCTGGTGCTGTTCATGGTGCCGTCCATAGCCCTGCTGGGGCAGTCGCTCAACGCATGGTCGGCCGATGCGAAAAGGCCCATAAAGGCCGTCTGCATCTGTTCCGATTCCAAAGCCTCACGGAAGATTCCGAACAAATACGATGACATGGACGACAGCGTGGTTGACCTTGCCGTGCCTGCCTCCACCAGTCCGCAGTCTGTTGCGGCGCAGTTGAAGAAATACCGCGGCCACGACGGGCTGGTGGTCGTGTTTTCCACCTACCAGTCCATTGATGCCGTTTCAGCGGCGCAACAGGAGATATTGGCCGAAACGCACGGCGTGTATGGCGTGTTCGACTTCATCATCTGCGACGAAGCCCACCGCACCACAGGCGTGAAGCTATCGGACAAGGACGAAAGCAATTTCACCAAGATACACTCCGATGATAATGTGCAAGGCCGTAAACGGCTTTACATGACCGCTACGCCACGGCTGTATGGTGAATCGGCCAAGATAAAGGCATCGGAAAAGGACTGCATCCTCTGTTCGATGGACGATAAGGCTCTGTACGGGGAGGAGTTCTACCGCGTGAATTTCTCCTACGCCGTACAGAACGGACTACTGACCGACTACAAGGTGCTTGTGCTTACCGTCGGTGAGGATGATGTACCGGAAAATATCAGGCGTGATGTCACCGACGCGACCACGGAACTGAACTTTGACGACACGTCCAAGCTCATCGGCGTAATCAACGGACTATCGAAAATGATACGGGGTGACGACCACCGCACATGGAATGCCGACCCGCGCATGATGCGCCGCGCCGTGGCGTTTTGTTCCGCCATCGGCAACGAGAGCAAGGCCGGGAGTTCCCGATACATCGCCTCAGTGCTGCCGAGAATATCGCGGAAGTATGAGGAGAATTTGGATACGGAAAGCCTGTCGCACACCGTTTCCGTGGCCACCAAGCATATCGACGGCTCGATGAACTCGCAGGAGCGCAACGAAATCCTGCAATGGCTGGCCGACGAGCCGGATAACGACCGGGAGTGCCGCGTGGTGACCAACGTACGTTGCCTGTCGGAGGGCGTGGACGTGCCGTCGCTCGATGCCGTGCTGTTCCTTTCCGCCCGTAACTCGCAGGTGGATGTGGTGCAGTCGGTAGGCCGTGTGATGCGCACTTTCCACAAGGGGCTGCCCGACGAGAAGAAGTACGGGTACATCATCATCCCTATTGTCGTGCCGTCCGATGTTTCGGCGGAAGAAGCACTCGACAACAGCAAGACCTTTGATGTGGTCTGGGAAATCCTGAACGCGCTACGCTCCCATGATGACCGTTTCAATGCGATGGTGAACAAGATTGCGCTCAACAAGCAGAAACCCAACAAGCAGTCCTACACGCCGTCCGTCACCATCGGCAGACCGGGGTTGGGCTTTCAGGAGGGAGAGGA
>CALUIB010000025.1 GCA_944320595.1 uncultured Muribaculaceae bacterium | reverse complement strand
CGGGATGTAGCTCAGTCCGGTTTAGAGTACTCGTCTGGGGGGCGAGTGGTCGCAAGTTCGAATCTTGTCATCCCGACCAATCGAAAAGCGTTGATTTTCAATACACGACAAAGAAAATCAACGCTTTTTGCTTTTGTACACAAAGTACATTCCTCTATTTTCACTGAAAAAAATAGTGCGCCGTAAGCACACCAGTGCAGGCACATGGCTGCGTCTTCCTTCGGGCAATGGCACCCGCGGCCTCATTTGCCAGATAACTCCCATTGCAACAGATTGATGCGCGATTCTACTTCGGCCTCCTCGTCATCGTCAAGTGCCGAGAAGAAGTCGATGCCAGTGAGCCGCTCCACTTCATCCACTGTGACAGCATACTTGCTTATCGCTCCCTTGCTCGACCCGTTGGGATATAAAAATGCAATTGCTCGCCGTGGCGTGGCGTAGGGGGCGAACACCACCTTATAGAAATCCTCGGGCACAGCCACGCGACTCTCGCCTATGGTCTTCATGCCAGCCGACAGCACCGGACCGGTAGCCACGACGATTGCGCTATCGCGACGAGCCCAGTCGCGCACCTTATCCTCAAGCTTGTTCCACCCACCCGAATTTAGGGCTGCCTTTTGAGGACAGATATTTGTCATGTAGAACGATTCCTTCATAGCCTCCCTGTCCCACTTCATGTCGGCTGCCGGAGCCATGTGCCCACGTGTGTAGCCCGAGTGCGTGTAATCCCACGGGTTAGCACACCCGGCCACCTGCTCGTCGGTGAGGAAATTCTTGTACCGAGGGAATTTGCCCTCGGTTTCCTGGCCTGTGAGTTCGTAAATCACACAGTTGGGTATATGGTAGCGGCTATTGAAATATACCGTGAACCCACGGTACACCACTTTCATGTTGTCGGTCGAGGCAGGGAATTTCACTTCTTCAAGGCGAGCAATCTCCATGCTGTCGCGGCGAGCCATCTCGGCGCTGTAAACATCAGTGGCCACATACCGCCCAACGTAAAACAGCACCACTGCCAGCAGTGCGCCCCACAGCATTGCTGTGAACCTGCGCTTTATGAGTGCCGCCGTGTCGGTTATTGAGTTTTTCCTTGATTTCCTGCGTCTTCGGGTATTTGCCATTGTCAGAAAGTATTTGTTGCCGCAAAATTACAACAAATGCCCCGAATTGCAAGCCTGACGGCTGTCCTTTCATAACGAGAGAGGTGAGTGCAATTGCACTACACCTTTCAATAACGTAGGCGGCGGCTCGGCTATGCAAAAAATCAGCAAGCCGTTTTTTTGCAATTGCGCTCGCCTTGCACTACCTTTGCAAACAAAGGAATATAAAATGGAAACCGCAGACATACTTCGCACTTTGCGCGAATTCAAGCTGAAACGAGGCAAGGAATTCGGAATCGTATCCCTCGGACTGTTCGGAAGCGTGGCACGCGGCCAGCAGCACGAGGGCAGCGACATCGACGTTTGCGTAGAACTCGAAAAACCTTCATTCTTCACACGCATGGATTTGCGCCATGAACTCGAAAAAATCTTCTGCTGCAAAGTTGATGTCATATCGCTGAAATCAATCATGCGCCCACTTTTCCGCAAATCGTTAGACCATGATGCGATATTTGTATAAAGAGCGGATAACAGATATGCTCGCCTACTCCATAAAACAAGGCGAGTTC
Organism: uncultured Muribaculaceae bacterium; assembly: GCA_944320595.1. Taxonomy (GTDB): domain Bacteria; phylum Bacteroidota; class Bacteroidia; order Bacteroidales; family Muribaculaceae; genus Avimuribaculum. The sequence goes on along the minus strand of CALUIB010000025.1, from coordinate 34,799 downwards.
ATACTTGAAACAACTGCCAACATATCGTCGGCCAACGATTTCATGTCATCGCAATATGGAATGATACTGTACAACAGTACCTGCATGTGCCTGCAAACAATAGGTGAAACACTGAAACAAATCGACAAACTCACTTCACAACAGCTCCTTTCCCAAAAATACGAGAAAACACCATGGAGAAATATATTTGCCCTTCGCAATATAATTTCACATGAATATGCCTCAACCGACCCTGAAGAAATTTTTGGTATAATCCGCCACGACCTACTACCTCTCCTGTCCACATTACGCACAATATCAGCCGACGTAGCAACGGGCAAACACGACGAACTGTTTCATGACTAATGATGCAAAAAATCAGCAAGCCGTTTTTTTGCAATTGCGCTCGCCTTGCACTACCTTTCAATAACGTAGGCGGCGGCTCGGCTATGCAAAAAATCAGCAAGCCGTTTTTTTGCAATTGCGCTCGCCTTGCACTACCTTTGCACTCAGAAATCAAGATACTTAAATAGATATGGCTCTTCAATGTGGCATAGTGGGGCTGCCCAACGTGGGCAAATCGACCCTATTCAACTGCCTTTCAAACGCTAAGGCACAGTCTGCAAACTTCCCTTTCTGCACCATCGAGCCCAACGTGGGCGTTATTACTGTACCCGACGAACGGCTCAACGTACTGGCCAAGTTGGTAAACCCACAAAAGATAGTCCCGACAACGGTCGAGATAGTTGACATTGCAGGGCTGGTGAAAGGCGCATCGAAAGGCGAAGGCTTGGGCAACAAGTTCCTTGCCAACATTCGCGAGACCGATGCCATACTGCACGTGCTGCGATGCTTTGACGACGACAACATAACACACGTTGACGGCTCAGTCGATCCAGTCCGTGACAAGGAAATAATCGACTATGAACTGCAACTCAAAGACCTCGAAACCATCGAAGGGCGCATAGGCCGTGTGCAGAAACAGGCGCAGACGGGCGGCGACAAGCAGGCAAAGCTGCAATACGACGTATTGAGCCAGTACAAGGCGGCCCTGGAACAGGGCAAGCCGGCTCGCACGGTACAATTCGAGAGCAAGGAAGAGCAGAAAGTGGCCCACGACCTGTTCCTGCTCACCAACAAGCCTGTGCTATATGTGTGCAACGTCGATGACGCGAGTGCCGTAAACGGGAACCGATACGTTGACATGGTGCGCGAAGCCGTCAAGGAAGAAGGTGCCGAGATATTGATAGTGGCTGCAAAAATCGAGTCGGAAATCGCAGAACTCGACTCATACGAGGACAAGCAAATGTTCCTCAGCGAGATAGGGCTCGAGGAATCGGGCGTGAACCGCCTCATCAAGGCAGCCTACAAGCTGCTCAACCTCGAAACCTTCCTCACCGCCGGTCCGCAAGAAGTGCGAGCATGGACCTTCCGCCGCGGCAGCAAGGCTCCGCAATGCGCAGGAGTGATACACAGCGACTTCGAGAAAGGCTTTATCCGCGCCGAGGTGATAAAATACGACGACTACGTGGCACTGGGCAGCGAGGCTGCCGTAAAGGAAGCTGGCAAGATGTACGTCGAAGGCAAAGACTACATAGTCCAGGACGGCGACATCATGCACTTCCGTTTCAACGTGTAACCCACTAAGACTATAGTTTACGGGAACGTGCTTGCTTAGCTCGTTCCCTATTTTTTCATCACGCATAAAAAACTATCCTATATGGCCGTCTTGAAATACCAAAGTGACAAATTCGCCAAAGAGAGCCAACATTACACGTTGACATTCTTTACCCCAACATACAACCGCAAAGGCACAATTACGCGCACATATGAATCCCTTTTAAACGTAAAAGTACCTTACTACAATGGCTCGAAAGTGACATTTGAATGGATTATTGTAGATGACGGTTCAAACGACGGCACAGACGAAATATGCAAAAAATGGTGCGAGGATGACAAACTTCCCATACGGTACTATTGGCAAGAAAACCAAGGCAAGCACATAGCGATGAACTTTGCCATACAACAAGCCGCCTGCGGCAAGTTTTGGCTAACTATCGACAGCGACGACACCATTCTGCCTGAAGCCCTTGAAATATACTTCAAGGAATGGAACAGCATAGGTGACAACAATAGTTTTTGCGCAGTGGCTGCGCGATGCAAAGAAAGCAATGGCAACATCGTCGGCGACCTGCTGCCCCGTTCGCCCCTCGACATATCGGCAATCGACCTTAGGCTAAAATACCGCATAAAAGGCGAAATGCTTGAAATGTACCACGTTGACATACTCAGGCAGTATCCATTCCCTGCTTATGACAACAGAATGAGATTTTGTCCCGAGAGCATAGTGTGGTTTGAGATTGCAAAGAAATACAAGATGCGCGTTGTTGACACAGCAGCAAGAATTTATTACCACGACGCAACGACATCGATAATGTCGGCAAAAAACATCAATCGGTCAGCGGCAAACTACTACCTGTGGCTCTACCACATTAACAACTTAAGCCGCTACATAATATACAATCCCATCTTTATATTAAAGGCATACGTGGGCATAAGCATGGACGGTTTCACCTCGGGCCGCAATGCAGCGATGATATTAAAAGATTGCAACAATGCTTTGAAAAAAGCATTAGTGGCATTATTCATGCCGGTGGGATTTCTTTTATCTCGACGCTGATTCTCCAATATGGAATTTTGAAAGCAGCATATTTCTGTAATATCTTGGCAACACCATATATACCAATGCTATTGCTATAACCAAGAACACAACATCCTGCACCACCGTGGTATCAAGATAGAACGGCAGCATACCTGCCACACCAATTACAATCGGCACTACAGTTGCTGCTTGCAACTTCAACTTGACGTAACGCGCCATGTCAAAAAACCTATATAACAAAAGTACCAAATAAGTAACGATTGAAGTCACCACCACACCATAAACGCCAAGCCACCTTGTCATCACGAAATTCATGGCTATGTTCATGAACGACACAACCATCATTTGCACCATGGTGCGGCGTGTGTCGAGGGCGCACTGGTATATGATATTGGTAAAATAAACCATGGTATATAGGAAGGCCGATATTCCCAAAGGGTAGAGATACTCAATGCTTCCCTGGTACTTTGTTTCGACCAACCACGGGTAGATAATCTTTAGGCCGAATGTATATAGCAGCAAAATAATCACCATTACAAAAATATATCCGTTAAGCACCTTCGAGAAAAAGCTATTGCGATCGGGGCTGTTATACTGCCTGAATGCCGAATCCTGCCATGCCTGATAGAAGATAAACCCGAAAGTCTGCAATATGGCCGTGAACCGTATTGCCACCGAATAAATGCCATTCTGTTCCAGCCCGACGTAATGCGCTATGAAAAAGCGGTCGCTGCAATTGATTAACCACCAATACATAGTGGTATATACCAATGGCAGAGAATACTTTAATATTTTCACGAGCAGGCGCCACCCTCCTTCCTCCGCCGCATTTTCATGACTTGACAAATATTTCTTTATTACACCTACCTTTATCTCTATGAATGCTATTGCTATTACTCGCGACAATATGTTGGCCCAAAATATGCCAGACACACCCCACTCAAAAAACACCACAAACAAGACACTGAAAGCTCCTATCCCAACCGACGACAATATACCCGAAGCCACATACGTCTTGGCATCGCCCAAGCCGCGGGCAACCTGCGACACCACATCGTGTACCGACATGGCACACAGCAAGCCGAACGAAAGCCATACATATTTAATATGCCAAAACATCGAGGCAACCAGCACTATTACTACCGACAGCGACAGCATGGATGCCAAAGTCCTGTATGTGACTGACAGCACCTCGCGCTGACGCGCCTTGTCATCGCCAACATTCAACAAGAACCTGAAAGCCCCGTCGCCCAACTGCAACGTGACGAACGGAACAAAGAAAAACACCACCGACAGGCACAAATCGTAATAACCGAAGTCGCTTACATCGGATATAAAATAGGTGTACAACGGAACCATCAAGAATGTAATCAGCTTGGAACCCAAATTGCCTATTGCGTAGATTCCAATATCATTAATGAGTTTCTTGTTCCTATTTTGTTCTGTTCCTGTTCCCATACATGGCTCTGTTATCATATCCAAAACCTGCTGTGATACAACACCAAGTTACAGCGCAGCGGATACACACAGTAAAGATAGATAGTCCACTAGCATCATGCCAAATAATTTAATTTTATCCAAAAGTAGCACAAAATAAACACCTACGCAAATCGGCAAAGAATATATTGAGCATATTTCAATCATAGGTCACCAAAAACTTTCGCTACCTGCAAGCCTACATTTTCCCAAGTATAACCGTCAATGGCATAATCCACCCGACGCTGACTTGATGACAATTCTCTCCTTATATGCGCAGCCAAATCGGGCACATCGCCCACCTTGAAGAAGCATCCTTCGGGCAATTCGGGCAATTTGTTGGCAGGTATGTCGCTCGCCAGTATGGGCAAATGGTAACTCATCGCCTCAAGCAGCACCAATGGGAACCCCTCATTATACGACGGCAACACGAAAAGCCTGGCATGGGAATACAATTGCCTCAACGGCTCGCCATCGACATAGCCGGCCATCACCACGCCATGCCTTGCCGCCAAGTCCTTTATTTTCGAGGAATATGCCGACTTGTGGTCTATCCCGCCAGCCAAGACAAGCTTGCACTTATCATGAGAAGAGGCCGCATACCCATTTATGAGGTAATCAAACCCTTTTTCCTGCGTGATGCGCCCCACAACAAGTATATAGCCTTGCGGTGCCAATCCCAGCCCTTCTATAAAGTCGGTATTCATGCTCGGCGACTTAACTGCAACACCATTAGGAATATATCTCGACTTGACTTTTATTTTATCTTTAAAACGCCCCATTTGCATCTTATTGACAAATATAATAGCATCAGCCCATTTCAAAGCAATCCACTCGCTTAATTTCAAAATCTTCCGTGCAACATATCCCCACTTCTTATGCTCATAATTGGCACTATGGTAAGTCAGCACCACCTTCAATCCAAACAATTTAAGCAATGGCACAAACATACCAGGGCCGATATTGTGTATATGCACAATATCCGGCCTTTTTATAATACAATAAAAAGTGCACAGCAATGAATGAAAAAAAGCCTCGAACCCCTTAATTCGAGTAGAAGGCAGGTCTATAAAATGAATTTTCCCGTATATTTTCCCAGAACCGACAGGCAAGAAAGGAATCCGCCGGAATACATAAATGTCATACTCAGCCGTCAATTCAGGATATAGCTGTTCGCAATGTTTTTCTACCCCGCCTTGAACTCCCGGAAATCCTCTTGTCCCAAACACATATACAGTCTTCATTCCATCACCCTTTCTTCATATCGATAACCAACTGATAATTCTTCATCAATTGCTTATAATGACTTTCTTCTGAAAAATTTTCTAACGCAAACCTCTTTGCTGCTGCCGACATTCGGGTGTATTCTTCTGCCGTTATGGAACAAGCTTTTTCTATGACATCCTTTAAATTCTCTGTCGATTTTGATTGAAAAGTATAACCCGTCTTATTTTCAACAATCAATTCAGGAATGCCGCCCAATCTACTCCCTATCACTGGCGTTCCATTCATATATGCCTCGATAATCGACATTGGATTATTTTCGTAACACTCCGAAGGGACAATTACATAAGAGGCATTCTGAATTAACGACTGCAATTCTTCGCCCTTCTTAAACCCTAAAAATTCAACATTCGAGGGTGCCGCAAGTTTTAAGCGGTCAAGCAAAGGCCCTACTCCGGCTACTTTTAATTTTATTCCCGGGATTAGTTCCATTGCATTCAACAAAGTACATATACCTTTCTCGACAGAAATCCGGCCAAAGAATAGAATATATTTCCCTTTTTGCGTAACGTCAACCTCCACATTCGGAGTAAAATTATACAAATAAGTACATTTATCCTTATAGCGCTTATCTTTGTCGATATGCTTATTCATGGAAAATTTACTTACAAATATAAACCTATCAATATAATTAATCGGTTGGAAAAAGGCTGCACGAAAGTAACTATCCATGCTCAACATAAAACTGTTGAAGATATTTCCTTTATAACATTTATGCAGAATGCAATTATAATAACGCCCGTTGCTGCATCGTTCACAGAAATTACCGTTACCATCGGTGAACGTATATGCAGGACACACAAGGCGATAATCATGCACGCTCATCACCACTGGAATATTATATTTCCTAAGGACAGGCAGAATAGATACCGACATACTGTTGAACATCAAGTGTATGTGGGCCACATCGGGCTTCTCCTTCTGCAATAATGTTTCTAATTTACGCGCAGCTCCCCTGTTATAAATAAACGAAGGCAAATACTTAATCTTTTGGGGCAACGAAGACTCGGACAACTCTGGATAATCCACAAAATAATCCTCGTATGGCGACGGTTCATTCTTCTTGTTCTTCAAACTGAATGGTATTACCGTATGTCCATGTTTCTCAAGAAGGCTAATTGTATTAAAAAACACAGTTTCCGCGCCACCTTTCCTGTAATAATATTTATTTATCTGAAGTATCTTCATTATTAATTTATTATACAAGACAAACAGTGCGTAGAGACGCAAAATTTGCGCCCCTACGAGCTGTCTCAATATATGTAATATGCCGCTTTGTTTCGATTTTTGCCCAATTTGGCAATATTGTTTATTTCTGTCCGCTTGGTGTAACCCGATTTTACCAAATAAACCATCACAAGTGCGTCATTGCCTCCGTTCAAGGCAACCGATGCCGTATCGGCATCTTCACTATATCGATACAACAGCAATATCTTGTCGTATTTCTCGCACAACGAAGATGTCAACGCCGCGAATTTATCATTCAGCAACATATCGCTCGCCATGGCCCCGTGATACCCAAGGTAGTCTATCCCCTTAAACGAAGACGGTCTGACATCGGCTTGTGATGATATATCGTTTAATTTACATACGCCTCCGCATATATCGTCAAGGTCGATAAGCAGAACCTTTTTTCCCGCATTTGTTATTTGTTCACATATTTCAAGCACCGCCGCAGACAACCCTTCCACGGCCATTCCCGATGTGCAATATACCATCGGCACCAACTTAGACGTACATTGGGTAAACAATATGGAACGTAACACTACCGCATTGTCAAATACCAAACTGTGATCGACCGATGCCGGCATATCATACTCCTTTTCGATTTCTTGATGACGATGCAGCCAATAAATCACATACAATGCCATAAAAACGAGCGACATTATCAAACCTATTATAGGATATGCCATACTTTTCATACGCGACGGCTTATTTTCCTTGTTATAAGCAATGTCAATTACAGTCGCAGGCACAGAATTCGACTCCTGCCTCAACTGGTAATCCACCTTCTTCCCAAGCAAAAACAAATATATTTGGTTGTTTAGCTCAAGGTCACGCTGGTGTATGACATATTCCCGTTCAAGCCTCGGAGTGCTATTGAGGCGAGACTCAAATTCGCCGTATTGCTCGTCGAGTACCGATAAGCCTGCCTGTATGTTCTTTTTCTGTTGCTCTACGCTCTCAACTACGGCACTCCGCATGGCATCGATGTTTGCTGTAACTTCCGTTAGTGCCACATTGTCGGGCTTTGCCGAGCGCAACAGCCTCATACGCTGTAGCACAAGGGCATTGTATTGTGTAACCAGCGGATTCCCTCCAGTCGAGGTGATGCTTTTAGAGCCACTACTCGTTCCGCCGCCACTTGACGTCCCACCGCCACCACTCTCCATGGTTGGCAGCAACGAATATTTGCTATCTTCGGTCTTAAGGAACATCAGCATCAAGTCGCACATCATTTCTTGGGCGCGTGCTTCAAGCATTCCTTCATTAAGTTTGCTGGCAGCCTCAAGCATGACTTCAAGTTCAACCGCAATGTTAGTAATTTTGTTATCCTCCTTGAATTTCTCCATGCTAGCTTCTGATTGCACAAGGCTTTCATAAACTGTTTTCAGTTGCCGGTCGATAAATTCCACACCCAACATTGCTTTCTCAGATTTTCCCTTCAGCCGGTGCTCTTTGTATTCAGCCACTAAGGCATTCAGTATATCTTTGCCTCTCTGCATATTTGGGTCATCATAGGCCAACAGCAAGGCATCCGATTTCTTATCGTATGTGTCTATGTCTATTTTCTTCGACAGCTCTTCCACTGTCGAAGTTACATCAGACAAAAACACATTCATTTTCAACGATTCGCCTTCTACATAATAATCAGTCGGCAACAATGCAAACGACGCTCCGTCAACTTTAACCGTGGCAGGCAAATCCATATCGTTTCCTTCGTAAAGGGTATTAAAGAACCCACGCACGGCTTTTACATCGGCCTTGCCATTTTTCTTCAGTTCTATCTTAAACTGTAATGATTTCGTTAACGTGTCAAAATAACCGTCATCGGTTACCACAAGTACCGGCGAATTGCCATATAGCGTTTTTTTGTGCAAAAAGCCTTCATTAAGGTAATATTTACGATTCAGCCCAAGTTTTTTAACAACCCTCTCCATTACAGAATGAGACTTTACTACCACCATCTCATTCTCGATGGACGCTTTCCCAAAACCACCTATCGAGAGCATATTCATCAGGGAGTTCCTACTTGTTCCTCCAAGCAAAGCACCAGCACCGCTGCTTTGGTCATCTTCGACCAACATAATCGAATACAGCTCATACTTTGGTTCACGCGTAAAAGCAAAATATATCGACCCGGCCATCAGCACAACAAATGCCGCAAGGCAAATCCATTTGCACCGTTTAACAGCATTTATGATACGCCGCAAGTCTATTTTATCATCGCTTATATTTGCCATACAGTTTAGTTTTGTATATAATCGTTCGACAATATTTTATTTTTCTCTTCCTTGCTCATCAATCTGCAACTGCTCACAATCATGCCAAGCAACATCATCGGCACATATCCGCCTATTTGCAGCACAGTGGCACCGGCCACACTTTCTATCAATACATAACAAATAGCCGAGACACCTATTGAAAATTCCATTACACGCCCCAAATGGAGTATGACACGGAGTTTCCGCCATATCCAAGCCCAAAAATACACAAACAGTATTATGCCCACAATGCCAAACTGAGCCAATACAGGATAATATGTATCTGACACAAAATCAGACATCTTTGGTGACAATCCATACACCTTATCAATGCCATACTCCTGATATACGCCAGAATAATTGACATACGCCGATGAAGAGTGAGACGCAAACGACGCAAGACCGGAACCGAATATGGGATAATCCCCCAATATCAGAAACATTGTGGCATATAACACAGGACGGGCTATCGACTCTAATTCGTCAACAGAAAAAGAAAACGCATCGGCCGCACCTGAAATAAAATAGAACTTAATCTTGTGCCATGCCACGACTACAATACAAACCATGCCTAAAACCAAGACCATTGCATGCTTGAAATTTAGGTTTCGTACCAAGCCCGGCCGATACACAAAGAACATAAATAAAATTGCCACATATTCGCCAAAAAACTTGGACCGAGTGCCCAACAATCCTACCGACAACAGCAATATCCCGACAATCATATCACGCAACGGAACTTTCCCATCATTATCAATGCTGCAATATAGATAGAGCAACGAAACCGATACAGAAATAGTGCCGTAATGATAAACATGCCCTAATACCAATTTTGTCAGTTTTGAGAAAAACAAAAGAGCCAATATAATTGCCGTTGCTATGGATAAAGTTTTCAATGTGGCCTTCATTTTTGCCGTAAACCTTGGAGCCATAGCATACGCTATGATAAATGGAACAAAGGCCTTCTGCTCCAAGATAAAATCATTAATTATTGCCCCGACAGTATTAAAATCTCTGAATAGTACAGAAAAAACAAAATAAAATAAGAAGATTCCTTCGAGTACAAACAGCGATTTATATCGCATAAAATCACGATTTACAATCAGGTCAAGAGTAATAACGAGCAAAAACAGCAATAACAGCAGCTCATCGACAGGCTTAACCCAAACTGGGGCAAGCATTTCGGAGAGCAGAACCAACAGGAATAATACAAAGAATATTTTATTCTTGCTTAGCATTATGCTGTAACTACTTAATGACCAGTGCTATGATGAGCGTGGCGATTACCGACACCGCACTGATGGCCGTGGAAATCACCTGCACCTTGTAGCTATTGTTTTGATTATACTCGGCATTCGACTGGCGCACGTCGTTTGGCTCAACATACACCACGTCGTTCTGCTGCAAGTAAAAGTAAGGCGACGTAAGCAAGTCGCTACTGCCCAAGTCAAGGCGATGGTATGAACGTGTGCCGTCGGCCTCCTCGCGTATGAGCAGGATATTGTCGCGGCGGCCATACTGGTTGATGTCGCCTGCATCGCTTATGGCGTCAAGTACCGAATACCGCTCTTTCGCCACCCATTTGGCTCCGGGGGCGTTCACTTCGCCCATCACGTTGACACGGAAACTGGCCAGCTGCACCCTCACGTAAGGGTTGTTCACGTCTTTCGATATGCGCTCGGTGAGCAGGTCGGAGACTTCGTCCACGGTAAGACCCTCCACCTTCACTTTTCCCACAACGGGGAAATAGATATATCCCTCCTTGTCAACTATATAGCTTAGTATCTTGGAGTTGGCAGTAAGCGTATTGTCAGTACCCTCGGCATATGCAACCTGCGGCAGATTGTATATGGCCGTGGCCTCTGGCACTTCCGACCACACGGTGATTAGCAGCTCGTCGGCTGGCTTTACACGCACGGCATAGTCCTTGTAAAGGGTTTCGAGCCGCTCGGGGTTGTCGTCGATGTCGCGGAAATACACCATGTTCTTGTTGCTGTTGCAGCTTGCCAGCACCATCACCACCGCACCGATGAGTAGAGGCAGTATTTTTTTCATAATAATCTTAAAAACAGTCCGTTGAGTTAATACTTATAATTTTAACGTCGATGTGCCTGCTTTTAGTATGCCCAAGGCAAACTAAAAATTAGTCGATTATGAGCATCGCGTCGCCGTATGCGCCGAAACGGTACTTCTCCTTCACAGCCACCTCGTAGGCATGCATCACCTCTTCGTAACCGCCGAATGCAGCCACCATCATCAGCATCACCGAATAGGGCGTGTGGAAGTTGCTGACAAGCGAGTCGCACACGGTGAAGTCGTAGGGAGGGAAGATGAACTTGTTGGTCCAGCCCGAATAAGGCTTTATGTGGCCGTTCATGCCCACTGTGCTCTCGATGGCACGCAGCGTGGAGGTGCCTATCGAGCACACGCGGCTTTCTCGGTCTTTTGCCGAGTTGACAAGCTGCACCAGCTCCTCGCCCACTTCCATCTGCTCCGAGTCCATGCGGTGCTTGGTGAGGTCTTCGACATCAATTTCACGGTAATTACCCAGACCCGAATGCAGTGTGAGGAAACCGCCGTCAACGCCTTTTATCTCCATGCGTTTCATAAGCTCGCGGCTGAAGTGCAGGCCGGCAGCCGGAGCCACCACGGCACCCTCGTTGCGGGCATATATGCACTGGTAACGCTCGGCATCCTCGGGCACCGGGCGGCGTTTTATGTAATCGGGCAGCGGAGTTTCGCCAAGGGCATACAGGTTGGCCTTGAACTCGTCGTGTGGGCCGTCATAGAGGAACCGCAATGTGCGTCCGCGCGAAGTGGTATTGTCGATTACCTCGGCCACCATCGAATCGTCGAGACCGAAGTAAAGCTTGTTGCCGATGCGAATCTTGCGTGCCGGCTCCACAAGCACATCCCACAACTTGTGCTCCTCGTTAAGTTCGCGGAGCAGGAACACTTCTATCTTGGCACCGGTCTTCTCCTTGTTGCCAAACAGCCGTGCCGGGAACACCTTAGTGTCGTTAAACACGAAAACGTCGCCGCTGTCGAAGTAGTCGAGTATTTCCTTGAAAATCCTGTGTTCTATCTCACCTGTCTTTTTGTGCAACACGAGCAAGCGCGATTCGTCACGCACCGGCACAGGCTCGCTTGCTATAAGCCCCTCTGGCAGATTAAAACTAAATTCCGATAGTTTCATTTTGGTTCGCTCTTTGTATCTTTAATGTTAACATTTCCTATTCCTCCTGCCGATTGCGGCGACAGCCCCTCCTCGGCGGGCATCACCATGTCGCAATTTTGCAGGTAATTTATGAGTTCGTCCACCGAGTGGCAATCGCCGATGCGGCAATCGCCCACCCGTGTGCGCCGCAGTGCCACAAGGTGTGCGCCGCTGCGCAATGCCTCGCCTATGTCGCGGGCAAGAGCCCTGATGTAAGTGCCCTTGCTGCACACTATGCGCAGCGTCGCCCGAGGCATGGCGAAGTCGAGCAATTCTATTTCGTCAATAACGAGCTGCTTGGGCTTCAGTTCCACCTCATGCCCCTTGCGAGCCATCTTGTATGCCCTGTGCCCGTCTATCTTGCAGGCCGAGAACGCAGGCGGCACCTGCTCTATGGCACCAGTGAACCGTTCACGCAGCACACGCTCTATATCTTCGCGAGTTATATGCTCCCATTCATAACGGGCATCAACCTCGGTTTCAAGGTCGTAGCTCGGGGTCGTAGCCCCAAATTCCAACGTGGCCACATATTCCTTCACGTGGGCCTGCAACTCGTCGATGCGCTTTGTGGCGCGCCCGGTGCAAACCACCAGCACACCGGTGGCCAACGGGTCGAGCGTACCAGCATGCCCCACCTTGATTTTTTTCATGCCAAGGCGGTGCGCAAGTTTTGCCCGCACACGTTTCACCACGTCGAACGAAGTCCATCCCAACGGTTTATCCACGGCAAACACCTCACCCTGGATAGGATTCAATTTGCGGCCACCACACTCCATAATCATGCCATTTCAAGGCTCACGCCACACAACAACATAACTATGATGGCTCCGCCCACAATGATGCGGTACCAGCCGAAAGCCTTGAAACCATATTTAGTGACATAGCTGATGAACAGCTTTATCGCAGCCATGGCCACGATAAAGGCCACCACCATGCCCACAACAAGCACCACCCAGTTGTCGCTCAGCTGCCGCATCGACTCGGGCTCGCTCATCAAGCTCCACATCTTGTAAACCGAGGCGGCAAACATGGTGGGCACGGCAAGGAAGAACGAGAACTCGGCGGCATCCTTGCGCGACAGCCCTTGCTGCATTCCGCCGACGATGGTCGCCATCGAGCGCGACACACCCGGTATCATCGATATGCATTGGTACAGGCCCACCATTATCGAGCGGCGTTCGGTCATGGGTGTCACACGTCCTTCGTTATTGGCAAACCACTTATCGACAAACAGCATCAGCACTCCGCCAAACACCAGCATCACTGCCACGACCGCCACATTTTCGAGCATGGCATCGATGAAATCGCTCAGTAGCAGGCCAAAGGCTGCGGCAGGCAGGAATGCAAGGAACAATTTCCAGTAAAAGTCATATCTTATGAGGAATGCCTCCAGCCCTTTTTTTCCCGCAGGCACTTCCTTGAGGCGGAAAAATCGTTTCCAGTAAAGGCACACCACCGAAAGTATGGCACCAAATTGTATTATGAACGTAAATGCTTTCACAAAAGTAGTTGACTCCACGCCCAGTATCTCTTGCGTGATAATCATGTGCCCGGTTGACGACACAGGCAGGAATTCCGTCAAGCCTTCAACTATGGCTATGACTACCGATTGAAAAATATCCATCCTTGTTAGTACGATAATTTATTATGTGCGGCACAAGCAGCCTATGTCCGCACGCTCCTTTTAAACCACTTCGCCGCCCTTCTCCGGCTGCAAGCCACGCACTCCGCGCCTTGCCCGCGCCAGCGGCGGCTATTTATTCACTCTTTTTCCTTACTTTTTCCCTTTGTAAATAATCGATATGGCCATGGCCACAAAACCAATGAAAGCTATCGTGGGCCCTGCCACTATGCGGCGGGCACTGAAAATATCGTTGTTGAACGCCTCCCCGTCGTTAGCTCCGCCAAGCATGAGCAAGAACCCAACCACTATCAACAATCCGCTCGCTGCCATCAACAAGAAGTTGACACGCGCCAATGGAAACTGGCCGCGCTTTATGCTGTCGTTATTGCCGCCCGCCTGGGCTTCGCCTATGCGCGCACTTGATTTTACCATTCTTTTATATTATATAATTTTAAATGTTTCTCAACGTTTGAACAATTCATCGTAGTCGAGGCGCAAATACTTGTTCGATGCCAGCAATGCCCCTATTCCGCAAAGCACGGCACCCACAAGCACTAATGCGCCATACACGCACCACACCTCCTGCGGTGTGACCAATTCGGCCCATCCGCCTTCGGCCTTGTCGATGTAAAACAGCCCCACGCTAAGCACCACCGCTGCCACCAAGGCGGCGATTACGCCATTCAGTATGTTGCTCACCACTATGGGGCGGCGTATAAATCCCGGCGTTGCTCCAACCAGTTTCATAGTGTATATGAGGAAACGGCGAGAATACACCGTAAGGCGCACCGTGTTGTTTATCAGTGCGAACGAGATGGCCAGCAATGCCAGGGCCACTATGCCCAGCACGGCCACTATGCTACTTATGTTTCGGCTTATGGCCTCCACCTGGTCGCGGTGCACCTGCACCACATCCACCCCGGGCATACCCGACAATGATGCCTCAATCATATTCAAGCTGTCAACCACGGCATATTGTGGGCGCACATGCACCTCAAACTCGGCCGTGAGGGGGTTGAACCCCAACACCTGCATCAAGTCCTCGCCCGTTTCCTGCTGCCAGTACATGAGTGCCTCCTCCTTCGAGACATACCTCACGCTCGCCGTGTAAGGGGCTGCCGAGAGCTTGCGCTTCATGGCCAGCACCTCGCCGTCGCTTGCAGTGTCTGCCATCGACACATCAAACCCTATTCCGGCGCGAATGCGCTCGGTGGCACTGCGGGCAAACAATCCCAGCATGGCACCTATCCCAAGCAGGAGCAGCACCAAAGCCACACTGACTATGGAGGTCACATTCGTATTGACGTATGAAATCCTTGACTTCTTCACCACTTCGCCCATTATTATCGTGCGCCGGCAACCAGTCGGCCAAATACGCCGCTCGGCCTTGCGCCACCAATATAAAAATATGAATTCAAGTGCAAAATTACAACCACGACAGCCCTTTGTCAATATTTTTTTGAATTATTTGCTATTTATCGCACATTTTTCCTTTTCCATCCATGGGAAAAGAGTATATTTGTATGTACTTTTGTCATGTCGGAAATGCGCCACCGGTGACACACGTGGAATTGGCACATTTTTCGATTGTTATAGGCAGGCTATGCGGCGAGGTTGACCAAGAGCCTTAACAAAGCTCTTAAATTTTGCACTAATTTATGTTAATTTGCAATAGGTTTTACATATTTAATGTATCTTTACACCCGACAAATAGCCGGTGATTGTGAATTATATTAACCACATATAAATTTTAATGCATTATGAATAGCAAATTATTCTTATCAATCTTGGTGGGCGGTGCTTTAGCCCTGACGAGCTGTAACAAGAAGCTCAGCGAAATAAGCGCCGAGTATTTCACTGTAAATCCCTCACCACTGGAAGCCGTAGGCGGCCAAGTAAATGCCCAAGTAACCGGCCAAATACCCGAAAAATTCTTCGTGAAGAACGCCGAGGTCACCGTTACGCCCTACTTGGTATATGGCGACCAGGAGACAGCATCGGCAGCCTATAAGTTCATCGGCGAGAAAGTGAACGGCAACGGCACTGTAATCCCCTACGACGAAGGCGGAACAGCCACAATCCCCGTTTCGTTCAAGTATGTTCCCGAAATGATTAAGTCGGAACTGGTCCTCGACTTCAACGTAGTGCAAGGCAATAAGACTTACACCCTGCCGCGCATAAAAGTTGCCGACGGCGTTATCGCGACTTCCACGCTTGCCGACGCTGGTACCGTTACACCGGCCACCACGCCCGACAAGTTCCAACGCATCATCAACGAGCAATACAATGCCGAAATCAAGTTCCTCATCAACCAAGCCAATGTAAGGAAGGGTGAAACCGAGTCGCAGCAAATTGCCGACTTCAACTCTGCCCTCGCCAACGCTCAAGGCAACGACCGCCTCGACATCCAAGAGGTGAACATCAAGTCGTATGCATCGCCCGATGGCAAATACGACTTCAACGAGAAACTTGCCCAAAAGCGTGAAGACAACACTCGCAAGTACCTCGACAAGGCTTTCAAGGACAACGACATCAAGGACTTCGGCGAACTCACTGCCGACTTCACTGCCGAGGACTGGGAAGGCTTCAAGGAACTGGTTTCTGCAAGCAACATCCAAGACAAAGACCTCATCTTGAGCGTTCTGTCGATGTATAGCGACCCCGAACAACGCGAAAAGGAAATCCGTAACCTCTCGTCGGTATTCGAGCAACTTGCCGATGAAATCCTGCCGCAATTGCGCCGTTCGCGCCTCACCGCTTCGATCAACGTAATCGGCAAGAGCGACGACGAAATCATGGCAGTATTCAACAGCGACCCCGACTCGCTTACCGTTGAAGAAATGCTCTACTGCGGTACTCTCACCGACGACAACGCAAAGCGCATCGAAATCTACACCGCTTGCACTAAATACTACCCCAACGACTACCGTGGTTACAACAACTTGGGTATGTGCCAATTCATTGCTGGCGACTATGACGCTGCAAAGGGCAACTTCAACAAAGCTGCCAACTTGGCTCCCGACAGCAAGGAAACAATCATGAACCAAGCACTGTGCGACATCATCGACGGCAACTACGACAGCGCCAACCAAAAGCTTGGCAATGCTGGTGGTGTTGAAGGCTTGAACGAAGCTCTCGGTGTTTACTACATGGAAAAGGGCGACTACAATGCAGCCGTTAACGCATTTGGCGATGCCAAGAGCAACAACGCAGCTCTTGCTCAAATCCTAACCAAGGACTACAGCAAGGCTCGCAACACTCTCGCCGCAATTGCCGAACCCGATGCAACCACTTACTACTTGATGGCCGTCCTGGGTGCTCGCACCAACAACCAGCAAATGGTTACTTCTAACTTGAGCCAGGCCATAAGCAAGGACAGCTCGCTCCGCGAAAAGGCAGCCAACGACCTCGAATTCTCGAAGTTCGACATCTCTGGCGTTCTTTAATCGGCAAAGAAACACACAATAAGTCATAACTGATACCGCAGCCAGGCTCGCAACGGGCCTGGCTGCCTTTGTTTCCACACAGCCCTCCAAAACATACTTTATTAATTGTTTTCCTTGCCATTGAAAAATAACTCGCACACTTGTTGCCTTTATGTCAAGAAAAATAGTAACTTTGTGCAGTATCGGCATTTACCCATGAATAATTAACTTATGTTTCACTAAGTATTACACACATCATTAAAAAACTAAAACGTCATGAACCGAATTGCTCTGAAAGCCTGCGCCGCCACTTTGGCACTGATGCCAATGGCTGCCGCTCCTGTGGCAATGCAAGCCCAAAACGTTGTAACAAGAACTCAAATGGAAAATTTCTCGAATTATCCGGCATACGACGGCGACGACCTTGAACTCGCAATCGACCGCAACGGATACCACTTCTGCCTGTGGTCGCCAATGGCCGACAGCGCACGTGTCAACATCTACAAGCACGGACAGGGACGCAACCTCATCACCACATTCCTGCTCGAAAAGGATGCACACACAGGAACGTGGCGAGCCTCATCGACCGATGACCTTATGAACCGTTTCTACACCTTCCAAATCAAAATCGGCGACCGCTGGCTCGACGAAACACCGGGCGTGTGGGCCAAGGCTGTGGGCGTGAATGGCAAGCGGGCTGCAATCATTGATTTTGCCAAGACAAATCCCGAAGGCTGGGGCGACGACCGCGGCCCGCAGGTGGAAAGCACCACCGACGTGATTATATATGAAATGCACCACCGCGACTTCTCGATACACCCAAATTCGGGGATAGCCAACAAAGGGAAGTTCGTGGCAATGCTAGAAGAAGGCACTCTGTCGCTCAACGGCGAGCCTACGGGCATCGACCACCTGAAGGAACTGGGCATCACGCACGTGCACATTTTACCGTCGTTCGACTACATGAGCGTCGATGAAACGCAGCTGCCATCGAACAAATACAACTGGGGATACGACCCCATTAACTATAATGTGCCCGACGGCTCCTACGCCACCAACCCCGCCGACCCATATTGCCGCATACGCGAAATGAAGGAGATGGTTAAAGCCCTGCACGAGGCTGGCATCGGAGTGGTGATGGACGTGGTGTATAACCACACAGGCATCACTGCCGGGTCGAACTTCGAGCTTACCGCCCCGGGCTACTACTACCGCCAACGCCCCGACGGCACATATTCCGATGCCTCGGCATGCGGAAACGAGACGGCAAGCGACCGCCAGCAGATGCGCAACTTCATTGTCAACTCGGTAAAATACTGGGTGAGCGAATACCATATCGACGGTTTCCGTTTCGACTTGATGGCAATCCACGACATCGAGACGATGAACCAGGCCGCAGCGGCTATCAAATCAATCAACCCGTCGGCATTCATATATGGCGAAGGGTGGATGGCCGGAAGCTCGCCACTGCCGGTCGAGCAACAGGCATTGAAAGTTAACGTGGCCAAAATGACCGACATAGCCGTATTCAGCGACGACATACGCGATGCCGTGAAAGGGCACTACGCCAACGAGCGCGACCGCGGCTTTGCTTCGGGCAAGCCCGGCAACGAGGAAACAGTGAAGATAGGCATCGTGGCATCGACCGTACACCCGCAAGTGGATTACAGCAAGGGCAACAACGCAAAAGCGCCATACGCTACCTCGCCGCAACAAATCATCAACTACGTTTCGTGCCACGACGACCTGTGCCTGACCGACAAGCTCGACATCTCGATGGAGGGCAGCACTGAAGCCGACCGCATCAACACAGCCAAGCTTGCACAGACCATAGTGTTCACCTCGCAAGGCACCCCGTTCATGTTTGCAGGCGAAGAGGTGTTCCGCAGCAAGCAACGCGTACACAACAGTTTCAGCTCGCCCGACAGCATCAACGCCATCGACTGGAACCAAAAGGTAGAATACCGCGACCTGTTTGACTACTACCGCAACTTGATTTCAATGCGCAAGGCACACCCGGCTTTCCGCCTGCGCACAGCCGAGGAGATAGCCAGCCACATAAAATTCGACGATGTTAATACCGACAACCTCATTTCATACTCCATCACAGGCAATGCCGGCGGCGACGCGTGGAAGGAAATCAAACTCGTGTTCAACGGCGCAAACGAAGCCCAAACGGTAAAAATCAAGAAAGCCGACTGGACTATCGTGGCTCAAGACGGTCGCATCGACATGAATGGCCTTGACACCACACGCGGCGGCGAAATAACCCTTCCGCCCCACACCGCACTAATCCTTGCAATCGACTAACACAGGCGGCACTAAATACCCCCCCTTATATGATAAGCCCAATTAGGCCTAAAATTAGCCTAATTGGGCTTATTTACTAACTCCTAATTCTCATCGCCCTCATCGCATTAAGCACGGCAAGCACTGTTACACCAACGTCGGCAAACACCGCCATCCACATCGTGGCAACCCCCATACCGGCAAGTGCAAGCACTACCACCTTCACTCCAATGGCAAACCACACATTCTGCGATGCTATGCGCCGCGTGCGCCGCGCTAGACGCACTGCCAAGGCCACCTTCGTCGGCTTGTCATCCATCAGTACCACGTCGGCAGCCTCGATGGCAGCATCAGAGCCAAGTCCGCCCATCGCAATCCCCACATCGGCACGCGCAAGTACAGGCGCATCGTTGATGCCGTCTCCCACAAAGGCAAGAGCCGTTCCGCGCGGCTTTGCGGCAAGCAAGTCCTCAAGCATTGCCAACTTGTCGGCAGGCATCATTCCAGCGTGATACTCGTCGATACCCACCCGTGTGGCAACGTCTCGCCCCACGGCATCACGGTCACCCGTGAGCATTACAGCCTTGCCGATGCCAAGCCCTCTAAGTTCATCTATTGCCATGCGCGAATCCTCCTTCACCGCATCGTTCACCACTATATGCCCGGCATATTCGCCCCCTATCGTCACATGCACTATGGTTCCCACCTTGTGGCACGGCCTCCACTGCACGCCCAGTGACTCCATCATCGTTGCATTGCCCACGCACACCTCGCAGCCGTTCACACGGGCACGCACTCCATGCCCTGCAACCTCTTCCACGTCCTCCACGCTGCAACCGTCGTCCTCCTCGGGGTAAGCATTGCGCAACGACTGCGCTATGGGATGCGTGGAATAACGCTCCACATGGGCTGCGAGGTGCAGCAGGCGACGCTCGTCGCAACGGTCGGGATGCACAGCTTCTACCTCGAAACGCCCCTTGGTCAAGGTTCCCGTCTTGTCAAACACCACCGTGCCAACTCGTGCAAGCACGTCGATATAACTCGACCCTTTCACCAATATCCCGTTCCGGGAAGCACCGCCTATGCCGCCAAAGAACGTAAGCGGTACCGATATGACCAATGCACACGGGCATGACACCACAAGGAACGTGAGCGCACGTTCAAACCACACCGGGAATGCCGCGGAAAAGCTGCCCGACAGCATCGGCGGAAAGAAGGCCAACAACACGGCCACAAGCACTACGACAGGCGTATAGACACGCGCAAAGCGCGATATGAACGTCTCGCTACGCGACTTCTTCTCGCTCGCGCTTTCCACCATGCTTATTATCTTCGAGGCTGTCGATTCTCCGAACGCCTTCGTCACCCTCACATTGAGTAGGCCTGAGATGTTCACGCAGCCCGATGCCACACAATCGTCCACCCCGACGCTGCACGGCAGGCTCTCACCGGTGAGTGCAACGGTATCCAAGCTCGACTGCCCACTGGTCACCACTCCGTCGAGCGGTATCCTCTCGCCAGGCTTCACCACTATGGTCTCCCCCACTGCCACAGTCTCGGCAGGCACCACGGTCACCGCTTCGCCGCGCACCACATTGGCGTTGTCGGGCCTTATCTCCATCAGGTGCGAAATGGCTCGGCGGCTACGCCTCTCGGCATACCCTTCGAACGCCTCCCCGACCTTAAAGAACAGCATCACAAACACAGCCTCGGCAAACTCATTTTCCGCCTCGGGCAGGAAACCTATCGACAATGCCCCCACGGTGGCTATGCACATAAGCAAGCATTCATTGAACACCTTGCCATGCAACAGCCCCTCCACGGCCTCGACAAGCACATCATAGCCCGCAACCAAGTAAGGCACCAAGTAAACCAAGAACAATTGCCACGTCTCCAAGTAAGCCTGATGCTCCACCACGGCAGCCACTGCCAACAACACGGCAGCCACTGCAATTCTTGTCAATTCTTTCTTCATAACAACGCACAGATTTATTCTCATGCCGCAAAAATAAGCAATCCCCCATGCAACCACGTTGCAAACATCCTAATGCCCCATCCACCCGTAGAGACGATGCGCACACACCGTCTCTAAAATCGCAGCACGGCATAAAAAACAAACCCAGTTTGTTTTGTTCTACCCTCGCCTTGCACTATCTTTACGCACAAAAAAACATCTCAAAACATGAAACAAATCGCATTAATCGCCATAGCCGCCATCGCGGCTGCTGCCACATTCACCTCGTGCAAGTCGAGCGAGGCCAACTACCGCACCGCCTACGACACCACCATAGCCCGCCAACGCGAGAAAGAGGGTATAGACAGCACCACATACGCCCGCATCGAGGCTGAACGGACAGCCAACACGGCTGTTGTCGAAGGTGATTCGGTGCGCATGGTCGCCGACCGCGTAAGCATCGTTGACGGCACTGCAGCCGACCTAAAGCCATTCGGCGTGGTGGTGGGCGAATACAAACAACTATTCAACGCACGCTCGTTCCGCAACCGCCTGCAAGCAAAAGGACATCCAGCTTGCGTGGCAAAGAACAGCCAAAGCACCTACTACGTCATCGCCCGTAGTTTCGACACTGCCCCCGAAGCGGCAGCCTACCTCGACACCGCCGCCACCTCATTAGGTATCCGCCTCCCCATCCCCAAGCCCTGGATTCTGAAAACCCGGTAACTTTCAGAGCCAACCTCACACTGTCAAAGCCCAATATCAATGAACAAACCTGAAAAATTCCATGACAAATACCGCATACCAACTGCCAGAGCGCAATGGCACGACTATGACGGCGGCATCTATTTTGTCACTATATGTACCAAGGACAAGCACCACTACTTCGGTGAAATATCCAACGGCGAAATGCATTTATCGCAAATAGGAAGCATGGCAATTGAGAATCTAAGTAATCTACACTTGCATTACCCTTATGCTGAAACGCCTCTGTTTGTGGTGATGCCAAACCATATCCACGCAATAATTTTCATCGACACTGACAACGTAGAGACGATGTGCACATCGTCTCAAAATACACAAAATGACCAAATGGAGACGCGCACATCGTCTCAAATCACAAACGCCAAAATGGAGACGATGTACACATCGTCTCTACAACAATCACCAAAACAACGGAGATGGAAAACGATAACCGTTAATGACCGAATGCGTCAAATATCACATAAACGTGGAGCATTATCTGTTGTAGTCAGCGGATTCAAACGCGCAATTACCCATTTCGCGAACCAAAATGGCATCTTATTTGCATGGCAACCTCGATTCCACGACCACATAATTCGCAACTTACACGAATTAAACAAAATTGCAGATTATATCGAAAACAACGTAGCTCGCTGGGATATGGACACATTCAACGACGAACGTCCGAAACAATAGTATCACAAATCAGCATTCCGCCCACCTGTAGAGACGATGTGCACATCGTCTCTAAATACCCACCACATCGTCTCATACACCCACCACATCGTCTCTAAATACCCTCTATGCCACAATGGAGACGATGTACACATCGTCTCTACAGTCACAACAACACAAAATAACACTGATACACGAAATGGGGGCGAATCGCTTCGCAGCGGTTCGCCCCCACATCATCACAAATTATTGTATTTATTATTTATCAAGTCGATGGATTACTTCACAACCTTAACCGAGCTGCCGTCGTTGAAACGCAGGATGTAAACACCCTTTGCGAGCGACTGGCCGCTGACAGTGGTAGTGCCTGCAACCTCGCTGGCAGCAACAGCCTGGCCAGCCACGTTGTAAACCGTAACGGCGTTGATAGCCTCGGGAGCAGTAACCACAAAGTCGCCACCCACAACAGCCACCTTGGCAGCCGATGCAACCTCGACAGCCGAAACGCCAGCAGCACCTTGAGTTATAATCAACTCAACAGGATCAGAGCTTGTCGGGTTCAACGTACAACGGCAGTAGCGGCCACTTTCTCCACTCGGAAGAGGATCAACAGTCACAGCCAAATCAACTGTTCCATTGGTATTATTATTTGTCAACGTATAAGTTGCCCAATCAGAGATATTACCATTACCATCTGCATCTTGAGCGACAGTTGTATTTTCTGCTATCCAAAGAGATTCAAAAGGAATCGTTACAGTTCCACCGTTAGTGGGAGCAGAAACTACATTGTCTGAAACAGGGGCACCTTCAGCAGGGAAGAACCAACCAAATGTAGCATCCGTCATGAGTTCGTAAGTCTCCATACCGAAACTTGAAGTTCCATCTGAAAGGTTCCATGGGAAAGGCAGATATGCCATATGGCGCTCACCATCTTCCCCGTCATAAGAGAACCCCGAAACATTGGGAGCTGCTACATAATCCAAGTATTCTTCCGGGATAGTGGAGAAGAACGGATAATATACATAGCTATCATCGGTAGGCACAGGGAAAGTAATCATTATAGCCGAAGACACGTTCAATGGCATTCCTTCAACTTCGAGCCCTGTTACGGGATCCTCATAATACACATTGAATACCAACGACCTAAGCTCGGTACTAGATGACATATCCGTTTGAGCCTCAAATCTAGCATGAGCAGTAGGTTCCGCTGGGATATACAGATATTCGCCATCCTCTTCAAGAGCATATATATCGGCAATTATTTCAGTACCTGCCGGCATTTTTTGTGCATAAGCACGCAACCACATCTTAGAGATTGAATATGTGGCATCCGGCTTGTAAAATATAACACCGTAACTCTCGTAATCAACATTCGGATAGCTTTGCTCCAGATATTCCCTCAGACCGTTACCAAGCATTTCATCGGCATTCATCATCGCTGAAAAATAAGAGTCCGAATAATACGGCGCACCGTAATCAAACATAGCCGAGCCAAAATCCTTAGGTTCTGTCTGTAGATACCCTGCTTGATAAAGCATCTCGCTATATACGTAGCCCGACCCTCCCATCTGCATGAAATTGCCGTAGGAATATTCGTCAGTATTAGTACCATCCGATGCCGTGAGTGCAGGAACGTCATATTGACCGAAACCGTAACTTACAGTCAAGTTCTGATCAGTCGATGTCAAGGTCATATCATCCTCACTCGTAGGGCTGGGATTGGCATACGTCCAGCTATACTGAGTAGCCCCCGAAGAATAATTCGCCCATGTCAGA
Source organism: uncultured Muribaculaceae bacterium (assembly GCA_944320595.1). Lineage (GTDB taxonomy): Bacteria > Bacteroidota > Bacteroidia > Bacteroidales > Muribaculaceae > Avimuribaculum. The sequence continues at coordinate 10,209 of CALUIB010000025.1, read as the reverse complement.
GGAGTGTATGCCGGTCCAGTGTATGTTGTCAAGCCAGTTTTACCATCGGCTGATTGCCAATAGAAATCTTCTGAGAACCCCCAGTAAAACATGGTAGGAGCAACATAGCCTGCAGTGACACCAGCAAGAGGACGGACAGAACCTTGCTTGCTCAAAGCACCAGCCTTAGCCACTTTCATATTGCTTTTCATAACCGACTTCACCATCGGTACAACCCCCTTAACGTCAGTTTTCTTCTCTACTGCATGGCTCATGGGATTATTCGCCGAAACCGACGCAGGAGCCACAAGAACATCAGACCTGTCGATAGCCGCAACCGACAAGGATACGGCCACAGACATGAATGAAAGTAAAAACTTCTTCATAGTCTTAAAGTTTTAAATTAAACAATGAATATATATTAACAAACATATTACGACCTATTGCAAATCGACATAGAAATAGTCGTCAGCGTTTGTCGAGCTTGTGAATTTGAGGTGGAGCGGTAATATTTCAGACGTAGAAGTCACATCAAATCCAGTGGAATTCAGCAAGTCAAGAAAATCTTGAAGTGCAGGTACACGTTCCAATACAGTTTCGCCGTTATTATCTCCATTACCTTGGAAATCGAACTTCACCGAGTTGTCTGCATCGGAAGATACTGTACAATAGTAACGGCAATTAGAGGTTGCATTACGCACCAACAAAGAAAAAGACGATGCACTTGCGTAATACGAGAACTGCATATAATTCAACGACCAATTGGCATGTGCAGCCTTCAGACCTTCATCAACAGCCCTCCATGCCGATGCGAACCTACCGCCAAGATCATTCGGGTCGATACGCCAAACAGTTCCACTTTGGACGAAGAAATCAGCAAGTGCCGGAGCCTTGATGGTGGCGCCTGCGGTGCAGTCATCACCGCCGAAGTCGGTGCTAACAAGGTAGGTGCCTTCCTCGTTCCACACGAATTCGCGTGCCGGAGTGGTGGTGAGTGTGTCGCCAGGGAAAGCTTGCATCCAGCGAATGCCCTTGCGAGTTACGATATACGACATATTCTTAGTCTCGGTGAGTGCATCGCCGCCTTCGGGCACGAAAGCCATCACTTGGTCGGTCACATAACTTCTGGACGCATCCACTGGCGTAGGACTCGAAGGGTCGTAAACCTGAACAGTGGCATTGGAAATCGAGAAACGCTTGCCGTCGGCAAGAGTAAGCCACAATTGCGGGATTGAAGTATCGAACATTTTCTCGTGGTTGGCATAAACGTCGGCAAAATATTGCTGCCAGTCGGCACCAGCCTCAAGAGGGTACATATATATATCCACACCATGCTTCTTGCCGCGAAGGTATATCAAGTCGCTGCTGATAGACATAATCTTGAATTCATAGTCACCACCTTCGCCCACGCCATCGGTCTGTTGTGTTTGGTCGGGGTCGGGGTCGGCATAACGGTGCAGCAACGAATTATAGGTATTGAACGACAGCACCGGACCGTCATCGGTGATGACATCATATGCGCTCGTTTCCTCTTGATATGCATTGCCAGTGTCGGCATTGCGAGTTGCAACAGTCACCGAGCCATTATCCGCAAACTTCAGCAGGAAGTTTACACCACGGAAATCGCTTTCGGTGAAATAGAGCATCTCCCAACCGTTGGTGGCAGCACACAGTATCTCAAGGTCGGCACTGCGCGCCGCATCAAGACGCTCGGCTGCGCTCTGTTCCCATATATGATCCTCCTCGCGGCTGCACGATGCGACAGTCATCGAAACCACAGCAAGAGCGACAATGTATTTTGAAATATTAAATGTCATGGCCATTTGTCAGTAAATTATTCGTTTACAACTGGTTTTTGAATAGAAAGAACTACATTGCGCAAAGAGTCGATATTGATGTTCGACTGGCGGCGTTGCACCTCGGCGCGGAGCGAGTCGAGGTCGAGCCCCCAGGCATCGCGGAACCACGAACGGGCGATTTGCACCTTTTGGTTGATGACAGCAGCACCGTCGATGTTGTCGGCCAAGCCACCTTCATCGTCTTGAATAGCCTCATTCTCGTCGCTATATACAGGATTGCCGTAGTTATCTTGCCCCACAACCTCGAAGTTGCGGCCAGCGTGATACATCACTTCTTCCCACTGCTCGTCGGTCTTTGTGATGTAGTTAGCGATTACCTCGGCGAAGTCCTCACGTTCCTGCGAGCTGCCGTATGCAGTCACACACCCCATAGAATTGACGTAGGCATCCTGCCGGTTCTGCCAGCCCATTGGGTCGTAAATTGCATTCGAGATGTTCTTGAACTCGACGGGATAAGTCTTGGTCTGGTGCAAGATGTGGGCAAACTCGTGGTGCATCGTCTTCAAGTAGAACTCGTTGAGCTGTTCGGCACTTGTGGGGTCGATGTAATTAACACGGTAAAGCGACACCTTGATGCCACCCTCGGCAAGACCAAGGATCATAGTGCCATTAACCGGGTTGAACGCCGGCGAGCCTATCAAGTGTATCATGCGAGGGCCGTATGCGCGCAAGAACTCGATGCCGACTTCTTTATCGTAAACCTCGAACCACAGATATTTGGTGAGCACAGCCAAATCGATCGACGCATCGTATGTGGCAGGCACAAGGTTGTAGTTCATGTCGGTACCTACGTCTTCCATCTTATAGCAGAAGTCGAGATTGTAAGGAATCAAGTAGTCTCGCTTCAAGAAACTGTCGAGCTGGAAAGAGTAGGAATTCGGGTCGAGCGACTCGTCCACCTCGGGGAAAATGGTCTCGCCCAGTTCGTCATCGCCGCAGGCAGTCACTCCAAGCGACAATGTAACGACAAAAGCTGAATATAATAATTTTCGTAAATTCATAATCTATTACCTGAACAATTATTTGCCAACAAAGTTATTCACATTATCCCTGTCGGGAATCGGGAGTCTGATTAAGTCATCATTCGACCCATCATCTGCAGGGCGGTAAGTAGGCTGCATACCTGCCGAAATCACGTCGGCTGGGAGCTGGAACGCACGGCGCGAGTCGTTGATGGTGAGATGCTCAACTCTCGATGCACCAATGGTGTGAGTAAGCTCAATGCCATAACGCTTGATGTCGAACCAACGTGTGCCATCGCCGATGTTGTTAAGGCGGCGGTAATGCAGCACACACTGGATGTAAGGCTCGATGTCATCGGTGAGTTGGTATTCCGACGACGGAAAGACTTCATCGATGTGCAATTCCTTAGCCACACCGTTACCCACCGATGCATAGAACGACTTAATAAGGTCGGCCGTGAGATCAGGCTGCGTAGTGGTCGATGTGTTGATTTGGCGAGCATCGTCCCAGGCCTTCAAGTCGGCAAGACCTCCAGGGATGTCTCCCATGTAGAACTTAGCCTCGGCACGACAGAGGATAGTTTCCTCGGTTGTAAATTCAGGACGCACAATGTGGTAGTATCCAATCTGTGCCACCTTGTCGCTGAACTCGAACAAGCCAATAAAGTTGGGGAAGAAAGCCCCGTACTCCTGCGAACCACGTATATACAACTTACCGTCGTAGCACGGATGCTGCCTGCTCCATGTCGGCCCCGACCCTTGCAAAGTAGCATTAAGAGCCTCACCGTTGATTGCATAGCGAGTGTTGTAAAGCGATGCATAATTTGAAATAGTGGTAATCAACATAAAGTTGCACTGGCGTTCGACGCTGATGTAATACTGGCAAATCAGTTCGGGTTCGGCGAATGAGTGCGACCAGATATCGTTGAACATGGAAATCGGCGGCACATCAGACGTCTGCAATGCAGCGTCGGCATACTTAATCACATTGGGATAATCACGCTTGAACAGGAAGAAACGTGCAGCAAACGCATTGGCCGCCGTGGTGTTGAAATGATACTTAGGCTGGTCGTAAATGTCATCGTTGATCAACGGAAGGCCAGCAAGCAAGTCTTGCTCAATCTTGTCGTAGAAGTCAGCAAGGTTACCACGGTCGTAAACCACGTTCAAGGTAGTTTCGGGTTCGGTCATGTAAGGAAGACCTTGCAAGCTCTTGCTAGCTTCGGCCCCCCCGTACGGCATACAGAATAGATTAGCGAGCAAGAAGTGGTGGTATGCTCGTATCACCAAAGCCTCGCCTTTCACCGCCGACACCTCGTCGCCGCGTCCTTCGGCCTCATACTCGGCCACACGCTGCAACACCTGGTTGGCGCATGCAATTGCATGGTAACACCCTTCCCACATGTGCGAAGGAGAATCTTGCTGGTCGCTACTTACGGCAGGCTCCCATGCGAATATTTCATTGTCGATGCGTGCAAGCTCGCCAAGGTTATAGCGCTGACCCGACGCATTAGGGGCATTGTTGTCCACGAAATTGTCGCCCGACAATTCGCACATATAGGCGATGTTTCCATCGGTGTAACCGCTCACGAGCAGCATCTGCATCTTCTCGGGAGAGTCGAGCTCCATGCGGTCATCGGGATTCTTGCTCAGGAAGTCTTCGCACGACGATGCCGACACGGCCATCAAGGCCAACAGTGCGGAATATGCAATATTTTTAATTTTCATTACTTATCTAAAATAAATGTGTGTGAACAGAATGTATTACAAACCAAATCGCACGGTAAATGTGAACTGGCGCGGTTGCGGGATTGCCACACCACCCGAATTCATGAATTCAGGGTCTTGGCCGTTAAGAGCCTTGTCGGCATAAATCAGCCACAAGTTGGTAGCCTGCAATTTGAGCGATGCCGAGCGCAGGCGCAGCTTGTCGAGCACGAGCTTGGGCAGGTTGTAGGTGAGCGAAATCTCCTTCAAGCGAATGAAGTCGCCTTTTGCCACACGCGCAGTCGAATAGTTATAGGCATTGTATGCAACGGCGAGCTGAGTGTCCTCGTATGACTGACGCTTGCTGGCGATAGTCGGGATGTCGGTATAAGCCTCATCTCCAGGCAACACCCAACGGTTAGCAAATTCCTTAGGCATTGCGGTTTCGTCGCTGTAGCTCGACGAGAACACCTGATCGAGGCGCACCTTGTTGCCGAAAGCGTAGGTAAGGAACACATTAAGCGTGAAATCCTTGTACTTGAACACGTTGCCAAAACCTCCAGTGATCGGGGGGTCGATTGGGCCTTCATACTTCAAGTAGTCGAGGTTGTCGAACTCTTGGAAGTTGATGTCTGAAGTGGTAATATTGCCATCCTCGTTGATAAACTGCGGCAGCCCCTCATCGGTAAGACCAACGAACGGTATCGAGAACAGCGCACGTTGCGGATAACCTTCACGGGCAAAACCTGTTGCACCCACAAGGTCGATAACACGCGATTGTGCATCGAGGTCGGTAATCTCGGTCGTAGCATACGAGAACGTCCAGTCGGTATCCCAAGAGAAATCTTTCGTCTTGATGTTAGAAGTCGAAAGCGTGAACTCCACACCGTGCGACTTCATCGTTGCCACATTGCCATACTTCAAGTTCTGGCCGCCTACACCCGAAGTGTAAACCGGGCCGATAAGGTCGAAGTTGTCACGGGTGTACCAGTCGGCAGCAAGGTTGATGCGGTTATAAAGGAAACCGAGATCTACACCTATGTTAAGCTCATGCTTCTTTTCGTAGGTAAGCTCGCTGTTGGCAAGTTCGCTAAGGTTGATACCCACCTCCATTGCATTGGATAGCGGACGCCACGGGCGAGACGACATGAAGATAGGCATTGCGCTTGCATAGTCGATAGGACCGGCATCGGCAGTAAGCGAATAAGATGCCTTCAATGTGGCGTGGCTAAGCACCGGGTTTGCGAACCAATCTTCGCTTGTCAAGTCCCATGCGCCTGAAATATTCCATGTAGGCAACCAACGAGCCTGACGGGTATTACCGAGGCGGTTTGAACCTTCATAGCGGATGGTTCCGTTAAGAGTATATTTGCCTTGGTAAGAATAAGCCACGTTTGCAAAGAATGCAGCATCGCGGTCGTAAGTATAGGTATCGTGGTAATATTCACCATTTTCTTCGTTCATCTGCTTGAACAGGTTCGGGTCGATATAAGGCAAGCGGCCATTCTCGTAAACCACGCCCCATGCTTGCAGATATTCCTCGTGACGGGTAACCGAGCTTATTTCGGTGCCAACGAAGAAGTTGGTTATATGGGTGTTGTTAAACGTCTTCGAGTATTGTGCAGTGGCGCGCAAGTTGTATTGCGACAGGCTGTTAAGCGTGTGGAACCACATACCGCCCTTGGGAAGCACTGTTTCTGGCAGAGCCGAGTCATCATCGGGGTCGGTGTACAAGTACGGGTTAAGGTCACGAATTGTCGCATCTTCCGGGTCAATACCGGCACGGTAAGCCATGGCCTGGTTCGAATTATCCTTTATATAGTGGTTCTGCTCGGCCTGTTGGAAACGATAGGCGCCCAATACATGGATATTAAGCCCGTTGATAGGTTTCCAGTCAAGTTCGCCTTGGAACTTCACATCCACAATCGAAAGGTCGATATAGTTGTTTTCAAGCTCGTTGAAGATATTGAAGTCTGCATAATTTCGAGTTGTCGTAGCAGTCGGGTCAAGTGTACGCGACACGTTCATTGCATAGCTGAACGGGTTGATGTCGAAACTACGGTTAACCGAACCACTCACAATATCAGTCTCTTGGCTAAGAGTACCAGGAGCCGTCTGATGACGGTAAGAGTCCGAGGTCAAGAACTTCACTTTCACCGTCGGCGACAGGTTGTAGGTGGCATTTGCATTGAACGTGTAGCGTTGCACGTCGCTCGAAATGTTCCATCCTGGGTCGTTCATGAACGAGAACGAAGTATAAAAGTTACCCTTGTCAGTACCACCAGAAATGCTCACAGCATGGTTTTGCATAATATTGCTGTTGAACAGCAAGTCGAACCAGTCGGTGTTGCGGAATTCGGCTTGGCGCAAGAAAGCGTTCTTGGCAGCTTGCGTGTTGGCAAGGCCGAAATCGCCATTATTATATTGGTCTATAAGCTGGTACATTTGTCCGTATGTACCCGAGCTTGAAGAAGATGCAAGTGTTGCGAAATCGAGCCAACCCTTCGACTCCATTTCGCGGTACACGCCCATCTGCTCTTGCGAGTTCATTATGTTGTAGTCGTTGTAGCTGGGTTTCAAGCGGTAAGTGAACTCGCCCGTGTAGTTTATCGAGGTTGTCCCGGCACGGCCCTGCTTGGTGGTAACGACAATCACACCGGCCATTGCCTTCGCACCATAAATAGATGTTGCCGAACCGTCCTTCAGGATTTGGAAACTCTCGATGTCGTCGGCGTTAAGGCCGGCGATGGCCGAGGAAATAAGCGTAACTGCGTCACCCGAAGAGAGTTCGTCGGCCGAGATGTTCACGGCATCTTCAAGGATAACGCCATCGACCACCCACAACGGGGTCGAGTTACCGTAAATAGAAGTTGCACCACGCACACGGATTTTCGGGGCAGTACCGAAAGTACCAGAAACGTTCTGCACCGAAACACCTGCAGCCTTGCCTTCGAGGGCGCGGCTAATGTCGGCTACACCGTCGAGCTTGGTGGCCTCGCCGCCGAGCTTGGTGGTTGCACCAGTAAAGAGGCGCTTGTCCATTGTTGACATACCCGTCACCACCACTTCGTCGAGCGTTTGTGACGATACTTGCAGTGTCACCTTCACATCACGTTCCGAAGCATCAAAAGACTTGCTTTCGTAACCGATGTAATTAATCGTAATGGTGGAACTCTCCGACGGAGCCTTGATGGAGAATTTGCCATCGAGGTCGGTGGCAGTAGCGGTCGATGTTCCTTCCACAAGAACCGTCGCACCGATAGCGGGCTGCCCGTCGTCCCCCTGAATAACGGTACCTGTCACCGTCACCTGGGCCGAAACCGCCAACGATGTCAGTACCATTGCAAATAAGAAAACTAACTTTTTAAAACACATAAGTACTTTAAATGAATAAAACTAAATTTCCTAATCAGTTTTAGAAACAGCATTTAACCGCCGCAACCCCAAATCTGCCGACAAAAGAACCTGCGCCACCCGCCAACGGCGAGAACAGCACACGTTCAATTCAAAGACAGATTGCTAATAATTTGCGATGATAGTCATTCTTTTTGCCATTGCAGCAAGAAAAAAGCTGTCTTTTCGTTTATTTCGCAACTGCAAAGTAAACACTTTTTATTGATAAAAACCAAGTTTTTTATAAAAATTTCTATCCGCCGCCCAATTATGGCGGCAAAATTTCAACAAATAAGAGCCGAAAATCTGACAAATCAACACTTTTACAGGCAAAAAGCATGGCTTATCACAAACTGTAAGTTCCAAAAATGTAAAATAATCCATGCAAACCACCATTGTCGGCATATAAAATTAACACGCCGATGTTAATATTCTTAATTTTTATACCATATTACATTTTTATGACAGACGGCAGCCCGAAAACAAGCTACAACCTCGCATTTTGCTACTTTGGCGTTTTTTGCGTAAGTTTGCAGCCGATATATATAATAATGTGTGACTGCAATGGAAGTAGTTTACGAAGACAACCATATAATAGTGGTGAACAAGCAGCCCGGAGAAATAGTGCAGGGCGACAAGACGGGCGACCGCCCCATGAGCGAAATGCTCAAGGAATGGCTGAAGGAGAAATACGCCAAGCCTGGCAATGTGTTTTGCGGCGTGGTGCACCGACTCGACCGCCCGGTGGGCGGATTGGTGATATTCGCAAAGACCGGCAAGGGGCTGGCCCGCATGAACGAGCTGTTCCGCAACGGCGGGGTGAAAAAGACCTACTGGGCCATCACTAAGAATATGCCACCCGAGCAGGAAGGAACGCTGACGCACTACATCACCACGCGCGAACGCATCAACAAGTCGTATGCCTCGCCCACCCCGCGCAAAGGTGCGGTGAAGGCTGTGCTGAAATACAGGGTTATAGCCAGCAGCGAACGCTACCACTTGCTCGAAATAAACCTGCTAACCGGACGCAAGCACCAAATAAGGGTGCAACTGTCGGCGATTGGCTGCCCGGTGAAGGGCGACCTGAAATACGGAGCTGAACGAAGTAACCCCGACGGGAGCATAAGCCTGCTGGCACGGCGCATAGAATTCGACCACCCGGTGTCGAAACAGCACATCGACCTCACCGCCCCTCTGCCCGACGACCGGCTGTGGCAGGCATTGGGACAGATTGCCACCGAAAACGGGTATTAAACCTTGCGAGAATGCAAAATACCCGGCCATCGGCTTGCGGCACGGATTGCACACAATTCTCAAAGGGCTAAAAACGAGCCAATGCGCCGCACACCACCCAATTAGACCTCTTTCTCTCTCTTGGCTGTGGCACTCAGAAAAATCGATAATGTTAAAAATATTTATGTCCGACGAATTCCTGCACAACGACACCATATACCTGCGAGCGGTGGAGCTAAGCGACGTTGACACGCTTTACCGTTGGGAGAACGACTCGACGCAATGGGCGACGGCCAACACACATGCCCCCTACAGCCGCACCCAGCTGTGGAACTATGCCAACAACTACGACGGCGACATCTACGCACACCGCAGCTTGCGCTTAGTGGTGTGCATGCAAGCCGGCGGCGAAACTATAGGCACCATCGACATATACGACTTCGACCCGGCAAACGGCCATGCCACCGTGGGCGTTTACATCTCGTCACGGCACCGCGGCCTTGGCTACGGGCTGCAAGCCTTGATGCTTGCCACCGACTATGCCCACAGGTGCGTGGGCATCAAGCAGCTCATAGCCATTGCCGCCGCCGACAACACCGCCTCGCAAGCCATGCTGCAAAGCGCAGGCTATCGCCACTGCGGCACCCTCAGCCAATGGCTGCGCCACGGCGACACGCACATCGACGCGCACATCTATGAGACAACGCCTCGATGACGAGCAGTAATCATCATAGCCTCCAACGAAACAAGAAACGAAACAACGAGCCGAAGGGGGAAACGTATGTTGACCGTGGCGTATTGCGCCCGTAATATGCAGCCGAACTGATTTGTGAAGAAACAATCACAGGGTCGTTGCCATTCGCCACTGCCCATGTGAACAAATTCATTATTTCATGCTTGTTGCCGAATTTGGCATCGGGCTGCATCATTATACCACGTACCACTCGACGGATAGAGCGCGGATATATAATAAAGGTATCGTCGGCGTGGCAAGTGACATTCTTAGAATCTGTTTAAATTTATTTATAATTAGTTGTAAATCAGTAGGTTAATTGGAATATTTTTCGTAACTTTAT
>CALUIB010000024.1 GCA_944320595.1 uncultured Muribaculaceae bacterium | reverse complement strand
TTCCATAATACACGCTGCGCCTCGGCAATAAAAACAAATCAATTTGTTTTGTATTGCGCTCGACTTGCAGTATATTTGCACTCAAAAACTGCGACAACAAGTGAAAGTAGCCTTGGTGATAATAGCATTGGTGGGCATCAGCGTGCTGCTGCTGGGCATCAGAGTGTTCTTCGTGAAGGGCGGAAAGTTCCCCAACACGCACATCCACGGCAACCCGGCCTTGAGGAAAAAAGGCATCACTTGCGCCTCGGAAGAATAAAATAAATTTAAATATACTGAAATGAAACTTTATAGGCATTTAGCAAAATTTGCTTTTGCTGCAGCCGCTATGGTGTTGGCAGCTTCTTGTTCTAACGGCAACGGCGGCTCGTCCGCAATTTCTGCCTCCCCCGCCGACACTTCATCAAGTGGGCAAATGACGGTGAGATACATCGACGGGGATTCTCTGATGGCCAACTATGTACTCGCCAAGGAAATCAACGAGGCCATGTTGCGCCGCTCCAACCAGCTCGACAGCGAACAGCAGAAACGCGGAGCCGAAATAACCCGTTTCGGCAACGAAATACAAAACAAGTACCAAAACAACGGCTACCTGACGCAAGAGAGCTTTAATGCCGACCAGGCAAAGCTGCAACAAATGCAAATCGACGCTCAGAACTACATGGCAAAGTTGCAACGCGACGCTCAAAACGAAATGCAACAATACAATATGCAACTTAACGACTCGGTGGAAAACTTCATCAACGCCTACGCCAAGCAAAAAGGCTACGACATGATTGTTTACAAGGCTTCGGGCGTGTATATGGACGCAAAATACGATGTCACCCGCGAAGTGGTTGACGGGCTGAACAAGCGTTACACCAAGGTCGAAAAGAAATAAGCAGCCACATTTATTGTTACAAAAATATAGCGCGAGTTGCGGCTTCGGCATTGATATGCCCGGAGATGCAACTCGCTTGTTTTACCCCAATAAAAATATATGATTGAAGACCACGTTATAACCGACAGCCTGAACGAGAAGGCTGTACTCGTGGGCATAATAACGCCCACGCAATCGGAGGCGAAAGCCAACGAATACCTCGACGAACTCGACTTCCTTGCCGACACCGCGGGCGCAACCACGGTGAAGAAATTCCTGCAACGGATGGACGCGCCAAACAGCACCTCGTTCGTGGGCAAGGGGAAACTCGAAGAAATACGCCAGTACGTCGAAGAAAACGAAATAGGGCTCGTGATATTCGACGACGACCTCACGCCAAAGCAGGTGGCCAACATTGAAAAGGAACTGAAGGTGAAGATACTCGACCGCACCAGCCTGATACTTGACATATTCGCAAAACGTGCCAAGACGGCCAACGCCAAGATGCAAGTGGAACTGGCGCAATACCAATACCTGCTGCCGCGGCTGACGAGAATGTGGACTCACCTTGAACGCCAGCGAGGCGGCATTGGTATGCGCGGCCCGGGCGAGACGCAAATCGAGACCGACCGCCGCATAATCCTCGACAAAATATCATTGCTGAAGGAACGCCTGCGCTCGCTCGACAAGCAGAAGACGATACAGCGCAAAAACCGCGGCAAGCTCACGCGCATAGCCCTGGTGGGATATACCAACGTGGGAAAATCCACGCTGATGAACCTGCTGAGCAAGAGCGACGTGTTTGCCGAAAACAAGCTATTTGCCACGCTCGACACCACGTGCCGCAAGGTGATTATCGACAACCTGCCGTTCCTGCTTAGCGATACCGTAGGGTTCATTCGCAAGCTGCCCACACACCTTGTGGAATCGTTCAAGACAACGCTCGACGAAGTGCGCGATGCCGACATACTGGTACACGTGGTTGACATCTCGCACCCGCAATTCGAGGAGCAAATCGACGTGGTGAACAAGACTCTGCAAGAGGTGTGCGGCGCAGCCAACAAGGAGATGATACTCGTGTTCAACAAAATCGACGCATTCAGCTACGTGCCAAAGGATGCCGACGACCTGACACCGCGCACTCGCCGCAACATTCCGCTCGAAGAGTTGAAGGAGTCATGGATGGCTCGCGCAGGTGCCAATTGCGTGTTCATCTCGGCCCGCAACCGCACCAACATCGACGAACTGAAACAGCTGCTATATGAGAAAGCCAAACTCATACACACACAGCGTTTCCCATACAACGATTTCCTATTCCAGAAATACGACGACTTGGGCGAAGAAATATGATGATAAAAAATTAGCCCAATTAGACTAATTGGACTAATCAGGCTAATTGGACTAAATAGGACTAAAAATGAGTGGGCGGCAGCAATATGCCGCCTCTCATTTTTTATTTCACCCCGATGACACTTCCGGCCGAGTGTGCCACGATTTGCGGCGCATACTGGCTCTGCACCGTGGCTATGCCCACGTTATAGCTGCCGGGCGATGTCACCACTGTTTCGTAGGTGATGACGTGCGTACCCTTTGGCAGATAGTTAAAGAACAGGCGCGTCGCGCTGTCTTTAGTTTCAAGGTAGTACCCCACCCCGTCGGCGTAGCGGTAACCCGAAAGCTGGTCGGCAGGTTCGCAGCAGGCCGCACGTTCATCGTTGAGCGTAACAAACTGTAAGTCGCGTGAATTTTTTATCACAAGCCTCACGAGTACCTTGTCGCCCACGGCAAGTGCCGCCTTGCGGTCGAGTTCTCCTCCGTCGAGCTTACATATTTGTTTCTCCACCGAAATATCGTCGGTCTTAACGGCCTTTATGCCGTCCATCTTTGCACTGTACTGGCAATAAACCGCACCCCATGCGGGTGAAGCTGCGCCACGGCGGTCGATATACAACGAAAGCTGGTCGCCATCGGGAGAAATCTCCTTGCGGAAGTACCCAAGGTTAAAGTCGGCAGATTCATATTCCATAGGCTTGCCGTTAAGCAATATCGACGGTTCGGGCTGGCGGCCAAGCCAATCGCTGCCAGTCGATAGTATCGAATACACCGCATCGGCGGCAAGGCTGCAATTGCCCCAGTCGGTCGATTGCTTTTGCAGCAGCATCCATTGACGTATGCCATCGATATACTCCGTGTCGTCGGCACAAACCTCGCCAAATGCCTGCAACAGCGTCGCCGTCACAGCCACTCGCCCGGCACCGCGGTCGCTGCCGTTACTGAAGTTGTCCCAGTAAGTGCCGTTATGCCCCTCTATGCCATATTGGCGCACCGACTCCATTATACGGCCAGCCGTCTTCTTCTCGCCGTTGCGGTAAAGCGTCATTGCACACCATGCTTTGTCTCCAAGCCCGGTGGCAGCATCCCAGTGCCACTTCATGTATTTTATCACCGCTTTAAATACGCTTTCAGCACTGCCTGCAAACTCCTCGCCCGGGAACAACGCGCGGACGTAGGCGTATCCGTAGAACCCCGACAAGTCGTCTTTCTTGCTCAAGCGATAGTAATCCTCCACGGCACGGCGGTCGATATATGCCACAGCCTTCTTCACCATTGCATTGATGTCGATATTGTCTTTCAAGTAGCCAAGGTGCTGCAATTCGCCTATGAGCTGCAACACCTGCTGCGTGACGTATGGCGATGTCGTACAGCCAGCATACTTCAGCCACGTCCATCCGCCGTCTGCCATCTGCAAGTCGCGCAGCTTGCCGACTATCTTGGCAGTCTCAGTGGCCACGGCAGCCGAGTCGAACAGCAAACCTATCTGCTGCATGCGCAACGTCTGGCGGTCGGCCTCCCTCACCCACGGCGACGCAAGCAGCGTGCCTATTTTCAAGTCGCCGTTCTTGGCAAGGTTTGAAACGAGCGTCGAGTCACCTTCGTCGGCAAGCCATGCATCGACAGCCTCCTTTATGCCCGGGTCGGTGGCGGCAATGCCTTGTGCCACGGCTATCGCATAAAGCGAGTGGGCAAGCCCGTTGGCCGTGAGGTAATCGTCTTGCATTATCGATGGCAAGGCCGTCACGCAATACCACATGGGATTGTTGCAAAATTCCAGCAATATGCGCCCGGCAAGCCGCTCGCGGTCTTTCTTGTCGCTCCCGTCGAGCGTGAGTTCGTAGGTCATGTTGTTGAGCAAATAGAACGGCTCGGTCTCCACCACCGGCGACACCGACGGCAGCACGGTGAGCAAGTGTTGCTCGCCGTCGCCAAACTCGGCTGTGGCGGCCTTCACGCGGTAGCCTACCATGGAAATTTCGGCAGGCACATCCCACTCAATGTCGAGCGAGGTCGAACCGTTACCTTCAAGCGTCCTTGCAAACGATTGCGACACTATGGTTTCACCCGTTGCCACGTCGAAAAGCTCCACAATGGCCGTGCATTGCTGCACCGAGTCGGTGGCGTTCATGAGCATCGACGACAGTGTGGCTCGGTCGCCATTGCGCACAAATCGCGGCAACGCTGCCCTCACCATGACGGGCTTGCGGGTTACCACCTCGCGCACCATCAATGCCGTGTGCAAGTCTTGCGTGTAGGCAATGGCCTTGAACAGCCACGTGGTGTTGAACTGCGGCGAATTGAATGTAACCGACACCGTGCCATCGGCGGCGGTAGTGAGGCTTGGCCGCCACAAGGCGTTCCTCACGTCGGCAGCACGCATCACCACATTGTCGAGCTGCACCTGACTATCTTCGGTGGTCACCACTACTACTTCTTGCAATTCGCTGCCCGAATCGGAAACGGCCAGCTCCTCGATCGATGCCACCTCATCGGCAGCCATCATTGCCCCGTTCATCATGGGAGCCACGCCCTTGGCCAAAGTCCTGTAAGAGGAGCTACCGCGCACCCTTATACGCCCGGCATAGTTGCGACCATAGAAGTCAAGGTCGGGGAGCTGTATGCCTTGCGTCTTTTCCAACTTGAAATTGACGCTTGTGTAAAGATTGGTGGGGTAAGCATAATATGTTCCCACGCTGTAAACCATTCCATAGCCACCTTGCGGAGTGAAATTCCACGAGTGGGCGGCAATCATGTCGAGAGCCTTGTCATACATATCGCAAAGCATCGCACCGCGGCGCAACTGCCCGGCTTGATTTACGAGCTTGAAAGTCCACGTCTCGGGCGTTCCCGGCACAAGGTTGTCGCGGAAAGCGATAGGCATTATGCGCAGCGTGTCACGGTGCATACGCGATTCAAAACGGTGGTTCCATGTATATGTCACCTTGTCGCGAACGGTGACAAACGTAAGGTCGATATATTCGTCCTCGGCCTGCGGCACATCAATCGTGAAACGGTGCATCCCCTTGCCATATTCAAGCCACGATTCCTTAACCACGCCTTTCTTCGACGCTGCCACATAGTAAATGTGCGCATCATCGACCGAATTGCCAAGCAGCAGCGATGCCACATTGTCATCGCCCACCGCGAGGCGGCAATCGGGAATCCACAACGGCGAGTCAACGGGCGGCTCGACATCGGTGTCGCGGAAAATCACAATTTCGGTCTCAAGCGGCTTGGTAGCGGTATCGCCATCGATTGCCACCTTTAAGCTGTATTTCCCCGACGGCAACGAAGAGAAGTCGATGCTTGGTTTCGATGAACTGAACGAACCGCTCAGCGAGCCTCGGCCTGCCAGCGTGTAATTGCACAGCAGTGCGGTGTCGGCAGGATTTGAACTGCGCACTGTTACAGGCAACGTGGTGATGCCCTCGCTTACCTCGAACGTATAATTGCCACCAGTAAGCTCCACCACACGGGTATCGCCAAGCCAAAACAGTTTGGTTGCCGACTGTGTTTCGCCGGCATCGTCGGTAATTGCGGTCTCAAGGCTGAATTGCACACGTGCTGGCAAATCGTCATCATTGAGTACACTGCCCGGAATGGTTATCGAGAAACGCCCGTCAGCATCGGTCTCGGCGGCATAATCACTTATATGCGTGGAATTGCCATTGATGAAACGGTACCACCAGTTCCATGACTGGTATCCCAGGGTCAAAGCCACCTTCGCGCCTGCCACAGGCACGCCGGTGAAATATTCGGCACGTCCGGTAAGCGTCACGTCGGCATTTCGTGAATAGCTAAGCTGCTCGCCGTCAAATTCCACAAAGAATGTGGGAGCCTTGTACTCGCTCACGGGGAAATGCCTTATTCCGCTTACTTCGTCGCTGTTCACTTCAAGACAGAATAGGCCATTGAGGCGGTCGGCAGGAATAACAAATTCCCCGGCAATGCGGCCAAATTCGTCGGTAACGAGCGAGTCGGTAGCCACATCCTCATAATTTTGGTCGCGCATTGTCACCTCCACGGGCAACCCGGCCGTCACCTGACGGCTGTTGCGGTCGATACGGTAGCATATAGCCGAGTAGCGCACCGTGTCGCCCGGGCGATACACGCCAAGGTCGGTGAACACATCTATATTTTCCGGCTCGGCCTCATACAGGTTAAATTCGCTCACATACATTCCCATGCCATATCGGTCGTCGCCGCGCATGGCAGCCACACGCTCGCGCAGGCGGCTGTCGCCCTTCTTTATCAGGCAATAGCCGTCGGCATTGGTGCGGTTGGCTGCAATGCGCCCAAGTTGCGCCATGTCATACTTGTTTGCCATGTTGACATACACATCTTTGAGCGGCTTGCCGTTAATGGAATTTACGGCAAACGCCTTCACACCACCGCTGCTTTTTACATGGAACAGCGTGATGTCGGTCACGCGGAACTCTTGCGGATAGATTGATTTATCGGCAGACAGCCCTTCATAGTCGGGCAAAATTATGTAACGCCCGTATGGTAGCGGTTTCATCTTAACTTCTACCGTGTCGGCAAACGGCACCGCCCCTTGCAACCGTGCCGTAGCCTCGGCCACAAGTTGCAACTTTGAGCGGTCGGCCACCAATTTATTGTTGACGACCACGCCGTCGGGTACGCGGTAAACACGCACACGGCACTCGCACACATTCCCTGCCTCTACTTTCACCGTGATGGAGTCGGCCGAGGTGAATGCGCTGCTATACGTCAAGTTCACGCTTTTCCGCTCCAATTGCGCTATGCCGTTGCGGGCATCGGCCACGAACGGCGAGCCGGGGAAACGGGCTATGTAATCATTAAGCAGGCTGTGTTTCTGCTTGTTATCATCTATTGTAGGCAAATATGCCTCAAGTGCCAAGTAGCAAAATTCATTGCCACGGTATTCCTCATATAGCGACTTTGCCACCTTGCCGGCCACTTCGCGGCTGTCGGCACTGGCACATTTAAGCATGGCAGTTATATACGGGGCGGCATCGCCACGGTGCCGCTCCACAAGCCCGGCCATGGCATCGGCCTTGAACTTGTCGGCCTGCTCCCTGGCATCAAGTGCTATGCCTGTCCAGCGGTAGCTTGCAACCAGGTTCAGCGCATCTATTCCGCGGTAGGTCACCATGTCGAGCAGCGTCGGGTACACGGCTGCCGACAGTTCGTCGGTCTCCACATAATCGGTCACCGGCGTTGCCCACAAGGCATCGGCATATTCGAGCGAGCGGCCAAGGCACTCGGTAACTGCGCCGATGAAGTCGGCCTGCGTCCATTCGCTCATGTCGGCAGCACGCCCGTCCACAGGCTTGCGCTGCGAGATGTCATACGAATTATTCGAGAAATGCGAACTATACACCACAGCCTTCAAGTAGTGCATCAAGCCCACGGCAGCCGAATCGGTCTCGATGGCAGCCACGCTGTCGATTTTTCCCAAAATCCCCGGAATATTGTCGCTTGAAATTTGCGCCTCGGCCAGTGTGCTTTGTACCAAGTATTTCACCACATCGGCATGGTTGCCTTTCTGCAAGGCACGGTCAAGCGATTTGTCGGCATCCTTCATGACAGTCTTAGGGTAATCGAAGTCGGGCACACGGCCTGCTGCACCGACGCATAGCGGCGCAATAACGGCAAGCATAAGTGCCACAAGCAGGTTAAACATTAACTTTCTCATAATTATTGTGGTTTATTAGTTGTTCATTTAGAGGCAGCACACACCGGCAAGTTAAAAAACGCACCACATAAAAAAACTAAAAAACGATATTCTCCAGTGCAATGCCCCATGTGTGGGGCATTGCACTGGAGATGTAATCGGATTTGAGGAGAGTGGAGACTGGTGTGCTGGTAGAAAAAAGTTAGTTAAGTGTTATTATTATGTCTGAAGCTGTATTTTCACTGTGCGTTAATTTCCCGGCTGCGGTTGTAATGCCTTAGCATATCGGAGGCAAAATGCGTTTCGGCCCGCTTGAGCAAGAACATTTGCTTGTCGCTCAATATGCGGGCAAATTGCGGATAGTATTCTTGCTCTATCTCGGCCTCGCGCACCTTCACGTCCGACAAGGCTTGCGCTGCCTGCCTAAAGTCTTCGTCGGTGGCCGTGTCGAAGTTGTCCGACACACGCATCTCCATGCGGCGGGCTTCAAGGTTGGCCATGAACACTTTTTCCTCCATTTCCTGATAAAGGGGGAAAAACTGCTCGGCCTGCGCCTCGGTCATTTGAGCCTCGCGTTCAAGCATTTGGTACTTGTAGTCTTTCACATTGGCTATCCATGCGCGGCGGCTGTTGACGGCATTAGCCGTGTCGGCCTGCTCCTCGTGCGCAAATGCTGCGGCAAACGGGAAAACCACAAATGCAATAATCAAAGAAAAAATGCTGCGGTTCATATACTCTATTTTCTCTCTATATGTGTGTATCGTGTTGTCACTGTTCCATTATCGTGTCGCCCGGCTCGGCAGTGGTGAAGGCGGCCTCGGTCACTTCGCCCACGGCGGCCATGGCCGTATCGTCGTTTTCGTAGGTGAGTATGTCGTATTCCGATATATCCCCACGCATCAACAAATATTCGATATTGGCGTCATTCTCGAAACCGGCCAGTATCTCGGGATTGTAAATTCCCGGTTCCTGCCTGCCAAAGCCATCGAAAATCTTCATCATAAGCCAAATGCCTACAAACATGGCGGCCATATACACAAACGGCCTCACACGCTGCCACCGCGTGACCGGCTGCACCGGGGTAAGCACCGGCTCGGGCAACTTCTTGGCAAGGTCTTCGGCAAACGTGTCGAAATACCCGTCTGGTACGCTGAACCCTGCGTCTTTGCCGATTTTTGATAATATGTCAGTTTTTTCTTTTTTCATTGCGATAATTTGACTGTTAAAAGTGGCAAAGGTTTAATCATCGTCCGAAAAAAATTGCTCGATTTTTTTCAATGCATGGTGGTATGACGACTTCAACGCCCCCACCGAGGTTCCAAGTATCTCGCTCATCTGCTCATACGGCATCTCATCGAAGTAGCGCATATTGAACACCATGCGCTGCCGCTCGGGCAGCGTGTTGATGGCACGTTGTAACCGCAGTTGCAGCTCGTCGCCGTCGAAGTAGCGGTCGGCCTCAAGGTTATTCACAAGGAATGCATCGTCGCCGTCTATAGGCACCTGGTTGCGAGCCTTCTCGCGAGCAATATATGTGAGCGTTTCATTGACGGCTATCTTGTATAGCCACGTCGATAGCTTGGCATCGCCGCGGAAGTGGTCGATGTTGTCCCAAGCTTTCATGAAGGTGTTCTGTAGCAGGTCGTTGGTGGCATCATGGTCGATTACCATGCGCCTTATCTGCCAGTAAAGCGGCCGGCTGAAGTGGCGCATGACCTCGGTAAACGCCTCGCGGCACGTGTCTGCATTGTGCAGCCGCGCCACAAAATCCTCGTCGCTGAATTTATCTTCCGATGCCATCAAAAAACATTTATGTCGCTAAATTAACTCAAATATTCCAATCCACCGCACCCCCACCACATAATTTTCACAAATTCTTGTTTGCAAACCCTACCAAAAATAAACCAGCAATGGCCGTCGGTGGAGGCCATTGCCGGTTTAGACAGCATACACCTGCCAACAAAATATCACTTCTTCAACATTTGGCCATTCATAATCCAATCAAACACATTAACCGTTGACAAACCTTTATTTTGCAGCAACGTATTCACATTGCTACTGACCGCTCTAGCCCACACCTCAAATACCCTATCTAAACCATAGCTCAATAAATTAGGATTGTTTTCTTTTAATGGTTCAAGGAAATCATATATGTGCGGTTTCGACAACATTTTTTTTATTACAGGAGCATTATTAACAATCCTTATAACTATTCCCGGCAACGCTTCTTTCAATTGTTTGTCATCAATAAATTTTGCCTGCCCACCAGCGGAAAACATATCTCGAACATTACTTATAAGAACGCCATTGTAAGTGCAAAGCCATAAGGCAATATTAATATATTTTTCGGGACCAGACCTATGAATTACATCTGGGAAAAGAATTAAACATTGGCAAATGCAATAATTCTTTTCTTCAGCACTAAGTGTGCTATAATGTCTTAAATTAACATTCACAGTGCCGCCATCATCACCATCGGAAAGCCACCATGGCATTTCTTTTTTATCCTCTTTTATAGCTTTTTGCTTATAATATTTTCGCACCAGACCTATTGTATCCTCCGATGTCCTTAATTTATCGTATGACATTCCCATCTTGTAGAAAATTGTCTGTTCCTCGGACAATTCCATGTTTATCAAGTATCTTGGAGAATGCGTTACTGCAATATCATACAAGCAGTTTTGGTACGGCCTACACTTAAATTCAGGAGGCTTTCCTCCAAGTTTCCCAAACAGCAAATATATATCTTCTACAGTTTTATTCCGTGTGGATTCTACTATGCTACTACCTGTAGATGTCCAATGATTAGATTGTGTTGACTTTACCTCAACCCCATAGTAGCAGCCAGCCATTATGTCGGGAAACGAATGCCCCGACACCAATTGAATATCTGTGTCCCTAAACGGGGTACTCGGAGCAATCTCTTTCATAATATCTACTGAAAGTTGTTCTAATTCCGAGGCACTCAGACTTGAATATTGTTTCGGAGAGACTTCAGCCCGACTATTTAAACAATTTTCTGTCATCGACATAAAATCAGCAAATGCTGCACTTGCCAAGCCTAAGTCTCTTTTCCTGATAGATATGATATTTTCTTCCATACTAATCAAAATATTTTGGCCAAAGTTCCTGTAGCCTATTCGCTATGTTGTATGCTAAAACTGGAGGCACAGCATTGCCGATGACTTTGTATGCCCCTGACGGGCTTACTTCATACCCGACTTTTGAATATCCTTTATACCTTACAAAGGTATAATCTGGCGGGAATGTTTGTATTAAAGCGCACTCCCTCGGAGTTAAGCGCCTTTCTTTCAGGCCAGCATTCAACTCTGCTAAATTCTGACCGCCATGTTCTTCCGATAACCTTCGATATTCTATATTACCATGATGTTCCGATCTAATAGTCGGTCCAACACCGTTTAATTGAATTTCGGTTTGCCCTTGACAATGCGCTCCCATAAACTTGGCGCGTGAATAAAATTTTTGTGAAGGATCTTGCGTTTCATCAGGCTCTTTTAGGCCACATAACACGTCTTCACAGGTCACAGTAGGAAGCAAGCCTTTTTCATCCAACTTGTAAGAATGTGTTTTCTTCGGATATGGATTATATTCATCTGGAACAATATCCATCGACAATGCTTTTAATGCCGTATCATTCAAGGCATCTTTTCTTACGCCTATGAATATCACCCTTTCTCTCGACTCCGGCACTCCATAGTTTGCAGCTTGGAGAACTTTAGGCGGCAATACAATGTAGCCGTTTTCGTCGGCAGAAGAAAAATCCTGCTGAATAATATCTTTGACATCTCCTAAATTAACAAGCCCCTTTACATTCTCGGCTATGAACATTTTAGGTCTCGTAATCTCGATAACTTGCTTCATCCAAAAATACAGTTTCCCTCGAGTTTCCTCAGATGGAACTTCAATATCCCTCAATTTACCATTATGATCCCGATTGGAATCAAACCCTTTTCTTTTACCAGCCACACTAAAATCCTGACACGGGAACCCTCCGATTACAATATCAATATTGTCTGGGAAAACATTATTCCCATCCTGGCTACGTTTCACATAATCAACGATGCTGCCAAAATGAAATATTTCATGCGCTTCATTCTTGCGGCACGACATATAGCCTACCCACGTCTTCCTTGCTTCTTCAAGGATATCGTTGGCAAATACAGTATCAAACATAGTTGATCTCACTTGCACCCAATCGTCGTTTACTGGCCGCAACACCCAATCGCTTTGTACCGATTTTTTATGGCAAATAAAACCACCTTCAAAACCTATGTCCATTCCGCCACATCCTGAAAAAAGAGACAGCAATCGCAACTTGCCTTTCCCTGCCTCCACTGCATTTCCGCAGAATAAAGACGGCTGATAGCCAACAATTACATCTGAAACTACATTATTATAATCTATTTCGACCATTTTCAAATTCATGCATTTGACAAAAAAAGCATCTGACCGCTACACACATTTTGACGTATTTCTGAATGCTGCTTAAATTCTACACATACGAGTACAAGATTCAAAAATCACGAAATTCCAAATAGAGTTTCTAATAAGCTAAATTGTGTCATCTATATTCAGGGGGTAAAAATGCATGTACTTTTTTATAATATACACAATGGGGCGGCATAACCGTCCCATTTTTTTCATTATTGCAAGATATACACTCCTCTCGTATAGGCTATGCACATCCAAAATCGTAAGGGGTTACTGCAGCTTGGCCAGGGCGGCGGCTATGCGCCGGGCGGCCTCGCGGATGTTGTCGTCGCTTGTGGCGTAGCTAAGGCGTATGTAGCCCGGTGCGCAGAAGGCGGCTCCATCGACGGTGGCCACGTGCGCCTCGTCGAGCAGATACAACGCAAGGTCGCCCGAGGTGGCTATGGTGTGGCCTCCGTGGCTCTTACCTATATATGCCGACACCTCGGGGAACACATAAAATGCACCCTCGGGATTGCTTATCTTCAGTCCAGGTATCTCCTTGAGCAGCGACACAATCAAGTCGCGGCGGCGTTCAAAGGCTCGGCGCATCTCCTCCACGCAATCCTGCGGCCCAGCGTAAGCTGCCTCGGCTGCCTTTTGCGCTATCGACGACGCGCCCGACGTGTATTGCCCTTGCAACTTGTTGCAAGCCTTGGCAAGCCACAGCGGAGCGGCCAGGAACCCGATGCGCCAGCCCGTCATGGCGTATGCCTTCGACACGCCGTTGACGATAGCCACGCGGTCGCGGATGCTGTCGAATTGCGCAATCGAGTTGAACTCGCCCGTATAATTAATGTGTTCATATATCTCGTCGGCAAGCACCAATATGTCGGGGTGCGCGGCAATCACGTCGGCAAGGGCGCGTAATTCGTCACGCGAATACACGCTGCCCGTGGGGTTCGACGGAGAGCAAAGCAGCACCATGCGTGTGCGCGGAGTGATGGCGGCGGCAAGCTGCTCGGGCGTAATCTTGAAGTCCTGCTCATGCGTGGCAGGCACCAGCACACACTTCCCCTCGGCCAGTTTCACCATCTCCACATAGCTCACCCATGCCGGAGTGGGGATAACCACCTCGTCGCCGGGATTGATTGCAGCCAATATGCAGTTGCACAGCGACTGCTTGGCACCGTTCGACACGATTATCTGCTCGGGTGCGAAGTCAAGCCCATTTTCCCGTTTCAACTTCTCGCATATAGCCTTGCGCAGCGACAGGTAGCCCGGCACGGGCGAATAAAACGAGAAATTGCCATCGACAGCCTGCTTGGCAGCCTCTTTTATGTGGTCGGGGGTGAAAAAGTCGGGTTCACCCACCGAAAGGTTTATCACGTCCACGCCTTGAGCTTTCAGCTCGTTGCTCTTTTGCGACATCGCCAGCGTTGCCGACGGCGACATTGCCTTAATCCTTTCAGATATATGCTCCATGTCTCTAAAATTATTTTGCTGCAAAATTACACATAAAAACGGCAATTTGCCAATTATTTTTTCCGGCAGAAAGACATAATTGTGTTTTTTACGCCTATTATTCAAGCAGCTGCGCCACCTCGGGACTGATGATGCCATCGAGCGAATACACCGGCACGGGTACTGCCACGGCACCTATCGCCCATGGGCCTATATCGTAGGGGTTGAAATAGAATACTATATTTTGGCCGTCAATGTAGAACATTGGCGTTTGCGACGTAAAATCCACCGCGCCGGCATTTATGCCAGTCTGTTGCTGAAGTTGCTCGTCGGAGGTCACGCCATACCGGCCCCACAATGCAGCTTTCACCGCACCTGCCAAGTCGGCCTCGCGGCCAGGCACAACTAAGTCGCCGAAGCCAAGCACCCTACCACGCGCCACATCGAAGTTGACAAACGAGGAGGAATACACCGGGTGCGCCCCACCGCCATACGTATATCCGAATATCTCGAACACGGACAGGCGGCTGCCCAAGCTCAACGCGCGGACATCGATGCTGCGCTCCAGCACACGAACGTCAATGTCAACTTCGGGAACTGAATCCACTGCCACAAGGCGGCTGCCGTCGTCCATCGTCACCGGGTCGGCCACATAGCTGGCCATAGCCTCATCGACCCTTACCGCCTGCTGCCCGTTGCCAAAGCATCTTGCCAGCAACGTGTCTTGCAGCGGTCTAACATCGGCGCGGCCAAGCATCTCGGGCCATTGCATCATCACACGAGTGCGCGTGTAAAGCTCCACACTGTCGCCAAAGGTGTCGTCGCCCTCGCACAGATAGTCGGCAGCCAGCGACTTCTCGACGATACGCATTTCAAAATTCTCCACCTCTAGCACGTCGCCGTCGGCCGCAGCTTTGCCTGCGCCGCCCGAACAAGCCGTCAGCACCAACGCCGACAGCGCAACAAAAATATATTTCTCCATTTGCATAAACGAACAAACTTTAATAACTACGCAAACATACAAAAATTTCTCCTAAGCACCCACAAAAAAACTATAATACGTAGCTCAAGATGCGACTTTCCCCAAATTAACCCACTTTCCAGTTTTACACTTCAGATACATTAATTAATATTTATAAACATTTCAGCTCACACATTACCATTATTTCATATTTAACAACAATCGTTTAGCTTGCCGCACAATAAAAATCATTACTTTTGCAAATAAGAATAAGAAGTTAAAAACGCTTGTTTACAGACGGATTTAAAGACAAATCCGCATTCGTTTAAACAATTATAACACATTTGTAATATATATGTCATCAAAAGTTACTAAAGAAATGGCTTTGGCCTACCACAAAAACAACGGCAGGCCGGGCAAAATAGAAATTGAACCTACGGTTCCTTATTCGTCGCAGTCCGACTTGTCGCTTGCCTATTCGCCGGGAGTCGCATACCCTTGCGAAGAAATCGAGGCCAACCCACACGACTCATACGAATACACCAACAAGGGCAACCTTGTGGCCGTAATATCAAACGGCACCGCCGTGCTGGGACTGGGCGACATAGGCGCACTCGCCGGCAAGCCTGTGATGGAAGGCAAGGCACTGCTGTTCAAGATATTCTCGGGGCTCGACTGTTTCGACATCGAAGTCGATGAAAAAGACCCCGAAAAGTTCATCCAGGTGGTAAAAGCCATAGCACCCACCTTCGGCGGCATCAACCTCGAAGACATCAAGGCTCCCGAATGCTTTGAAATAGAACGCCGGCTGAAGGAAGAATGCAACATACCCGTGATGCACGACGACCAGCACGGCACGGCAATCATATCGGCAGCCGGCCTGCTCAACGCCCTTGAAATACAAGGCAAGAAAATCGACGAAGTGAAGCTCGTGGTGAGCGGTGCGGGAGCGGCAGCCGTCTCGTGCACTCGCCTGTACATGGCACTCGGCATAAAGAAAGAGAACGTGGTGATGTGCGACAGCAAGGGGGTGCTTAACCGCAAGCGCACAGGGCTGAACCCACAGAAACAGGAATTTGTGACCGACCGCGACATCGACACGCTTGCCGAGGCGATGGTAGGAGCCGACGTATTCCTTGGCTTGTCGGTAGGCGGCATGGTTACGCCCGAGATGCTGAAGTCAATGGCACCAAAACCCATCGTATTCGCACTGGCCAACCCGACCCCCGAAATCGACTACACACTCGCCGTTGAAACACGCGACGACATCATAATGGCCACAGGCCGCTCCGACTACCCCAACCAGATAAACAACGTGCTGGGTTTCCCATACATCTTCCGCGGCGCACTCGACTGCGGCGCAACGGCCATCAACGAGGAGATGAAACACGCAGCCGTGAGGGCCATAGCCGCCCTGGCCAAGGAACCTGTACCGTCGGTGGTTAACGCCGCCTACGAAATGGAAGGGCTGAAATTTGGCCGCGACTACATATTGCCAAAGGCACTCGACCCACGCCTCATAACCACTGTGTCGCCGGCAGTGGCCCGCGCCGCAATGGAGTCGGGCGTGGCTACTCGCCCCATCACCGACTGGAACGCCTACCGCGGACGGCTGCGCTCGATAATGGGCTTTGACAACCAGCTCATGCGCCGCCTCACCGAGGAGGCCAAGAAGAACCCGCAACGGGTGGTATTCGCCGAGGCCAACACCAACAATATGCTGCAAGCCGCCGTGCTCGCCCGCAACGAGGGCGTGTGCATCCCCATCCTGCTGGGCAACGAGGAGATGATAGCAAAACGCGCCGACAAGCTCGGGCTGAACATCGATGGCATAGAAATCGTGAACCTGCGCCACGACCGCGAGGCCGAACGCCGCGAACGCTACGCCCACATCCTCACCGAGAAACGCCAGCGCAGCGGAGTGACGCTGCCCGAGGCACGTGAAAATATGTTTGACCGCAACTACTTCGGTATGATGATGGTGGAAACCGGCGAGGCCGATGCCATGATTACCGGCTCATACCCGAGCAACCGCCGCCAAGTGGCCGAAATTGCCAAGAACGTGATAGGCATACGCCCAAGCTACAAGCACTTCGCCACAATGCACATCATGAACACCAAGCGCGGCACCTACTTCCTTGCCGACACGTCGATTAACGCCGACAACGACACCGACACACTGGTCGATATAGCACGCCTGGCACGCACGGCAGTGGAATACTTCGCACAGGAGCCCGTAATGGCAATGCTATCCTACAGCAACTTCGGCTCAAATATGGACCTCAAAAGCCCGCGCATGGTACACGAGGCCGTGGAAATCATGCAGGAACGCTACCCCGAGCTGCTCATCGACGGCGAAATGCAAGTACACTTCGCGCTCAACAAAAAGCTTCGCGACAAGAACTTCCCGTTCAACCGACTGAAGGGAAAAGACGTGAACACGCTCGTGTTCCCCAACTTGAGCTCGGCCAACACGGCTTACCGCACTCTGCTCGAAATGGGCTCTGCCGAAATCATAGGCCCCATCCAAATCGGCCTCAACAAACCGGTACACATGACCACCATCGACGCTTCGGTGCGCGACATTGTGAACCTCACCACCGTGGCCGTGATGGATGCCGCTGTTTACCAAAAGATGGGCTCAAGCGCGTCGAACGACAAATAGACAGTTCTTTTTTATTGTGCGCTCAGCACATGATTTTTTTTTCATAGTAAATGGCAAAGGGAACCGCGTGATGCAGTTCCCTTTGTTTCTTGCCACGCAATAAGAGCCTCCGGCATATTGTTTCTGAAAAAGTAATTTACTATTTTTGTAAAAAATTATCCCCCAAGCATGGACAAAGTTACTTACAACGGGCTCACATTCGAGCCGTACCTGACAAGAGACGAAATAGCCGGGCAAGTGAAACGAGTTGCCGAAGAAATAAGGCGCGACTACGCCGACGACAACCCGCTCTTCCTGTGCGTACTTAACGGCGCGGCCATATTTGCCGTAGATTTGTTCCGCGAATGCCGCATCAAGGGTGCCGAAATCTCGTTCATCCGCTTCAAGTCATACACCGGCACCACCACCACCGGCACCGCCAAGCAGGTGATGGGACTCGACGAAAGCATAGAGGGGCGGAAGGTAATAATCGTGGAAGACATCGTTGACACCGGCATCACCGCCGAGCAATTGATGAAAGTGCTGGCCGACAAGGGTCCCAGCGAGGTGAAACTGGCATCGCTGCTGTTCAAGCCCGAATCGTTGCAGACCGGCATCAAGCCCGACTACATAGGCTTTAGCATCCCGCCCAAGTTCATAATAGGCTACGGCCTCGACATCGACGGGCAGGCACGCAACCTTAGCGACATCTTCGTGCTAAGCGAAGAAAAATAACTCACACACACCACTTATTATAACACAATTATATATATTATATGTACAATATCGTAATTTTCGGAGCCCCGGGTTCGGGCAAAGGCACTCAAAGTGAATACTTGATAAAGCATTACGGGCTGTTCCACATCTCCACCGGCGATGTGCTGCGCGACCACATCAAGCGCGGCACCGAGCTTGGCAAGATTGCATCGGGATACATCAACGACGGCAAACTTATCCCCGACGACCTGATGATAAGCATATTGGAGAAAGTGCTCGACGAAAACCCCGAAAAGGAAAAGCAAGGGGTGATTTTCGACGGGTTCCCACGCACCACCGAGCAGGCCAAGGCACTGAAGGAAATGCTCGCTCGCCGTGGCTCGAAGGTTGACATAGTGATAGGCCTCGACGTGCCCGAAAGCGAACTTATCGACCGCCTCATAAAGCGCGGCAAGGAATCGGGCCGCAGCGACGACAACCTCGAAACCATCAAAAAACGGCTCGACGTATATCACAGCCAGACAAGCCCGCTGCGCGACCACTATGTGGCCGAAGGCATATACGCCGCCATCAACGGACTTGGCTCGATAGAAGGCATCTTCGAGGACATCAAGAAAGCCATCGACAACTGCCGCAAGTAACAGCGCACAGCAGGAAACGGCCGCCCCACCTTGAAATGCTGTACGGCAGGCCGTGCCAAATATACTCAGCTTATATTTTGTAGAGACGCGGTTAACCGCGTCTCTACATTCACCTTATGCAGGCATTATTTACTAATTTACCCCACAAAAAATAACAATGAGAATTGACATCCTTACAGTGCTGCCCGAAATGCTCGAATCCCCACTTGGCTGCTCAATACTGAAACGCGCACAAGACAAGGGACTGGCCGAAATCGTGGTACACAACCTGCGCGACTACACCCATGACAAGTACCGCAAAGTGGACGACTACCCCTTTGGCGGCGAGGCCGGGATGGTGATGAAAATAGAACCTGTTGACCGCTGCATTTCGGCACTGAAAGCCGAACGCACATACGACGAAGTGATATTCACCTCGCCCGACGGCGAACAGTTTTCGCAACCGCTTGCCAACCGCCTGTCACTTCTCGACAACATAATAATACTGTGCGGCCACTACAAGGGCATCGACTACCGAATACGCGAGCATCTCATAACTATGGAAATAAGCATAGGCGACTACGTGCTGACTGGCGGCGAAATTCCGGCGGCAGTGATTGCCGATGCCGTGGTACGCCTCATTCCAGGCGCATTGGGCGACGAACAGTCGGCACTGAGCGACTCCTTCCAAGACGGCCTGCTCGCCCCGCCCGTTTACACCCGGCCTGCCGAATACAACGGCTGGCGAGTGCCCGACATACTGCTGTCGGGACACGAGGCACGCATCAACGAGTGGCGGCACGAAATGGCTCTGCAACGCACACGCCAGCTCCGCCCCCACCTCCTCGATGAATAGCCCGGCACCTCATAAAGACAAAAAAAGTACCCGAAAATTCGGGTACTTTTTATTTGCGTGGCGGAGAGAACGAGATTCGAACTCGTGGTAGGATTACTCCTACGGCAGTTTAGCAAACTGCTGGTTTCAGCCACTCACCCATCTCTCCGTGTGTATGTCTGATTTTGTCTTTGCGAGTGCAAAGTTAGGCATTTTTATTTAATCTGCAAATATGCAAGTAAAAATTTTTTTCCTATTTTTGTAAAAAATAGGCTGCACCTCGGCATTCCGCCCCAAAGCAAGCTTGGGCGTACTGCACTCGGTTTGCGCCGTTTTTGTTAAAAGATGAAATGAAAAAATATCCTTATATGGCAAAGATGAAGATTGGGCATAAAGCGGCCATCGCCGTGGCAGCCATTGTATTGACGGTGGCGGCCATTGCCGCCGCATGGGTAATGCCATACATATATGACACGGCAGGCGTTAGGGTCATGGTGCATGTGCGCCCCGGGATGGACGGCAAAGCCCTGTGCGACACGCTACAGGCGTATTGCAGCGACGGGTTTGCACGTCGCACCGCCAAGGTGCTTTCGTGGCTTGATGTTGACCTGTCGGCTCGTTGCGGGGCTTACGAAATAAAGCCCACCGACAACCCAATAGCCGCGGCCCGGAAAATTCGCAACCGGGAACAGACACCGGTGAGGTTCACATTCGGCAACCTGCGCCTCAAGGAGCAATTCGCCCGGCGGGCCGAGCAGCAACTGATGATGAGCCAAGACGAAATAGCCGCACTGCTCGGCGACAGTGCCACGTGCGCCGCATACGGCAAGAACCCGGCCACAATAGTGAACATATTGCTCCCCGACACATACGAGGTGTATTGGAACGTGCCGCCACGCGGGCTGCTCGACAGGCTGCATGGCTACTACTTGCAGTTCTGGAACGACGACCGCACGGCCCGAGCCCGAGCCTTGGGATTAACGCCCGACGAGGTGCAGGTGCTGGCATCGATAGTGGAAGAAGAGAGTGCGAAAGCCGACGAATATGGCAAAATAGCGCGCTTGTACCTCAACCGCATAGAACGCGGCATACCGCTACAGGCCGACCCCACGGTGAAGTTCGCCATCGGCGACTTCTCGATACGCCGCATCACACGTGCCATGCTCGAAGTGCAGTCGCCCTACAACACCTACCTGCACACAGGCCTTCCGCCAGGCCCCATACGGCTGGCATCAAAGCAGGCAATCGACGCGGTACTGAACGCCCCACGGCACAATTACCTGTATATGTGCGCAAAGGAGGATTTCTCGGGCTACCACAACTTCACGGCATCGTATTCGCAACACCTTGCCAACGCCCGCCGCTACCAAGCCGAACTAAACCGCCGCAACATAAAATAACGTATATGGAAAAGGACAAAGAAGACAAATTAGTGGTATTTGGCGAATATGCCAACGAGGCCGAAGCAAGCATCGTGAAAGGCGTGCTCGAAACCAACGGCGTGCCGTGCATCATCACCAACGGACTGCTGTCGTCGTTGCTTCCAATGGCCCCGCTGCGAGCCGGGCTTGTGAGGCTGATGGTGTTTGACTTCGACCTTGAACTGGCCCGGAAGATAATGGCATCGGCACCCGATGCTGCCGACACGCCGCAGCAATCATAGCATGGCAAGGATGACCACTTGCGCTATAATGACCCGTGCAAAGGTGCACACGGGATATACCGTTGCGTAGGCCACCGAAGGATGGTCGCCGGGCAGCGTGTCGTTGCTGTAGTTAAGTGCCATAGGGTTGGCCATGGAGCCGCAAAGCATCCCCGACACGGTGCCGAAGTCGATATGCATCACCTTCAAAGCTACCAGCCCCACAACCAGTACCGGCAATACCGTCAGCAAAAATCCCGCCAGTATCCACAATGCCCCCTCGGGGCGCATGACCACCTCGAAGAAGTGCACTCCGGCATCAAGGCCAAGGCAAGCCAAGTATAACGCAAGGCCGAGTGCCCGCAGCATGAGGTTGGCACTCTGCGTGGTATATGTAATCATGTGCATACGCGGCCCGAATGTGCCTATCAATATGCCCACAATCACCGGGCCACCGGCCAGGCCCAAGCGCACCGGCGTGTCCATTCCCGGTATGAAAAATGGTATCGAACCTATTATAAGGCCTATCATCATGCCTATGAACACCGAGATAAGGTTTGGCTCGTTAAGGCTTTTCACAGCGTTGCCCAGCACCCGCTCCACATTCTTTATAGATGCCGCCTCGCCAACTACGGTCACTCGGTCGCCAAGTTGCAACCGCAGCCCCGGCGATGCGAGCAGCTGCACCCCCGAGCGGTATATGCGGCTTATGTTCACCCCGTAATTGCTGCGCAACTTCAATGCGCCAAGTTTCTTCCCGTTAAGTTCGGGCCGCGTGATGAGGATACGTTGCGATATAAGCTGGCTGTCGATGGCGTTCCAGTCGATGTCGTCCTTGTTCCAGTCGGTATTCTCCTGCTCGCCGAAGAGGAACGTCAGTGCCTTGTTGTCTTCTTCCGACGAAATCACAAGCAGCCTGTCGCCCTCTTGCAGCACGCTGCTGCCCACCGGAATCGAGACCTTGCCGTTGCGCCACAGGCGCGATATTACGAACGGGTGGTTGATGAAATGCGATATTTCGCGCAAGTTTTTCCCAAACACGGCCGGATTGTGCACTTGATAAGAAGATATGTAAGTCGCGCTATGGTCTTCCCCTTCCTCGACAATATCAGATGGCTTTACGAAGAAACGGCGCATGAAGAACAGTGCCAATATCACCCCCACCACGCCAAGCGGATAAGTAACGGCACAGCCGAGCGCAGGACTCGAATTGGGCAATCCCAGCTGCTTCAAGGCATCTTGTGCGGCGGCAAGGGCAGGCGTGTTGGTCACAGCCCCGCACAGCACCCCCACCATGTCGCCAATGGGGATTTGCATGGCGAAACTAAGCGCGACGGCAAAAAGCGTTCCCACTATCACCACGCCCATTGCAAGCGCGTTAAGCGTAAGCCCGTCCTTGCGGAACGCGCTGAAAAAGCCAGGCCCCACCTGCAAGCCAAGGGCATATACAAACAGTACAAGGCCGAAATTCTCGGCATACAGCAGCATACGCGGGTCAATCGAGAAACCCAAGTGGCCGGCAAGGATGCCCACAAAAAACACGAATGTCACGCCAAGCGAAATGCCAAGCACCTTTATCTTGCCAAGGGCGAGCCCCAAGGCGCATATCACCGACAGCACCACCATGGCTTGCAGTGCCGAATGTTCAAAAAAAGCGTTATACAGCCAATCCATACGACCTGTGTGTTGACAAAAACGGTGCAAAGGTAAGAAACAGTTTTGAGTGTACAAGCAAAAAAGCCGCATAAAGCGGCTTATTATGTTATGCAATTCCATTGAACACCACGGCCAACCAGGGTCGGAGCGGCATTTACAGGCGGTCAAGCACGGTGGCTATAAGGTCGCGGACGGCGGTCTTGTAGTTCGATGTGGCATCGCAGGTAGTGCGGTTGGCAATGATGGCGCACACGGTCATTGCACGGTGCCCCATCATGCGGCACAAGCCTTGCAGGGCGGCACTCTCCATCTCGTAGTTGGTAATGCGCCGTCCATTGTAGCTGAAAGCCTCAATCTTGTGGTTCAGTTCCGGGTCGGCAAGCGGCAGCCGCAACTGGCGGCCTTGCGGCCCGTAGAAGCCGTTGGCCGAGATGGTACAGCCGCGCTTCATGTCGTCGCGGCCTATGCGAGCCACCAATTCGGCATCGGCCGGGGCGACGTATGGCTTGGCCCACAACGGGTTCCAGCCCACGGCCTGGCAAAAGTGCCGTTCAAAGTCGAGGTCGCACACGTCGTTGCGCCCGGCATAGAAATTCAGCACACCGTCAAACCCTATACCCACCTCGGCAATTACGAAACTGCCCACGGGCAGGTCGGGCTGCAATCCGCCCGAAGTGCCTATGCGCACTATGTTCAGCTGCCTGAAGGTGTCCTTCACTTGCCGCGTGGCGAAGTCGATGTTGGCCAGCGCGTCGAGTTCGTTCACCACAATGTCGATATTGTCGCCGCCTATGCCGTGCGACAGGCACATCACAGGCTTGCCGTGGTAAGTGCCGGTGATTGTGTGGAACTCGCGCGACGAAGTTTCAAATTCCACGGTGTCGAAGAACGAGGCCACGATGTCCACACGTGCTGGGTCTCCCACTATTATAATATTGTCCTTGATATGCTCGGGGCGCAAGTGCAGGTGGAATATGCTGCCGTCGCCGTTGATAATCATTTCGGAATCGGGTATCGAGGTATGCGTATCGGTTTTCATAAGTTATGCTGTGTTAATGGTGGGTAATCGGTAATTGTGTGCGGTACGCTATCGCAAGTTTTTCAGCACAGTCTTGATTTTCTCGTAGGTGGTGATGCGCGTGGGCACCAGCGGCAGCCTCAACTCGTTTTCGATGAAACCCATGGCATTGAGCAGGCACTTCACGCCGGCAGGGTTGCCATCAACGAAGAGCAGGCTGAACAGTTCGGTAAAGCGGTGGTGTATCTCGCGGGCATGGTCATAGTCGCCTTCAAGCGCCAAGCGCACCATGCGGCTGAACTCGCGTGGGAAAGCATTGCCTATAACCGAAATCACGCCCACCGCGCCAAGCGTTATCAAAGGGAAAGTGATGCCGTCGTCGCCCGAAATCACCATGAAATCGTCGGGCTTGTTCTTGATTATTTCGTCCATCTGCGAAATGTTTCCCGAAGCCTCTTTCACGCCCACTATGTTTTCAAAATCACGCGCAAGGCGCAGGCAGGTCTCCGGGGCCATGTTAACGCCGGTGCGCCCTGGCACGTTGTAGAGTATCACCGGGAGCGGACTCGCCTCGGCTATGGCCTTATAATGCTGGTATATCCCTTCCTGCGAAGGCTTGTTATAGTAAGGCACGACCGACAGAATGGCACTAAAAGCCGACATATCGAGTGTCTGGGCTGCCTCGACTATTGCCATGGTGTTGTTGCCGCCAAGCCCCAGGACGAGCGGAACACGCCCGTGCACACGTTCGGCCACGAAACTCCGCACTTGCGCCTGCTCACTGGCGGTAAGGGTTGCCGTCTCGGCTGTGGTACCAAGCACGACAAGGAAATCGATACCGCTATGTATCTGATACTCAAGCAAGCGGCCAAGCGAGTCGAAGTCGATGGATTTATCTTTGTGGAACGGCGTAATCAGTGCCACGCCCATTCCTTTTAAGTTAATACGAGCCATTTTAGTATGACAACTGTTTGTTATGTTGTTGCATTGGCCTGGGAAATCAGGCACAATGTTTGTGAGTGTTATATAGTGTGAACTTTTAAATACAAAGAACTACGATGAACAATTTTGAAACTCTTATCTCGGGCAACAAGCCTGTGCTTGTGGATTTCTATGCCGACTGGTGCCGTCCGTGCCAAATGATGGCACCCATACTTGAAGATGTGAAGTCGCAAATAGGCGACCAAGCCACGATTATCAAAATCAACGTGGACGAAAACCAGGCCTTGGCCGCGCAATACGGCATCCAGTCGATACCGTCGCTGCTGATTTTCAAGCAGGGGCAAATGGTGTGGCGAGAAGTGGGCGTACATCGCGCTGCCGAAATCATGGCTGCCTTACAGAAGTTCCTCTGAACATCGTGCATATAACGAGGAAGTGGGATTGAACCTCGCCGCCTGCCCTGCAAGCGGCGGGGTTCAAGCATATCACGTCATTCCCTCGAAAAATGCGACTGCGGCAGCTGGCGGCAGTTGTACTGCATCGCCATCACTTCGCCGTAGGCACCAGCCGAGCGCAATGCCAGCAAGTCGCCGCGCCGCGTTTCGGGCAGAGTCTCGGCCGAGGCGAATTTGTCGCTCGACTCGCAGATGGGGCCCACGATGTCGTATTGTGCCGTATCGGCAGATACCGAAGTCAGGTTCTGCGCAACATGGTGCGCCTGGTAGAGTGCCGGGCGTATGAGGTCGGTCATGCCGGCATCCACGATGGCAAAATTGCGCGTGGTGCCGTTTTTCACATACAGCACCCGGGTGATGAGCGAGCCGCACTGCCCCACTATGGCACGGCCAAGCTCGAAGTGCAGTTCCTGCCCGGGGCGCAACTTCAAGTTTTGCTTGAACGTGTCGAAGTAGCCCTTGAAGTCGGGTATCGGGTTGCCGTCGGGGTTATCGTAGTCTATGCCCAGTCCGCCGCCCACATTTATTATGCGGAACGAGATTCCGCGACTCTCGAAATGGTCTTGCAGCTCGTTGATGCGGTCGCAAAGCATCTTGTAGGGCGTGAAGTCTAGCAGCTGCGAGCCTATGTGGAAGTGCAACCCCATGAGACTGACATCGGGGAGCGACAATGCCTTGTCCACTGCCGCATCGAGCTGTTCGAGGTTGATGCCAAACTTGTTTTCGCTCAGCCCCGTAGTTATATACTCGTGGGTGTGTGCATCGATGTTGGGGTTTACACGCAGTGCCACATTGGCCTTCTTCCCCTTGGTGGCAGCAATTTCGTTAATTACGTCAAGCTCGGGCATCGACTCCACATTGAAGCAAAAAATGTCGTGGTTGATGCCGAGGGCTATCTCGCGGTCGGTCTTGCCGACACCGGCAAAAGCTATGGCATCGCCCTTGAAACCGGCGGCAAGGGCGGCCACTATCTCACCGCCGCTCACGCAGTCAATCGACAACCCGGCCTCGCGTATCTCGTGCAGTATGCGCGGGTTGGCATTGGCCTTCACGGCATAATGCACATGGAATGGCAAGCCCTTGATGTGCGACTGCATCTCATGCAGCGTGGCCTTGAGCAATTCCATGTCGTAATAATAGAACGGCGTGTCGTAATGTCTGAAAGTATCTAATGGAAAAATTGTCTTAATCATACGGACAGGGTTAATTGTTTTTCTTGTTTTTGAACAGGTGGTCGCTAAGCAGGTTAAGGGCTTTCACCTTGTCTTGCTTGCTTACAAGGAACGATATATTGAAATTGCTGCCACCGTAGGAAATCATTCTCACGGGAATGTCCTTGAGTGCGTCGAGCGCGGCAGCCTCTATGCCCTTGTTCTGCCATTCAAGGTCGCCCACAACGCATATTATCACCATGTCACGGTCGATGGTCACGGTGCCGAACTTCTTCAGGTCGTCAAGTATATGGTCGAGGTTCTTTTCATTGTCGATGGTCACCGACACGCCAACTTCCGACGTGGCAATCATGTCGATAGGCGTCTTGTAGGTCTCGAATATCTCGAACACCTTGCGCAGGAACCCGTATGCGAGCAGCATACGGCCCGACTTTATCTTTATGGCCGTGATATTGTCCTTGGCGGCCACGGCTTTCACACCGTGGGGCGTGGTGGTATTGTGGATAAGGGTGCCGCGGGCCGACGGGCACATAGTGTTGAGCAGGCGCACCGGTATGTTGTTGAGCTTTGCCGGCAGCACACAGGTGGGGTGCAGGATTTTCGCACCGAAGTAGGCCAGCTCGGCGGCCTCCTCAAAGTGCAGCTCGTCCACCGGGTCGGTACCTTCCACGTATCGCGGGTCGTTGTTGTGCATACCGTCGATGTCGGTCCATATCTCTATTTCCTCGGCATTGATGGCCGCGCCCACGAGCGACGCGCTGTAGTCGCTGCCGCCGCGTTGCAGGTTGTCGATTTCGCCGTATGCGTTGCGGCAGATGTAGCCCTGTGTGATATACACGTCGGCATCGTCATACTTAGCCAGCAGCGCAGTCAGCTTTTGCTTAATATACTGGCTGTCGGGCTCGCCGTTTTTGTCGGTGCGCATATAGTCGAGCGCGGGCAGCATGGCCGACTTCACCCCTATCGATTGCAGGTATATGTTCATCATTGCCGTTGACATCAGCTCGCCCTGCGCAAGGATTTCCTTTTCCTCAAACACGGTGAACAAGTCCTTGGTGAAGGAACGCATATAGTTGAAGCAAGCCTTTATCTCGGTGGTTGCAGCCTCAAGCGCGGCAGCATTGCCGGCAAATAGCTCGGCAAGCGTGGCCGTGTATTTCTTTTCGAGCGCGTTGATTGTCTCCTTCGCGCCGTCGATGTTATGTTTATATAGATAGTCTGATATTTCGACAAGCGTGTTGGTTGTTCCCGACATCGCCGACAGCACGACGATGTTTTTCCCTCTTTCCAGAATAAGGCCGGCTACATTTTTAATCCTCTCGGCCGAGCCGACCGAGGTGCCTCCAAATTTAAGAACTTTCATTGGTCAGTCAAAAAATAGATATTTCCGTAAATAATTATCAGAGTGCAAAGTTACTACATAAATTCCCACAGTGCGTCAAGCACGACGGCAAAAAAAACTTAATAATTCAGCCCAATAGTCGGCAAGCTCTATTAGCCTGCACTCGGGAAAATACCAGTTAGCCGACTGAAATATGCAATGTGTCCGATGTGACAAGGTTCTGCTTGATGTATTGCAACGTATCGCCGATTTATCCACTCCGAGCGAACCAACCACACCAAACGGATACCACTTTTTTCAATTGATTTTATGATACACATACCTCTATATAGCTATTTTGCACCGATTTGGTGCAGAAACCAGCAAAAATTACATCAAAAGTTTGTCGCACCATCGGCACTTGCGTCTTACGACGGTTATATTGCGGCTATCTACCTTAATAATAAACTGTGCCGACCACGTTTTTTGAGTTTGGCAGCTGTAAGGTGCCTCAAATCCGATAATTCTGTGTAAATTTGCACGAGGTTTTATAAGACTGTATGATAGAACGCATAATAATCGTTGACAGTGTTGACCCGGTGACGTTTTACGGCGTCAACAATGCAAACATACAATTGATACGCAACCTGTTCCCAAAGTTGCGCATTGCCGCACGTGGCAGCATCATAAAAGTGATAGGCGAGGATGCCGAAACTTCGCTTTTCGAGGAAAAAATAAAGAAACTTGAAGAGTATTGCGTCAAGTACAACAACTTGCCGCAAGAGGTAATCATCGACATGGTGCGTGGCGAAGTGCCGAAAGAGGTGAAACTCGACGACGTGATAATTTACGGGGTGAACGGCAAGCCCATCACCGGGCGCACTCCCAACCAACAACGCCTCGTGAAGACGTTCCAAGAAAATGACTTGACGTTTGCGCTCGGCCCCGCCGGAACTGGCAAGACCTACGTGGCTATCGCCCTTGCCGTGCGAGCACTGAAAAACCGCCAAGTGAAGAAAATAATACTTTCACGCCCTGCCGTCGAGGCCGGAGAGAAACTGGGGTTCTTGCCTGGCGACATGAAAGAGAAAATCGACCCATACCTGCAACCGCTCTACGACGCGCTCGAAGACATGATTCCGGCGGTAAAACTTAAGGAATACATGGAATCGAATGTGATACAGATTGCGCCGCTTGCATTCATGCGCGGACGCACGCTCAGCGATGCCGTGATAATACTCGACGAGGCGCAGAACACCACAGCGCACCAGATCAAGATGTTCATGACCCGCCTCGGGCTTGGGTCGAAAATGATAATCACCGGCGACGTTACTCAAATCGACTTGCCGCGCACAGTCGTGTCGGGCCTCATACAGGCCATGCACATCCTGAAGGGCGTGCCGGGAATAGGGCGCGTGGAATTCGACCGCCGCGACATAGTGCGCCACAAGCTTGTGCAGCTGATAGTGGATGCCTATCAGGAATTCGACGAGCAACGCCGCGCCGCAGCAGCCATTGCCCGTGAACAAGAGGACGAAAATGAAGACAAAAACCAAATTTAAAAATATTATGGCTAAAACTTTAACTCACACCGATTTCCACTTTCCGGGACAAAAAAGCGTGTACCACGGAAAAGTGCGCGACGTATATGACATAAACGATGACCTGCTGGTGATGATTGCCACCGACCGCATCTCGGCCTTCGACGTGATATTGCCCAAGGGCATACCCTTCAAAGGTCAGGTGCTGAACCAGATTGCGGCTACATTCCTCGATGCAACCGCCGACATTGTTCCCAACTGGAAAATTGCCACCCCCGACCCCATGGTCACCGTGGGGCTGAAATGCGAAGGTTTCCGCGTGGAAATGATTATACGCGGATACTTGACCGGCAGCGCATGGCGCGAGTATGCAGCCGGATGCCGTGAACTGTGTGGAGTGAAGTTGCCCGACGGCATGCGAGAG
The DNA here is from genome assembly GCA_944320595.1 of uncultured Muribaculaceae bacterium. Classification (GTDB taxonomy): domain Bacteria; phylum Bacteroidota; class Bacteroidia; order Bacteroidales; family Muribaculaceae; genus Avimuribaculum. The sequence goes on along the minus strand of CALUIB010000024.1, from coordinate 8,549 downwards.
AACGAGCGTTTCCCCGAGCCGATTATCACCCCTACCACCAAGGCCGAAGCCGGACACGACGAGAACATCTCGAAGGAAGAAATAATCGCCCAGGGCATCGTGAGCCGCGAAGACTATGAGCAGATGGAGCGTTACACACGTGCGCTGTTTGCTCGCGGCACCGAGATGGCCGCCGAAAAGGGGCTGATACTCGTTGACACCAAGTATGAATTTGGCAAGCGCGACGGAAAGGTGATACTCATCGACGAGATACACACTCCCGACTCGTCGCGCTACTTCTACAGCGACGGCTACCAGGAGCGTTTCGAGAAAGGCGAACCGCAAAAGCAGCTTTCAAAGGAATTTGTACGCCAGTGGCTTATCGACCACAACTTCATGGGCAAGCCCGGCCAAGTGGTTCCCGAAATGACCGACGAATATTGCCAGTCGGTGTCGGCACGATACATTGAACTTTACGAGCACATCGTAGGCAAAAAATTCGTTCCAGCCGATGACGACGATATCACAGCCCGCATAGAGCGCAACGTGCTGAAGCAACTATCATAAATTAATAATTAGGAGTTAGGAATGAGGAATGAGGAATTTTAGGCACTGATTAGGCACATTGCATAATCTACAAACAATAATTCCCCTCCCCAATTCCTAACTCCTAATTAACAACAACTCCTAATTCCCACAATTAATTTGGATTACAAGGCAGAAAAAATAACCCCATACGGCAGCGGAGAGAGCAAGACCGGGCAAGTGAGGCAAATGTTTGACTCGATAGCCCCGGCCTACGACTTCATGAACCGCGCCATGACAATGGGCATCGACAAGTGGTGGCGGCGCAAGGCCGTGAAAATGGTAGGCAAGTATTCGCCCACAAAGATACTCGACGTGGCCACTGGCACAGGCGACTTCGCAATGCAGCTGTGGCGCACATTGCATCCTGCCAACGGCGTAACTGGCATCGACTTGTCGCGCCAAATGCTCGATGTGGCCGTGGCCAAAGTGGAGAAAGCAGGCATTGCCGGCAACTGCACATTTAATGAAGGCGACTGCATGGCATTGAAGTTTGCCGACGGGCAGTTCGACGCAGTGACTGTGGCATTCGGCGTGCGCAACTTCGAGCACCTTGAACAGGGATATGCCGAGATGCACCGCGTGCTGCGCCCGGGAGGCGTGCTGTGTGTGCTCGAACTTTCCACGCCCGTCAATCCTGCCATAAAGTGCCTTTACGACATTTACACACGCACGCTCATCCCCCTTGTAGGCCGCATGATTTCACACGATAGCCGCGCCTACAGCTACCTGCCCGAGAGCATAGCCGCCGTTCCGCAAGGCGACGAAATGTGTGGCATAATGCGCCGCGCGGGGTTCAAGAATTGCAGTTTCCGCCGCATGACCTTCGGCACATGCACCATCTATATGGGCGAAAAATAAGCTGCCCTGCAAGCGGCCAACCCCATGAGATGCATCAGCTCGACCAAAGCAATGCATCGCTACCAAATATCCTCGACAACTTCAATAGCCCGTTCAACGGCGGCACTTATCAAGAATGACATATTGGACAAAAAGACTGGCAAAATCTCGTCCCAATGCCCAATTTATGCCTATTGGCTGAAGACAGAGTATTTTGCGAAATAAAAATAATTGCACTATCTTTCCATAAAATAGGCGGCATCTCGGCAATGGACAAGAAAATCAGCAAGCTGTTTTTTTGCCATTGCGCTCAACTTGCACTATCTTTCAATAAAGTAATGGTATTTTTGGAGTAAATGGCTGAAATGACTGAATTTCAATAGGAAATATTAGTAATTAACCCGTAGAGCAGTCGGTTTCGACAATCCTCAAAGGTTGGAAAACAGGCCGCTTTGCATAAAACATTTCCTTAAAATTGTCCGAAAATGGCACTACTGAAAGCAGTCGTTTTGACTTCAAAAGCAATCAAGGGCGGTAAGAACAAAGTAAGAATTTCGGTCGCCCACAACGGGGATACCCGTTACATTGTAACTGACATTATCCTTGATTCAAACAAGGAGTTCCGCAATGGCATGGTCGTGAAACGTGCAGATGCGACCATGCTCAACACGAAAATCCGAAATCTGCTGCAACACTACCAAGCGGCACTCGACGAGATGGATTATGTCAACGGCTTGTCATGCCCCGAGCTTGTTTTCCAACTTCGGAATGCGAGCAGTTACAAGCACCGCACCATCCAATCCATATACGAGGAATATATGGCAAATGCCCACGTCAAACCGAACACGATACAAAATTACCGAAGTATGTGGAGAAACATATCCGGCTATATCAGCCAAAAGACCCTTGTCGAGCATATAACACATGGCACGGTACTCGGGCTTGACAAATACCTTTGGAACCGCAAAATGAAACCTGTGACGGTGCGCACGAATCTTGTGTTCCTCATGGTGTTGCTCAATTATGCCAAACGGTGCGGATATGTGCAATTCCGTGTTGACCCGTTTTTTGGCTTTGAATTACCAAATATGGAAGTGAGGCAATCATGGCTGACCGTTGACGAAGTTAAGAAAATCCGCGACTTCGACACATCAAAGAAAAACCTTGCCAAGTGCAGGGACTATTTCATGCTATCTTATTACCTTGGCGGCATTAACATGGTTGACCTGCTTGCGATTAATTTCAACGAACAATCGGACACTATCCATTATGTGAGGAAGAAAACGGAAAACAGGCCGAAGATGAACAAGTTCGTGGAGTTCTCAATCCCCGACGAGGCAAAAGCAATAATATCTCGTTACAAAGGTGCTGACGGCCGCCTTACGGCGACAGATGCCCAACGGAAAGACGGCCATCACTATTTCCTGTGTACCAATATGCCGAAACTCGCCGAGGCGACAGGCATCAAGAACCTTGTGTATTATTCGGCGCGGAAATCATTCAGCCAACACGCATTCAACCTTGGTATAAGTACGAGCATCATAGATTTTATTCTCGGCCACAGGGTTGACAAGGGCGGCACGTCGCTATATTCATACATAACCGTCACGCCCGAAATGGCATCTGCCGCCGTGCGTAAAGTGTTGGATAATTTGAAATAAGGTATTAATTTTGCAATGTTTGATTAAAGATGATGCAGTTACCAACGCAATGGAAGGAGTTTGCCATGATTGCAGAAACAAAAACAGGAACGATTGACTCGGTGGTGCTTGCCAACTATATATTGAAGCACTATGGCCCAATGTCGCATTTAAAGCTACAAAAATTACTTTTTTACTGTGATGCCTACTGCCTTGCGTTCTTCGGGAGGGAGTTGGTTGCAGACAAGTTTGAGGCATGGGTACATGGCCCTGTTTGCCGAAAAGTGTATAACGAGATGAGAGGGGCATCAGTGCTTTATACTGATGTTGCCTATTCTCCTATACCGGGCATAGATGAAGATGCGGAATTTGGTAAATTGCCAATCGATGTAAAAGACTTGGTGAGCGATGTACTCAAGAACCTCTCGATGTGGTCCGGGGTTGAACTTGAACGGTCAACGCACAAAGAATTGCCTTGGGTTGAGGCTCGATACGGATATGGCGAGGCAGATAAGTGCCATGTAGAAATATCCAAACAAACGACAATGACTTATTACAGGACACAGCAAGGAATGTCATGAGCAAATTCAAGCCTTCAAATCGTCCGGCACTGCACCTTGACAAGGAATCTGTGTCGGACAAGATTAAAACAGGCAATTTCAAAATTTCATTTGCTTACTTCGATCCGGCACCGATGTATGCGTCCAGTTTCCACGATTGGCAGAAATCAGGATTGTTGAGCAAGGCAATGGAAACCTTGCAAGGCTTTTGCAAACGCCCATTACGGCAACAAATAGATGGTGACAAATTCGCAATTTACCAATCGTTTCAACCGTCTGACAAGACAAAATTCGAGTACCCGAAACATGTTCCAGAAGATGCGGAATGGGCAAGAATACATGTCAACGGCCCGGCAGTCCTAATCGGCCATATTGTCGGCGATACATTTTATTTGGTATTTCTCGACAAAACGCACAAATTTTGGCTGACAAAGAAAGCCTTGGGCAAATAAGTTGTAAAAATTGGATTAAAACATTACATTTGCATTATCAATAGGTCTGCCGCAAAGGTGGATTATTGGTTTGACTTTGGGAGAGGGGGTGGTTCCCCTCTCCATTTTTTATATCTTTCAACTATTATGTACGCAACACCCGACACAGACACGACATTCGACAAATATGACGAGATGAGGTTGCACATGAAACAGCTGTTATCGGCATCAATATTGGATATCGATATGCCAATGCGCATAGCCATTCCGCTCGACAATGTAGGAATACGAAAATTAAAGGACTTGGTGAAACTTAGCCGTAAAGAAGTATTGGGCATAAAGAGGCTTGGGAAAAAGGCCGTTGATGAAATAGAAATTATACTTGGGCGATTTGACCTTTGCCTTGGAATGAAAACAGAATGAAAATGGCTGCCATGGAAACGGCAGCCATAGAACGCCACACATCATCACTCCACATCATCAAGAGCGTTCCGTATATACTACTAATTTGACTTGTCATTATTCATAAACTTTTGAAAATTATCTCAAAAAATTTGGTATCATATTTATTGGCTATGTATTTTTGTGAAACGCAAATAATTGAAGCATGACACAAATTCCGCCTAAGAAACTTACATTACGAGCATTTAAGATTGAAAATTATACCTTAACTGAGCCGAATTCTGGAATATTAAACTTGTTACAACAAGTATTGACAGAAGACTCAACTGCTGCGCAACGCCGTATGTTGCTTAATGTCGATAATCCTGATACAGAACTGTTGGCTAATTTTGGTTGGCAAAAGAACAACTCATATATGTTCGGCATGATGTTACGTGTAATACCTGCTGAAAATGGGGGGATAATGAAGGATGAATTGTTTGATCAACACATGATAACCATGGCACAAGTAGATGCAGGGAAACCCACACAAAGTCAATATAAAGACCATTTTTATTTTGCAACTAATGACAGCTATCTTGTAACTAATCTATCTGGCAATACAAATATAGGGCGTTTGCAGACTTATCTTAATTGGTTACTTGAGGCAGTAAGAGGTGAACGTTTATTCCAATTAACCGAACTTACCAAATTGCCTAAAGGCGTGGAACTTTCAAAAATAAAAGAAATACAGTTTGTAAGTGGTGGTACAACTGTTGCCGCAAAAACAGAAGAAGCCTCAATATCTACGAAATTGAGTGATGTAGCAAGTAGTATTTTAGAATCGCTTATAGGAAACGATACTGAAAATTTAGCCAAACTTCGCGACAACCAACTTGTTGAGGCTCGTTTAGTTATAAAGCTCAAGAAAAGGCCCAAAGAAATGGTGAAAGAAGAATTTCAAAGAGTAATGGGCGCAATGGCAACCAATATAACAAATGACAGCGGCATTGTTGTGTGTACAAGCGACGGCAATAGATACACAGGAGAAGCCATCAAAGTAAAAAAGACTGTTACGGTTGATTGTGTAAGTCCTAATCGTATTGTTGAAGAACAATTAAAGCAAGAAATGGAATTATTCTTGAACGAAGTCAAGGCACAACAAAATGAATAAGATGATACTACGCATAATATTAGCAATAGTCATAGCAATGTTATTGGCTATTGTAGGTGTAAGCGGTAATGTAGTCGTCCTACAAACACTGTTTACTGTGTTAGGTATTGTTTTTTCCATCTCAATGAGCTTACTTGTTTCTTTTAATCTTTCAAAGATATTGAATAAGAATATGCGTAATACGTTACGGAATAGCATAGCACACACGCGTAATATGTTACTTCTTGACTTCAGCATAGCAACGTGTGTTTTAGTTATTGCCTTAATTTGGAATGAGAATAATTTACGCTACATTGTAAATAAATGGGTTGTATTTGATGTTATGTTAATAGCTGTTGTTTCTATAGCAACATCTCTCATATATGAAATATACAATTTCAGCAAATTACATAAATTGCATTCTGACATAGAAGACGCTGTGATAGAAGAAGAAATATCCAAATATTGTCGTAAATAGGATAACGATATTACAAATAAACTTTTGTTAACTTATTATTTTGCGCAAAGCGGTCCACAAGGGTTTGCGGAACAACAGGCAGACACATACGACGACGGCTCCGACGAGATACCAAAACACGGCAAGTTTCATCTGCTCCATCAGCGTGAGTTCCCGTTCGACCTCGATTGGATAAGGCTGTGGCACGGGTATCTCTTTCGTGACAACGGTCTCCCTGTTAATCTTTTCAGTGGTTTGTGGAACAAATGCCTCTGTTTTGTATTTGCCTTGCTTGTTGGCAATGGTGTGGTGCAGCATTCCGTCACGAATCCAAGCGTCGGAATACGCCATGTCGGTTTCAACGTGGCTGCTATCATCGGGCGTGGCATTGGTTTCCACCTGTCGCGGAATGTCAATCTCTGCCAAAGCCGGAACGTACAATGTTCTGATAACCTTTTCCACATTCACGCTGTCGGTGTTATTAAGAGTGACGGGCTGCATCAATGATTGCGCTTGCTCGCCCGTCTTGCACCCTACAAGAGCCAATAGACATATAAACAATATTGCTTTTCTCATCGGCTTAACGATTTGATGTAACTTTCCACTCCATCGACATGTAGCTTGACGATGGCTTGCTTTCCGACCTCGCTCAACAGGTACTCGACATCTTCACGGTTGTCTTGAAACAAGTTCTCGGTCAATACGGCAGGACAAAGTGTGTGTTTCAAGATGTACAAATGACCCTCCTTGTCGGGGTCGCCGTCCGTCATATCCTTGCGTGTCTTAAATCCCTTTCTTTCGGCAGCGGCATAAAGGTGCGTCGCAAGAATGTCGGCTTTCGTGTTCCCGACGCTCGTCCATGCCTCCCAACCGTGTCCTGTGTGCCACTTGCCATCATCACCTGCGGCATTGCAATGCACCGAGATAAGAATTACATTGCCGGTACCGAGTGATTTGCAAATATCGTTCACACGGCAGCACCGCTCTTTCAAAGGTATGTCGTTTTCTTCCGTCACAATACGCTCGGCATCATAGCCTATTGCTTTAAGCTCATTTTCGAGCCGCAGGGCAATCTCGCGGGCGTATGCGTATTCAAGCAACCGCCCATCGGGCGACCGTTTCCCTTTGGTGTCAATGCCATGTCCATTGTCGATAAGTATTTTCATCGTCATAATTGATTGGTAATCCTGTGATAAAAATCAAGTTTAATGTTATCGTAAACAGCCTTTACATTGGTATAGGCTCGGCCATTGTTCGGCCCGGTTTCATTGTACAATTCATTTTCTACGACCTTGGCAACCCATTCTATCCATTCCGGACTGCAATACTCAGATAGCCTTTTGCCCCGGTATCTGAAATTGTCGAAACGGCTGTTGCGGTCTTCGTAGAGATTATGCAGGAGTGTATGAATTTTTGCCTTGGTTGCATCCTTATCTGCGATATGGTTTTCTTCCCTTATCTTCTTGATGATCCGGCAGACCTTTTCGACAGCCAAATCAAAGAAAACGCCCGAAATGCTTTTGATGCGCAGTTGCGTTTCTGGTATCAACCCTTCGGCAATGTCAATCATCGCCTCGCCGTTTTTTGTTGCCAACTCCTGCAAGTTCGTCAGCTTATCGGAATAGTCATTAAGGATGCTCTCAATTACCGACTTGAACCAACGGAAACAAGCGACCATCAACCCGGACGAAAGCAGTAGAAAAATGGCACAAATAATTATCATTATGCCATAGTCCGAAATGCCTTTGGCGACATCCAATGTACCCTGTATGTTACCCATGTCACGCAGCATTTAATTGATTAACGAAAACAAGGAGCCGAGAGCCGCGCCAATAATCGCACCTGCTGCGTCGGCTGCAATATCAAACCAATCCCATTTGTTGCCGGGTACGCATTTGTCGCCATATTCCTTGCCAATCCCTATTGCAGTGCCTGCAATTACACCTGCGACAACAGATAACAGGTATGACGCTCCACAAACGGCTTCGATAAATGAAGCCATCAATGCCACTGCCAAACAAGCAAAAAAGTGTTTGATTTTGTCTGTCTTAATTTCCATGATTAATATTTTTTCTCAAAAATAGGGCATTAACCGTATCGGGATTCCAAAAGACAATTTTTTAAAATCGTGGGATAGTTTAATTATTGATAGATTAGCAACTTACAAAAACAGTGAAACTATACTGAACAAGAATTACATTAAAAAATTTGAACTATGATTTATGGATATATCCGAGTGAGTACTGACCGCCAAACGGTCGAGAACCAGCGATTCGAAATAAAACGTTTCTGCAAGGAGAACAACTTGCAAGTTGATAAATGGATTAGTGAGACAATAAGCGGAGTCAAGGAGGTGAACAAGCGTAGGCTCGACAAGCTGCTTAAGGGTGCCAAAAAAAACGACATCATCATTTGCTCGGAGATAAGCCGGCTCGGACGTTCGCTTTTCATGATCATGTCCGTACTCAATCACTGCATGGAAATCGGCGCAAAGGTCTGGACGATTAAAGACAACTACCGCCT
>CALUIB010000023.1 GCA_944320595.1 uncultured Muribaculaceae bacterium | reverse complement strand
GAACGCCACGCCTACGACGAGCACATAAATGCCATCATGATACAGAACGACGTCCTCAGCACAGCCCGCCAGGAAGGCCTGGACGAAGGCCGGGCAGAAGGCTTGACCATAGGCAGGGCGGAAGGTCGAGCTGAAGGCAGAGCAGAAGGGAAAGCAGAAGGCAGAGCAGAAGGTAGAGCAGAAGGGAAAGCTGAGGGCCGGGCGGAAGGTCAAAAGGAGAAGGCACTGGACGTGGCTCGCAATCTGAAATCAATGGGGTTTTCCGACGAGATGATAGCCAAGGCTACAGGGCTACCCGAAGAAGATATTAGGAATTTGCATGACTAACGTGCGCTTTCGGAAATAAGCCGCGTTTTATACACAAAAAAGCGAGCCGTGCATTCCCGTTTTCAGGAAATTGCACGGCTCGCACTGTGTTCTACACGCCAGGTACCTATTGCGCGATTTACTTTATCTCGATTGCGCGGCAGGCTTTGGTTTTCTCCTCGGTGGCAACCTTAGGCAACTCTATGGTGAGCACACCATTGTTCATCGAGGCGTTGATTTTTTCTACATCAACATTGTCGGGCAAGTCGAATGCCTGCTGGAACTTAGTGTAGGAAAATTCGCGGCGCAAGTATTTCTTGCCTTCCTTGTCCTTTTCTCCACTTTCGTTCTTCTTTTCCATTGCTATCACAAGCTCGTTACCCTCACCAAGGTGAATGTCGAAGTCTTCCTTCGTCATGCCCGGCGCAGCCACTTCCACGCGGTAATCTTTATCGTTCTCTATCACGTTGATGGCAGGTGCTGTGGCATTAGCTTTCACCATCCAGTCGTTGTCGAAAAAGTCATTGAAGAAATTTGGCAACCAATTTTGATTATACCTTTGAATAGCTGACATAATTTTTACCTCCAATTTGTATTTTTAATCCGTGTTATTTATTTGAATTTCTTATCGAAATTCACTTATGATATACACAAACTGTGTGCCATCACCATTATGCCACTATTCGTTACTAAATGTCTGCCAAATATTCCTATTTTGTCATTTCCGCACTGTCAAAATGTATTCGGTCTTCACTTAGCCGCACTTGCCGTCGGTCTGTGGCCATGCAGCCGCCATGTCACCGTCCACAGTAGCAGGTCGGCGAGGAAAAACACGAGCAGCATCCCCCCGAGCCACATCGGCCCGATGGCTGCCGCAGCTATGCCCAAACCGATGCAAACCACATCGAGCACAGGGTTGCCAAGTGGACGGCAATAACCTATGCGAGAGGCGGCAGAATTGCGCGGCAGGCACATCCTGACTTCCACAACAAGTGCCACAAGTGCCAACACAAAAACAACAGCGGCAACCACCATGTTACCTTTCTCCATCAACACATACCCAAGCACGGCAAGGAACACCACAAGCGAGAAGTATTCGATATACGACAACGCCTTGCGCGCCATCGTCAACGCCGTGATGCCTGCATCGGCTGGCAACGTGTATTCAAATGCATCAACAGCCGTGGCATCGCCATTGCCGGTGGCATACTTGCGCTTGCCGAGCAAGCCAAAAACAAACCACAGGTTAAGCACGAAACACACCGTGTCAAGCAGCCCTGCGACTTCAATTTGCCTCAATGCCGAAATCTGCGCCGACACCGACAGCCACAGCACACTGGCAAGCAGCCCCAAAGCCCACGGCAAGTCAACTACAGCTGCAATGCGGCAACCTCCCTTACGCGCCGCCTTGTGGCACCTATAAACGTCGAAAACCGTTAGCAGGCCAAGCGACATACAGCACACATACACCCAATCAGCCTCCGCAGGCAGGAAAGCAAACCACCTGTCGGCAAGCAGCAACAGCGACATGGCCACCCATGCTCCAACCGACCAATAAACATCGACCGAAAATCTGATTTTTTTATTATTCATGATATATGTTTCTTATTTATTTTTCCAACACCACCACATTGGGGTTCACACGGCAAATGTGGTCGATGAACCCTTGCTTGTCCTTGGGCGAAATCAGCAGTACGTCGCGGCTGTTGTCGAACCTAATTGCGAGCCTGTCGAGCGACGCACCTGCCGATGCCAAGAAACTATACGATGGCTTTATGCTTTTTATATGCCGTATATCGAAGTCATTTTTCATAAAGAAACTGCATTTCACCGTCAGCGTGTTTCCCGTTATTACATACGTGATTCTCGTCACGATATCAGTCATCGCCACCAACATCAGCACAATAACAGCCGTCAATATCCATAAAACCACCGACGGTTTGCTACCATAACAGCCCATAACGAGAATGCCCACACAAACAACAGCAGGACAACAAGCCATGCATCAACCTTCGACCTGTAAACTACCGCTGCCACGGCGCATGACCGTTTTTAAAACTGCAAATATCAGAACTAACTGACTGCACACAAATGCCCCCACGCTAATCATCTCGCGCTCTGCCGCAGGCACGTTCCCTTTTACTGCTACCAAGAACAGCAGCATCACAATTGCAGCATCGGCCATGGCAGAACCGAAAAAGCACTTCACAAACCGCCGCCATGCCAGCCGGGTCCTTACCAAGTAGCCCACCATGCACCCGACGGCCACGGCAAAGGTAAGCACCGAGGCAACCTCGGCGGCAAGCCCCATGTCATAACCGGCATACAGCAGCGCGACACCCTGCAAAAGCATTGCCATCGTCAATGGCACACCCCAAGACACATTCTTATCATTTCGTTCCATAAAATTACCATTAAAAATAAATACACTTACAAATATACTAAACAATAATTAAGAAATCAAATAAAATGGCAAAAATCTAAGAGCCTGTTTAAATTTTGTGAAGTTGAAATTTTACCAAGTTATTCTGAACAAAATTTAAACCAGCCATTATCTGGCAGCAATAAATAAGTTGCATGTACATTCTTCGCCATCACTACGAATAATAAACCGCTACCGCTTACTTGAAATCAAACACTTTTACAACAGGAACGTCATCCTTGCGCATGAACATAAACGGGGCGATACCCCCATCGGGCAATTCCCGCAGTCCGCAACCCAGCAAGCTCTCACCTGCCTGCATCTCGGGGAATTTCCGATGCACAGCCTCACCAGTATGGCGGTCTATCGCAACGACTTCATACTTGTCTCTTGGTATCTCAACTGTGCGTGGAACGCCATGCTTTACAAGGCAATACACCGTATCGTCGGTCAAGTGCAGCTGCATTATGCACCGCGTGAAAAACTTATCGTAACGCCTTGCATACTCATACGTGTAGAATGCCGTGGTGTCTATCGGCGGGAAACTCGCAGTATCCACCACAAACGCCACATACCTGCGCAGCGGCACATCGATTTGCGCCGTGTCGCACACATATACCGCCCCTGTGTATCCATTGGTGTATGCAATTTCATCGCCATGCACGCAAGCCGTGGCATTAGAATAGTAATACCCCGTCCGGCTCAAGCGCTGGCAATCCTCAAGCTTGCCTATATGCTTTACCGGCATTCCTGTCGTGCGGTCTAAAACCGCTAATATCGGATTGGGCGTATCGTAAAACCCTTCACCGAAAGGGTTGCGCTCCACATCATGCTCGTAATCCTCGCGCTGGTACTCCATGGGCCATGTGAGCTTGAAGCACTGTTCTATCTTGTAATTGCCAAACACCGTAGTGGTATAGTGCCCATACATATATTCCGACGTGAACGGGTCATATTTGTCCCATTCCATCGGCAAACGCTCAAGCGTCTTCACATTGCGGAAAATCATCGAGGGCATATTCAAGTAACCTATATTTTCCACAGTGTCCTTTCCGTGCAGCTCTATGCCCATGTATTTTATGTGTGGCAGCGAATATGAGACGCATATCACGCTGTCGCTTATCATATCGGGTTCGAGAGGAATATACGACACGTCGCCCATCGACTTGAACACCTCCGGCGAAACCTCAATAAACCTGTTCATTTCAGTGCTGTCGGCCTCTATTAACGCCGTCTGCCTAAGCAACTCGTTTCCGTCATCGGTTTCAAACAATGCTATCCCGTTAAGAAACCTGTCGTTATAAAAAAAATAGTTTCCATGGAACTTGGGGAGGCCATGCGCCATAGACGACACATATCCTGGCAGCATCTTTAACCTGTATTCGGCACTCAATTCCATCGGCATGGCATCGATTTCGGCTATTGTTATATCGTCATGCTCCTCGGCACTTTCCGGGACGAATTCGTGCATTTCCACAGGATTGCTATATGCTATGAGCTGATTGATAAACCTGTCGCCCAACAGCGATGTCGAGTACCCCATTATCATGCGCCCACGGGCAACGTCGATTTTCATCATATAAGGCACCGACAAGGTTCCAATGTTAAAGCTGAATATTTTGCTGTACCCATAAGCAGTGTCGTAGGCATACTGGTCGGCCGGGAAACCATTCCGCTCGTTATAATATGCCGCCGCATCACGGTATGGGCAGGCTGTTATCAATATTATGGGGACATCAGTCCGCTTTTTCATCTCTTCATAAAAATCCTTCATGAAGAATGTTTCACATCTCGGGCAATTACCAGGAGTGTAAAGCACGGCATAAATGGTGTCGCCCTCGATGCCAAGCTGGCCAAGGTAATCCCTGAGCAGCATTTCAGTCCCCGGCTTTTGCCGCACCTGCAACGACTCATTCAGCGCACGTTCAATTTGATCGAATTTCCCCACATCGTCGGCCCTACCAACGACCGAGCCGCACAGCAACGCCGAAACCAGTAAAAACAATATCTTCCTCATCTTGAAACCAATTTAAAGCGAAAGGGCATGGTAGCCCATATTGATGGCTACCATGCTCTTAAATTCGTTTACTCCTCACTTTCAATCCATGCTCCGTTGTTTTGGGCATTCCAAATATTCCTCGAAATCACGGTTTCAAGATCGCCAATTTCAGTCCTCACCCCCTGGGAAATCAACAAGCCGTCTTTATCGAGGATGGTCTCATCGATCACAACTTTACCGACATATTCACCATCGTCATACTGTACCCACTTCTCACAGCAAACTCTCGTTGTCTCCCCTTGACATGGATTTTCGGAACTACCCGTAGCACGGGTTCCATAGTAAATCTCCTTATATACTCTCGTCTCTGCATTCACGGCAATGCTACCAACTGAGCATACAGCCGCAATCAATAAAATGACTTTGTTCATCATAATAAAATTTTAAGTTGATAATGTTTATTATTAATTGAGTCATAGGACAACAATAATCAATGCCTATAACCTCAATTTTATACAAATTTTAGAGAACCACGCATCGCAATGTTATCATAATCATAGCTCAAAGTTTCCGTTTAGCATGCCATCGTCGGTAAGAATGGTGATGTCGTAGAGTCCCGACGGGAAATCGGTCATGCCAATTTTGTACACTTCGCCCGATGAGGCCGATTCAATATCGGTCATTAGCGATTTGCTCATTCCTTCAATAGACAATGACAGCCAATCAATATCTTCGCGTATAAAGATTGTCATGCTATTATCATCCACATCAACATCGACAGGCACTTCAGAACGTTTGCCTCCATCGTCTATACGAATATCTGTAAACACAACTTCTTCGGAATAAGAATTTAAAACCGAAAAAGCAAATATGAAACATAATACTAATTTTTTAATCATAATATTTTTTGATTTGTTTTTATACTGTTGCAAAAGTAGGGGAGTTATATTAACCGTACAAATTTTAAGCTATTTTTCTTGTGGACATACAGCCTAATTTAGTTCATCTTAAATACCTGTTATCTAACACATTACAAAATCGTCCACACAAAAAGTTGAGGACAACGATATAAACAGGCATTTTTTATACCTTGAAAACTGTCAAAAATCAGCCTTTGTACAATATTTTTACGGTTAGAATTCTTTCACAAGACATTTATTTAATAACTTTGTCCAAACCTAAAATTTAACATAATGATGCACCTAAAATCGATTATCATAATAATATTAGCACTTATAATTAACGCATGCACTAAGAAAGAAGAATCAATCGCCAACCAGCTGCAAATTGCAGACAGCTATATCAAGACACAACCTCAAAAATCATTACAAATACTTGATAGCATAAATAACAAAGGACTTGGCAAAGGCCCTTATTTTGCGCTGCTTTATGCACAAGCAAAATACCGCTGCTACATTACCGCCGAAAACGATTCATTAATAAAAGTGGCAATTGAGCATTACTCCACCAGCGACACCCCCGACATGAAAGCAAGAACTTACCTCGTTGCCGCACAAGTTTATAAAGAATTAGGTATGCATGATGTGTCACTGGATTACATCCATAAAGCATCAGAATGTGTCAGCAACGTCAGCGATACATGGATTTCATATTACATATATTATTTATGGGGTCGCTTACTTAGAGAAGGATACGACGTGAAATCTTCAATAGACCCATTTGAATTATCCTTGCTATATGCAAATGAACTTAATGACACATCTTTAGTTATAGCCAGCTTGAAGGAGCTGTGCCGTAGCTATCTTGCAAATAACGATACCATAACTGGCATCAATAAATTAAATCATGCCTTAAACTTGGCAATCGAAACAAATTCTAACCAAGACCTTGCATCATTATACGGACTTAAATCAGTAACATACTATATGCTCGGGAGTTACAATGAGGCATTACAGTTTATCGACAGAGCTTTGGCTTACAACCACCTACTTAACGGAAGTGATACCATCTCAAATCTAAATTTCAAAGGACGATTACTGATACTCACCAACCAACTTGATTCAGCCGAATATTACATAGAGCGAGGGCGCGACACCTCTACATTAACGAGAGCCAATCCCTATTATACTTGCATGTGTATGCTACGCGAGGCACAGGGTGATTATAAGGGTGCATTGGAATATAGCAAACGGCATTCGGCTAATTTGTTGAAGATTGCAGCAGGCATTGAACGAGACAAGGTTGCTCGGCTTGACAAGCAATACAACACAGCTCGCATAGAACGGGAGAACAGCGAGTTAAAAATAAGGCAGCAACAAAGCTGGCTTTATATATTGGCACTCATAATTATTGTAGGAATATCGGCCTTTGCCGCATACACAGTATATTCACGGCGGCGCAAGCAATTACTCGACACCTTGCGACACCAAAGCGATGACATCAACCGCCTGCAACAGAGTGCAGCCCTCTTGATGGACGAAAAAATAAAGGCAAGCGAACGGGAAATGGCACTTGCAGCCCAAGCCAATGACAAAGACCAGGAATTAAGCACTTCGAGAGCCTTGATTGCCGACTTGAAAAAACGGCTGCTGCTGAACAACCGAGTGGTGAAAAAAGTGCAAGAGACCATCGATGCAGCAAAGAGACCTAAGGCAAACAAACAGCCCGAACCTCTCTCCGACACCGAAATATTGGAACTGGTCGCCGCCGTAAACGATTGCTACAATGGATTTGTCAACTCTCTCACGGCACAATATCCATCGCTGACCGACAGCGAGATATACTTGTGCTGCCTGATAAAGATAGGGCTCGACAACCCGGGGCTGTGCGCAATCCTCTGCATTAGCGACAGTGCGTTGCGCAAGCGAAAATACAGGTTGAAAAGCAGCAAATTCGACCCCGTAAGGCAGTTCGAGACACTCGACGAGGCAATCCATGCCATTCCGCCATTCCTGCCACATCGTGACAACAGCAAGGCATGAGCTACCCCACACACAGCTTGCTCATTGTGAATGTCGGTCGGTCAAAAATCTGCCACCCAGTTGTAGAGACGGCATATCATGCCGTCTTGATAACCGCCTCATAGTCATGCTGTGCGAGCTTGTTTGTGGCTGATTGAGACGGCATACTATGCCGTCTCTACAACCGCCTCATTGACATACAATATGGCACATAACCCGCCCCCGGCACCTCATGCCAGATCAATATGCTCGGCCTCAACCGTGCTGCCAAGGAAAAGCGTTGCCATTTGGCCAAAGCGGTCGGCATTCTCGGTGGTGAGGTAGCGCACCGTGCCGCCACGGCCTATACGGCTCGTAATCTCGGTGTGGCGGCAAAGGTAGTCGGCAAGGCTGTCGGCGACTATGCCTCCCTGCTCCACCACGGCCACGCCTGGCGGCATATATTGCCTTATCTTTCCCAACAGCAGCGGATAATGCGTACAGCCAAGTATCACGCTGTCGATGTCGGGGCAGCATCCAAACAGCATATCTATATACTTCTTCACGAAATAATCGGCCCCGGGGCCGTCGGCCTCGCGGTTCTCGACAAGCGGCACCCATAGCGGGCACGCCTGCCCCCACGTGCGAAAGCCCCGCCCAGTATACATCTTGCCTATCTCTATGTCATAAGAGCCACTCTGTATGGTTCCCGGGGTGCCGAATATGCCTATGTTGCCATTGCGCGTAATCTCCCCTATTTTCTCCACCGTGGGCCTTATCACGCCCAGCACGCGGCGCGAAGGGTCGAGCCGCGGCAGGTCGGCCTGCTGGATGGTGCGCAATGCCTTGGCCGATGCCGTGTTGCAGGCAAGTATCACAAGGCGGCAACCGCAGCCAAACAGGTATTTCACGGCTTGCAGCGTGAAACGGTAAACCACGTCGAACGAGCGAGTGCCGTATGGCGCACGGGCATTGTCGCCAAGGTACAGGTAGTCGTACCCCGGCAACCGGCGGCGAATCTCCTTCAGTATGGTCAATCCGCCGTAACCCGAATCAAACACGCCTATCGGGCTGGCCTGCACAAGCTCCATGAACTGCCTAAACTCGCGGCACTCGTTATTCTCCTTCAAGTCCTGTGCCGACACGCCCATGAAATTAATGCCCATCGGCCAAGAGGAATTTTTCAACGTCGAGCGCGGCCTTGCACCCCATTCCTGCCGCAGTCACGGCCTGGCGGTAATGCGGGTCGGCCACGTCGCCGGCAGCAAACACGCCCGGCACACTTGTAGCCTGACTTGCGCCGCGGGTCACTATATAACCGGCATCGTCGAGCTGCAGCTGTCCGCCAAGGAAGGCTGTGTTGGGTGTGTGCCCTATGGCGAGGAAAAAGCCATCGATTGCTATGTCGAAACACTCTTCATCGGCAGTACCCTTGTGCCTTACGAGGTGCGCGCCCTCCACGGCATCTGTGCCAAACAGCCCCACGGTGTTGGTATTGAACAGCACTTCAATGTTCTCGGTGTTGCGCACACGCTCCTGCATCACCTTTGAGGCCCGCAAATAATCCTTGCGCACAATCATATACACCTTCGAGGCAAGTCCGGCCAGATAAGTGGCTTCCTCGCAAGCCGTGTCGCCGCCGCCCACCACGGCAACTACCTTACCGCGGTAGAAGAACCCGTCGCAAGTGGCACAGGCCGACACCCCGCGACCGCGGAACTTCTTCTCATCGTCAAGCCCCAAGTATCGTGCCGAGGCACCTGTGGCCACAATCACCGCATCGGCGGCAACGGTAGCCGCACCACCATCGATAGTGGCCACAAACGGGCGTTGCGACAGGTCGATTGAGGTCACAAGCCCGGTGCGTATGTCGGCACCGAAACGCTTGGCCTGGCTGCGCAACTGCTCCATCATCTCATATCCATCGATTCCGTCGGGATAACCGGGAAAATTCTCTATCTCGGTGGTCGTGGTCAATTGCCCCCCGGGCTGCTCGCCTTCATAAAGCACAGGCGACAAATTGGCTCGCGAGGCGTATATGGCAGCCGTGTAACCGGCAGGCCCCGACCCTATTATCAAGCATTTAGTAGTTTCCATATCGTATTTTATCGTAATATATTCATTTTTATCGCAAGTCAACCACCTGAGTGCCTTCGGGCACGGCACTGCCATCGTATTTGAATGTCGATGCCGGGAACTTCTTGCCCGTAGTGTAATTCTTCACCACTACGGTGTATTGCGAATTGTCGGCCATCACAAACACCGCCTTCTCGATTTGCAGGCTCTTGATACCCACAAACAGCTGGATAAGCCTCACATCGCTCTCCTGCGACTGCGGAATAAGCGACAGCATGTACGCCCCCTGCGGCGTGGTGACCATCGACACACTGGAACTTTCCTTGAATGCCACAAGTGCCGCATACGGGTTCGACAGTTGCAGCTCTTCTTGCGTAGGTTCGGTTATGTTCACCTCGCCGGTCATGGTGGAATATGCCCATTGCGTGGTGCCGTCGTACCAGCACTTCAAGTCGTCGGACAATATGCGGAACTTGCTGCCATCCATCACTATGGTGCCGCGGTCGGCGTTCTTGTCATACGTCATCACATAATCGGCCGAGATGCCGCGGCTCTTGCGGTAAGTCTCAATTACGTCTTGCAGCACCTCGCCTGCACTTTGCGCGACAGCCGCCACCGGCACCGCCGCACACAATAATATCAAAAATATATGCCTTATGCTCATTTTCATATTCAATTTACTGTGAAAGAATGCTTTGCAACTGCACCGAATCGACCAGCACTTTCCGGGGCTTGCCGCCTTGCGACGGCCCCACTATGCCGGCAGCCTCCATTTGGTCCATTATTCGCCCGGCACGGTTATAGCCTATGCCATAGTGGCGTTGGAGCGAGGAGGTGGATGCCGTGTCGCTCGACACGATGTATTGCGCAATCTCATCGAATAGTGGGTCGCGGTCGCTAAGGCTCATGGGGCCGCCTCCCGAGTCGCCACCGGCCTCGTCGGGATCGGGTATGTATTCGGGCAGCTCGTAAGCCTCGTCGTAGCCCACCTGGCCGCTTATGTAGTCGCAAATGGCTTCCACCTCGGGCGTGTCGATAAATGCGCACTGTATGCGCTCCACCACGCTCCCTGCAGCTGAGAAAAGCATATCGCCACGACCCACAAGCTGCTCGGCACCGGGACAGTCGAGGATGGTGCGGCTGTCAACCATCTGCACCACTTTGAAGGCTATGCGCCCAGGGAAGTTGGCCTTAATCATGCCAGTGATGACATCGGTCGATGGGCGTTGCGTGGCTATTATCATGTGTATGCCCACAGCACGAGCTTTCTGCGCGATACGCGCAATGGGGCGTTCTATCTCCTTGCCGCCGGTCATAACCAAGTCGGCATATTCATCCACCACGAGCACTATGTATGGCATATAACGGTGCCCCTTCTCGGGGTTAAGCCTACGGGCTATGAACTTGGCATTGTAATCCTTTATGTTGCGCTCGCCGGCATCGCGCAGCAGCAGGTTGCGGTTTTCCATCTCCTGCACAAGCGAGTTGAGCGTGGCTATGGCCTTCTTCGGGTCGATTACTATGCACTCGTCCTCGCCTACGAGCTTTGCAAGGTAATGGTGTTCGAGCTTGGAATACAGGCTGAACTCCACCATCTTCGGGTCGATAAGCACCAACTTCAGCTCCGACGGGTGCTTTTTATAAAGCAGCGATGCAATGATGGCATTCAATCCCACCGACTTTCCTTGCCCCGTGGCACCGGCCACCAGCAAGTGCGGCATCTTGGTCAGGTCGGCTATCGCCACGTCGTTGGTTATGGTGCAGCCCAGTGCCATGGGCAATTCCATTTTGCAATTCTGGAACTTGGCCGAACCGAGTATTGAACGCATATACACCGTCTGCGGGTCTTTGTTTGGCACCTCTATGCCTATGGTACACTTGCCCGGTATTGGGGCAATGATGCGTATGCCAAGCGCGGCAAGGCTCATTTGTATGTCGTTGCCAAGCCCCTTGATTTTTGAAATGCGCACTCCGTCGCACGGCTGTATCTCGAAAAGCGAGATGGTAGGCCCCACGCACACGTCGATTTTCTTAATCTGTATGTCGTAATGCGCAAGCGTCTCGGTGATGCGTTTCTTGTTCTCCTCCTGCTCGTCGAGGTCGGCGGTGTGCTGCTTTGTGTCGCCCTCGCGCAGCAGGTCGAGCGTAGGCATCTTGTATTTCGACAACTCCTTGGTCGGGTCGTATGCCTCGAAACGGTTCTCGTCGCCCTGCTCTATGGGCCCCGACACCGTAATGGTGCTTTCTATATCGTCTCCTGCCGCATCTTCGCTGGCAGCGGCCTCATCGCTTGGCGATTTTATTTCTGTCCAAGGCGAAGGGATTGCTTTCTCTTTCACCGGCACGTTGTCATCGGGTTGCTGCCGCGCAATCTCATCGTTGACCTTTTCTCGGTCAACGGCCACTACCGGCTCGAATGGGTTGTCTTCTTTTTTAACAGGTTGCTTGTCAACGCCCTTATCTGTCGCTGGGGCTTCATCCTCCACATCCTCTTCTTCGGCTGCATCTTCATCGGCATCCTTGGCATTCAAGTCGGTAGGCTTGGGGATTATCTTCTTTGCAGTGTCATAAATCAACCGCAATGTCTTGTAGCAGATTAGCGCCCACAAGAATATGACAATGATGTCGGTTATTATCATGCCCGGCGTTCCCGTGAAATCTTGCAGGAACTTGTTGCAATAATGCCCTATATTGCCACCCAATGGGAAAAAAGTGGGATTTACAAACAGAGAAACGCCTCCCAGCACCATCACACACGCCACCACGTTGACAAGCGACATCAGCGTGAAGTGCAGGAATTGCACACGGCCCGACGGCCTCACCATGCGCAAGCCCACAACTATGCACCAAGCGGCAATGATGAACGCCGCCAGTCCGAACCCTTTGTATATAAAGGCATGAGCCATATTGGCTCCCACCGACGAACCGGCATTGCCCAGTTTGTCGGCCTCGGCGGCAAGCTGCGATACGGTGTGGGTAGTGACAAGGCTTTGGTCGGCCGCCCCTGTTTGCATATATGAAATGAAAATAATGAGCAGGTACACGCCAAACAGCCCCAGCACGGCACCGGCAAAAGTCTTTGCGCGGCGGCTGCGGCAAAATTCCACCACCTTCTGCCAAGTGCCCGCTTGCTGCACTTCGGTTTTCGGTGCAGGCTTGCTGCCTTGCTTGCCACTGGGCTTGCCACGTTGTGCCTCGGGTTTGACTTTTGCCTCCGTTGCCTTGGCTGCGTTTTTCTTCGTGTCACTCTCATTCACCACTACCGGGTTATCGACAATATCAGGATCGTATATCTTAGCCACAATCGTCTTTATGCTTATCTTGGTTTATAATCATCTTGCTCAATGCACCACACAAAAACACAACGGTGCAAAAGCACTCACAAATGTACTATTTTTTTTGCAACCCACGAAATTGTTTAGCAAACGTCAAGCTCTCTCGGTAAGAGTTACAGTTATAGGCAAAGTTAGGCAAAAATATCGCAAATTCTATGAAAAGTTCTCATATTTAATGGTATATGTGAAGTTTTTTATACAGGTTGGTTTAGTAATTTGCGAGTTAACCCTTGACAAATCATTGAATTATAGGGTAATACCATTTTCATTATCTCTTGCCAAAAGATAATTGCCAAAATATATGACCATATCGACATAAAGTTCACCAACGGCCTTCGCGGCATAATCGGGAATGTCGGGGTGGAACGCGTGGATTTCTGCGTGGGCTACTTCAACTTGCGCGGTTGGAACTTGATTGTGAAACGCTCCACTTCCCGTAGATAGTTCAATACGATATTGTCTATTTCCGAGGCACGCCGGGAGAGTTCCTCCAAGTCCTTGTCATAGGAGCCATAGTGTCCCGGCAGGCTGTGCTCCTTTTTCCTGAAATAAGCGTAGGGAATGACACAGAGGTCATGGGTGGCGACAAGGTTCATGCCACAGTGGATTTCCACCGTGTCGGCATCATAGAGAATCGTCATGCGCCTGCCTGCATACTCCGTCGGAACGCTGTAATGGTGCTTGAACAACGAGACGTAAGAGTTCTTCCCGACAGTCACCAGTTTTCTTTCACCACGTAACGTTTCACGGGAAACGGTCGAAACAGGCTCGTTGCGGTCGCTGCGTGTGACGGCAGCCTTCAGATTGTCTGGGACGGTGCTCAAATCTACACAAAAAATCTATAACAATAGGTGGGCTAAGTGGTCAATACTATTTGGGCCAAAAGGGTCAATCATATCGTAGCCGAAGGGGACAATCCTGTTTGGCCAAAAGGGTCAAAGTCGCGTGGCTTTTCCATCGGTAAACGGATTGATAAAATGTGCCAGAACTTCAAAATCTTATTTACGCAAATATAGCAAATCGGGAACAATATTCCTGATTTGCTACATAACATTTAACCCAATGTGTGAAAAAGCAAGTGCAGCCGAGGCAAAACAATGCCCCCGGCTGCACTTGCCATAAGTCTTATGGCGCGATTTATCCTCCGAAGTTGTCGAAATGGATGCTTTCCATATCAACCCCAAGGTTATACAGCATCCCCTCGACGGCCTTGCTCATGGGGCCGGGACCGCACATGTAGTATTCTATATCTTCGGGCGCATCGTGGTCCTTCAAGTATGTATCATACATTACCTGATGCACAAATCCCGGCGTGTATTTCACGCCTGCGGCATCGGCTGCCGGGTCGGGGTGGTCGAGCGCAAGATGGAACGAGAAATTGGGGAACTCACGTTCAAGCTGCAAGAAATCCTGCAAGTAGAACACCTCGTTGAGTGCACGGGCACCGTAGAAGTAAGACATCTTGCGGTCGCGAGTGTTGAGCGTGCGAGTCATGTGCATGATTTGCGCGCGCAACGGAGCCATGCCGGCACCACCTCCAACCCATATCATCTCCTTCTTCGAGTCGAAGATGGGATGGAAATCGCCGTAAGGGCCGCTCATCTTCACCTTGTCGCCCGGCTTGAGCGTGAAAATGTAAGACGAAGCTATGCCAGGCATCACATCTTGGAAACCCACTTGCGGCTTTGGCTTGAACGGAGGCGTGGCTATGCGCACGGTAAGCATTATGCGGTCGCCTTCGGCCGGATAGTTGGCCATAGAGTAAGCCCTGATAGTAGGCTCGGTGTTCTTGCATTTAAGCCCGAACAGCCCAAACTTTTCCCATGCGGGCAGATACTCCTTGCCTATCGAGTCCTTGTCGATGTCCTTGTCGTAATCCATCTCGTAAGGAGGTATGCTGATTTGTGCATACGACCCCGGCACGAAGTTCATGTGCTCGCCTGGCGGCAATGCCACTATGAACTCCTTGATGAACGTGGCCACGTTCTTGTTGGATATAACCTCGCATTCCCATTCCTTGATTTCGAGAACCGAATCGGGAACCTGTATTTTAAGGTTGTCCTTAACCTTCACTTGGCAACCAAGTCGCCAATGAGCCTGCTGCTCCTTGCGCGAGAAGTGCACAGTCTCGGTGGGCAATATGTTGCCACCGCCTTCCAGCACTTGCACCTTGCACTGCCCGCAGCTGCCCTTGCCGCCGCAAGCCGAGGCCAAGTGTATGTCCTGCGCAGCCAGCGTGGTGAGCAGCGAGCTGCCCTGCGGCACTTGCAACGACTTCTTGCCATCGTTGATGTCAATGGTGACATTGCCCGACGGCACAAGATACTTCTTGGCCACAAGCAGCACAATCACCAGTATAAGCGTAACTATAAGGAAAAGTATCGCGCTTGAAAAAATAGTCAATTCCATATTGCCATCACAGTTTTATGCCGAGGAAGCTCATGAAAGCTATACCCATCAAGCCGGTTAATATAAATGTTATGCCTATGCCACGCAGGGGTTTCGGGATGTTGCTGTAAGCCAACTTCTCGCGTATGGCGGCAAGGCCCACTATCGCAAGCGTCCAACCTATGCCCGAGCCTGCGCCATACACGGTGGCAGTCCATGCCGACCCGAAGTCGCGCTGCTGCATGAACAACGCACACCCCAAAATGGCACAGTTGACGGCAATCAAGGGCAAGAATATGCCCAACGACGCATACAGCGACGGCGAAAACTTCTCGACGGCCATCTCCACGAGCTGCGTCATCGACGCAATGACGGCAATGAACATAATCAGCGCAAGGAAACTAAGATCGACCGTGGCAAACTCCTCGCCAAGCCAGCTCATGGCTCCCGGTTGCAGCAGATACTTATCAAGGACATAGTTGAGCGGCAGCGTCACCACAAGCATGAATGTGACGGCTATGCCAAGCCCGAACGATGTTTTCACGTTCTTGGATACGGCAAGGAATGAACACATACCCAAGAAGTAGGCAAATATCATGTTGTCGATGAAAATCGACTTTATAAACAGATTTAAATCTTCCATACTTTTTTCTTTCTACAAAGGTGTGTATTCATCAATTATTGTTCTTCTTGCAAATCCTTGTTACGCGAACGGTGCCACCATATAATGCAGCCCACCGTCACAAGAGCCATCGGCGGAAGTATCATAAGCCCGTTGTTGGAATAGCCCATGTCGTAGAACGCCTGAGGGATTACCTGAAAGCCAAACAACGTGCCCGAACCGAGCAACTCGCGGAAGAAGGCCACCACCACCAGGATTATGGCATAGCCTATGCCGTTGCCTATGCCATCGAGAAACGAAGGCCAAGGCTTGTTGGACAAGGCAAACGCCTCAAGCCGCCCCATAAGGATGCAGTTGGTTATGATAAGCCCGATGAACACCGACAGAGCCTTGCTCATCTCATAGTTATAGGCTTTCAGTATCTGGTCAACGATGATAACCAAAGCTGCCACCACCACCAATTGCACTATGATGCGTATGTTGTTGGGAATGGTGTTGCGTATCAACGAAATTATAAGGTTGGAAAATGCCGTGATGGCCGTCACCGAGATACCCATCACTATTGCCGGTTCCAGCTTGGCCGTGACGGCGAGGCAGGAACAAATGCCCAGTATCTGCACCAGCACGGGGTTGTTGCGCGACAACGGGCCAAGTAATGCTTCTTTTGATATTTTCGACAACATAATGTTACTAATTTTTTTCGGTTTGCAACTTGTTCAAGAATGCGTCATACAGCCTTAGGCAATCGGCAAGCATCGACTGCACACCCTTGCTGGTGATGGTGCCACCCGATATTGCATCCACATAATCGGCATCGTCAACCGGCTTTTGCCCTGCCTTCATCACATCCACCGAACGGAATTTGCCATCCTTGTAAAGCTCCTTGCCGGCAAATTGCGACTGGAAGCCCTCGGTGGCGATTTCAGCTCCAAGCCCGGGCGTTTCGCCCGAGTGCGAGAAATATGCGCCATAGATGGTGCGGCCATCGTCTTCCACGGCCACGTACCCCCAAATGGGGCCCCACAGTCCTGCGCCATACACTGGCAGCACATATACCGTCTTGCCGTCGTCGGTAGCGGCCACAAACACCGGCAACTCGCGCTCGCCGTCGGCCTTTTTCACCTCTCCGGCCATGTTCACGCCGAAGGCATCGCCCTCGGTGCGCCCGCCGTCAAGGTCGGTCAGGAACTCGTCGGTTATATACTTCTCGTATGTCTCGCCCACCTTTCCTTCGGGAGCGGTCACGTGGATGGAGCTTAATATTTGCTGGCGCTTGTCGTTGGCCACGTTCTCGTCTTGCGCAGGCTTCAATGCCTGGTACACGAATGCGAGTGCCGCGCCCACCACGAGCACCATTATCGAAGAATAGATTATCGTGTAAGTGTTACTTTGTGTATTCATAATTTCTTCCCCTCCACTTGTTAATTGTTCACCTTGGCTCGTTTCAAGCGACGCTTGATGTTAGATTGAACCACGAAATAGTCGATGAGCGGAGCAAAGGCGTTCATCAACAGCACGGCAAGCATTGCACCTTCGGGATAGCCGCTGTTGTAAACACGTATCAAGATTGCAATCACGCCTATCAAGAAACCATATATGAATTTCCCCGTCTCGGTACGTGCCCCGGTCACAGGGTCGGTAGCCATGAACACCGCGGCAAAGGCAAAACCGCCGAGGCACACCTGGTCGATTGGCGACAACGACGATGCCGGATAAGTAGCCGACGGGAACATATTGGCAATCCAGCCCATGAACAACCCTCCGGCAAACACCGACAACATTATCTTCCACGATGCAGTGCCTGTGAACAGCAATATGAACGCGCCTATCAAAATGCACAGCGTGGATGTTTCACCCACCGACCCGGGTATCAAGCCTATGAACGCATCGAGCGTGCTTATCGGCTCTCCCACAATATTGGTTATCTGCGGATTTGCCGTTGTGGCCGTAGCCACCTGCCCAAGCGGAGTGGCCCCTGAGAATGCATCGACCAGCGTTCCGCCGCCAAGGCCGAACACCGGCTCGGTTGCCACAAATGCGGCATCGCCCGACATCTTGGCCGGATAAGCGAAAAACAAGAACGCACGGGTGATAAGTGCAACATTAAATATGTTCATTCCCGTGCCGCCGAATATTTCCTTGGCGAAAATCACGGCAAAAGCCGTTGCCACGGCAATCATCCACAACGGAGTGTTGATGGGGCAAATGAGCGGTATAAGCAAACCTGTGACAAGGAAACCTTCCTGTATCTCGTGGTGGCGTATCTGCGCGCCTATAAACTCGATGCCAAGCCCCACGACGTATGAAACCACTATGGTCGGAAGCAAGGCAGCAAGGCCATACAGGAACATATCCCAAAAACCGGCACCGGCCTGGCCTATGGCAAGGTAGTGCTGGTAACCTATATTATACATTCCGAACAACAAGCACGGCAAGAGCGACACTATCACCACGGTCATGGTGCGCTTCGAGTCGTTGCTGTCGTGAATGCTCACGCCCGAAGTAGATGTGGTATTGGGCGTGAACAGGAACGATTCAAACCCCTCAAACACCGACTGCAACTTGCTGTATTTGCCTCCGGGCATGAAATTGGGTTTAATCCTGCTAAGATAATTTCTTAAACCTTTCACGTTGTATTTGTCTTTAAGGGGTTAATTCATTTCTTTATATAATTTGTCGAGGCCCTCGCGCACTATCTTCTGCAACGGCAGCTTTGAGGTGTCGGCAAACTCGCACAGCGCAAAGTCCTCGGGAGCCACTTCATAAATGCCTAATTGCTCCATCTTGTCGATGTCGAATGCTATTATCGACTTTATGAGATATTCGCCAAGTATGTCCATCGGCAGCATGCGGTCATATTCGCCCGACATTATTATGGCGCGCTCGCCGCCATTCAGCTTGGCGTCAAACCGTGCAGGCTTGCCGCCGCCAAGCAGCCAGCGCGTGAACGAATGGTAAATGCTGAAACGGCGCGGGCTGAGCGAAGCCCAGCCAAGGAAGTCGGCCGGATTGGCGACTTCGGTTATCACCGATACCTGCCGGTATGGGAACCGCAAGTACCCGTCGGCTTGCACATGGCTGCCGGTAAGCAAGTTGCCCGACACTATGCGGCAGTTGCCCGGCTCGTCAACGTCGTTGCCTATCAACGACGCCATGCTGCACCCCATGGTGCAACGGGCATAATGCGGACGTTTCACCGACTCGCCCACCACGGCGACAATCGTGCCGAAGGGCACCTCGCCGGTCGTGAACAGCTCGCCTATGCGCGCTGCCGTCACGGCATCGAGCGTCCACA
The DNA here is from genome assembly GCA_944320595.1 of uncultured Muribaculaceae bacterium. Classification (GTDB taxonomy): domain Bacteria; phylum Bacteroidota; class Bacteroidia; order Bacteroidales; family Muribaculaceae; genus Avimuribaculum. The sequence goes on along the minus strand of CALUIB010000023.1, from coordinate 20,531 downwards.
CGGTTTCGCCTTTGTTCACGGGTTTCACATTTGCAATCTGCACTCCTGCGTTGCCTGCCGGGTGCGGCCCCACGAACGTGTTCACCACGCATCCTTTCACCTCGGGCACCCAGTCGGGGCTGCAACCCAAGTAAACCTCGCCGTCGGTAAGCGATGCCAGCACTTCAATGCCTTTTTGCAGATACTTTTCCCTACCTTTAAGCAGTAATGCGAAGTCGGGCGCAAGGGGAGCCGAATCGAATGCCGTTATAAAAATGTCGCGCGGCTTTACCGACGGATTGGGCACGATGTCGTATGGCCGCTGGCGCATGGCGCACCACAGCCCCGACTCAAGCAGCAACTCACGCGTCCCGGCCTGCGCCACGTCCAGGCGGCGCGACCTGCCGCTGCCGTCGGCCTCGACCACTATCGCCTCTATCTTGCGTCGCTCGCCCCTCACTATGGCGGCCACGCGCCCTGCCACAGGGCTCGTCACCTTCACCTCGGGGTGGGTCTTGTCGTGATAAAGCACATCGCCCGCGGCCACGCTGTCGCCCTCCTTCACGTCGAGCCTCGGCACGATTCCCGTGAAATCGTCGGGAATCACCGCAAAGCTTTTGCACTCGGTATCGGCAACGGTGGTGTCGGCAATGGCTCCTTCCAAATTCAGGTTCAAACCTTTCTTAATCTTGATTTCAGCCATTTTGCAAGTCTTGTTAATATTTTTGCGCAAAGTTATTGAAAATATTCAGAGCCTGTTTAAATTTTTTTCAGAAAATTGCACCATCTTTGCAATGGTGAACGCATTTTGCGCCATGCCTCGCAGCCGTGTGTCGCACAACATAGCTGCGCAACACACGGCAGTATGCTGAAAAACATATTTTGCCATCTCAGCCAAAAAAAAGGCGCGGCGGCGTTGGCTAATTGAAATATTTATAATACATTTGCCTTAACTTTTTATCGATAGACGAGTAAAGAATGTGATGTTTGTGGCTTTTACCTGCCTAAACCTACTGAGAACCAACAGGCTGCCGCACCACGTTTGGCACAACCGGAAGAGCGTGTGGAGCCGCACTTATTTGAAGTGTTGTGCGATTGCATCTCATTTGGCGAAGTCTATACCGTAAAGTTTGAAGAGAAACTATTTTTGACTAATAACATTAACAACAACTAACAATTATTTTTTAACAATTTTATTCATTCAATTATGGAAACAAAAAAGCCTAACGAAACTCCTAAGAAATCTGGGGCTGTAGTAAGCAATGTTCGTGGAATCAAAAATGCATTCTTGGTAATCATTGCATGTTTCATTGTTGCTCTTTGCATCTTCCTATTCATTCTTGGGAATCCCGACAACTTCAACGAAGCCGGCCACCCCATCAACCTGCTTGGTACCGTTTACATGGGCGGATTCGTTGTGCCTATCCTCCAATGCTGCTTCTTGACAGTTATCGTGCTGTCGGTTGAACGCTGGATTGCTCTTTCTTCTGCTAAGGGCAAAGGTAGCATACCCAAGTTCGTTGCTAATGTAAAGAAAGCCCTTGCCGCTGGCAACATCGCCGAGGCTCAAAACCTCTGCCGCAAGCAACAGGGTTCGGTTGGCGCAATCGTTTACGCTACCCTCTTGAAGTATGACGAAATGGACAAGAACACCATCCTCGAAAAGGAACAAAAGATCACTATGATCCAAAAGGAACTCGAAGAGGCTACCGCTCTTGAAATGCCGTCGCTGCAACAGAACCTCCCCATCGTGGCTACGCTGACCACACTTGGTACTCTTCTCGGTCTTCTCGGTACTGTGTTGGGTATGATCAAGTCGTTCCAGGCTCTGTCTGCTTCGGGTGCTCCCGACTCTACTGAATTGTCAACTGGTATTTCCGAGGCACTTGTTAACACTGCATTCGGTATCGCAACTGGTGCTTGCGCCGTTATTTCTTATAACTTCTTCACCAACAAAATCGACAACCTCACCTACGCTATCGACGAAGTAGGTTTCTCGATTGTTCAAACATTTGCCGCTACCCACTAATCAACATCGGGTGGGAAGCGCAAGCTTTTGACACAAAACACAACAACTTGAACAAACTATAAGAATAATAACGCAAGATTAATATGGGAAAAGTTAAAATCAAAAGGAAGAGTACGCTCATCGACATGACCGCGATGAGTGACGTTACTGTACTTTTGCTTACTTTCTTCATGTTGACATCTACATTCTTGCAAAAAGAGCCTATCACGGTGATAACCCCGTCGTCGGTTTCGGAAATCAAAGTACCCACAGCCAACTTGGTAACGGTGCTGGTTTCCCCGAAAGGCAACGTCTTTATCTCATTGGCAGGCGACAAAGACTCAACCTACTCAAGTGAAAACATGAGGGCTGAGCTTATCAAGAATGTAGTCGCAAGATATAACGATGTATATAACACCAACATACAGCTCACAGCGTCGGAAGTGACCACTTTTGCCAGGACCAATATGTTTGGCGTAGGCATAAAAGAGCTGAAAGGTTGGCTCGACCTCTCGCAAGAAAAGAGGGACGAATACATCGATCCGGCTAAGAATCCCAAGGCTGGCATTCCTATCGACATGAACCAAAACCTGGAACGCCCCAACGAATTCCAAATTTGGATGAATTGCATCTACAATTTGACCAACCCGAATATGGAAGGAGCTATCAAGCGCGGCGAAGGTATTGCAATCAAGGCCGATAAGAGCACAACCTACGACAAGATTCAAGTCGTGATGGACAATCTGCAGACAATGAAGATGAATAAGTTTAGTTTAATGACTGCTTTAAAAAGTGAGGACGAATAGTATATGGCACAAATAGATACAGGTGGTGACAGCGGAAAAGGCAAGTCACACCAAAAGAAAATGTCAATCCACGTCGATTTTACCCCGATGGTGGACATGAACATGCTTTTGATTACCTTCTTCATGCTGTGTACTACTATGATTAAGTCCCAAACACTGCAAATCAGCCTGCCTACCAACGAAAAGGTGGAAAAGGAACAGCAGAACAAGGTAAAGCAATCAGAAGCTATAACCGTGATACTTGACAGCGAAGTTAACGACGAAGGCGTTCCCACAAAGAACTTCCTTTACTACTACGAAGGTATGCCACCGGTGACCAAGGAAGGGAAAATCGACCTTACCCTCAACCCGATGAAGACCGAGGAATTCCTCCCCAACGAAGCCAACGGAGCTGCACAAGGTATGCGCAAGATTTTCCAAGACCGCAATAAGGAAGTTGTGACACGCATCAACGAACTTAAAGCAAAATGGAAAAACAAGGAACTGGCATCGACCGAGGCCGCCAATGACAGTGTTTATCAGGCTCGTGCAAAGGAGATTCGTAACGACTCCACGCTGAAACGCCCGGTAGTCATCATCAAGGCGACTCCCAATGCATCATACGAAAGCTTAGTTACGGCTCTTGACGAGATGCAAATCAACAGCATCAGCCGCTACCAGATTGACCGAATCAGCCACAACGACTCGGTGATGATGATGGCAGTCAAGGGTACCCCACTGCCCGAGGAACCCGCCGAATAATTAATGATGATGGATTTATTAACTTGTAAAGACTAAGAATTATGGCAAAAGACGTAGATCTCTCATCGCAAGAATGGCGCGACCTAATATTTGACCACCGTAACAAAGACTTCGGTGCATACACCCTCCGCAAGAATTCGGTAGCCCGCCACAACAAGGCTATGATTGTGGTAGTGATTTTCATAATCGTAGTGGCTGTTTTGGCTTACGTTGTCAAAGGCATCCAGCAGGCTATCGAAGAATCCCGCCCGAAGGACGAGATTGAACAGGTGATGGTGAACATTGCCACCGAAGAGGTTGAAGAGGAAGAGGAAGAGGAAGTTCAGGAACGCTACGAAGAACCCGAACCCGAAGCCCTTCCCGAAGAAATCTTGAACACCGTTAAGGTTACCGAAATCCTCATCGCCGAAGACGAAGAGGTGACTGCCGAAGACGAAATCAAGAGTGCCGACGAGCTGCAAGCTACCGAAACGGCATTCGGACAGACCAACTTCGACCAAGGTACCGACGACCGTAACGTAGTGCGTGAACACAAGGACGAAGTTATCGTGGAAGAAAAGACTCCCGAACCCGAACAAGTATTTACCGCCGTTGAGCAGATGCCTGCATTCCCTGGTGGTGATGCCGAGCTCATGAAGTACCTTTCTTCTCACATCAACTACCCGCCGATGGCTATGGAAAACAACATTCAAGGACGTGTTATCGTTCAGTTCGTTGTTACCAAGACTGGTAAGGTAGGCGAAGTAAAGGTTGTCCGTGGCGTTGACCGCGACCTCGACAACGAAGCCGTGCGCGTGGTTAAGTCGCTGCCCGACTTCATTCCGGGTCGTATGAACGGCCAGGCCGTGAACGTGTGGTACACGCTGCCCGTTACCTTCAAGCTCCAAGGTGTGAACTAATCTAAAGAAAAGTTCCTAAAAACTACGATAAAATGCCTTTCCCTTGCAGGGGAAGGCATTTTTTTATCTTACCGCCTCACCCTCGCACCGACACATACTACCCGACCTCATTTTTTACCTAAAATTATCATACAGAAAGCCCGTATGGTTAAGAATTTCTAATATCAGCACAGGAATGGTTAATCCAACACTTTTTTTATGTAACTTTACGCTGCAAGAGCGTAACAGCTATGGCTAACGCAAATCGGCAAACCAACCGTACTGGCCGAACACAGACTATCGCAGTTGTTCTCATGCAAACCTTAATTGACTTAGAAAAGATGACCAAAACTGGAAAAAACGAACCTTATAAAGAACAAACCCCACAAGCCGAAAACAACACCGGCAGCATGAATGTACAAAATTGGGCAAAATATGCCTTCGGTATATTCATGGTAATCATATACATCGGTATGGGTTACTTGATGTTTGTCAATTTCTTCGGCTGGACCGACGACTACACTTGGGCCCGGTACAGCTTAGGGTCGCTGTTTGTATTATACGGCTTTTGGCGGGCCTATCGCCAAATCAAAATCGCACGCTAACCTAAAAAACAATGATACGAAAATACCTTGTCTCTGCTTTGCTTGTGGCGGCCTTGTTGGCAACCGCAACGTCGTGCCACCACACCACCGATTCATCAACATCGGGGTTCACAACGCTCATGTGCGACAAGACGTTTGAAAACATAATACAGCAGGAAATCGACGTATTTGAATACACCTACCCCAACGCAAGCATCATACCATACTACATCGATGCCCACTCGGCAATCGACTCGATGCTCGACGGGAATGCCCGGCTCATAATCACAGCCCAGGAGCTGAGCAAGGAGCAAATGGACTACCTGCAAAGCAAAAACCGTTTCCCGGCACGCTCGCAGCGCATCGCCGTAGATGCCATAGCCGTGATAGTAAACAAGGACAACGACATCGACGAGCTGTCGATTTCTGAACTGCGCGACATCTTGTCGGGCAAAACGCCGCGGTGGAAAGACGTGTTCCCCTCGAAACTCGACACCATACGCGTGATATTCGATCACCCGGGATCGAGCATTTACAAATATGTTAAAGATTCCATCATGCGAGGCGAGGAATTCGGCCGAATTTATTCGGTTGACAGCCTGCAACAGGTGTTCACCGAGGTAGAACGCCGCCGCAACGCCATCGGGTTCATCGGGGTGAGCTGGATTACAGCCGACTTGGCCAATTCCACGACAGCCGTCGAGCAGCAGGAAACCGCAGCCACCGACACGGCAGCCATGGAGCAACGCCTGGCCGACCTTAACAAAAACGACGTTTCGGCAATAGACTTCACAAGCCGCATAAAGGTGATGAAAATTCGCCGCGACGACGAAATCGAGGGATACAAGCCTTACCAACTCTATATCTACGATGGCCGCTACCCGCTGTTCCGCAGCGTGTATGTGACTACTACCGAACCCAACGGCTCGCTACAGCACGGTTTCTACTCGTTCCTTTCGGGATTTATCGGGCAGAAGATTATCCTCAATACCGGCGTGATGCCCGCAATCGTGCAACCGCGTGTGGTATCATTGAACTAAACCAAAAGCAACTAAAATTAACTCGTAAATACAAATCAAAATGAAGTTCAAACTATTGTTATCATTAATCCTTTGCGCATCGCTATCTTGCTTTGCCCAGGGATACAAAGACGGTATTGAATACTACAAGGTAGGTCAATACGACAATGCCAAGGAATTGCTGTTGCGCAACCTCAACGACGCATCAACCAACAAGGCCGAAGCCTATTTCTACCTCGGCTGCATCGACCTTTACACCGAAAATTACGAAGGTGCCGAAAAGAATTTCGATGCTGGCATCGCAGCCGACCCCAAATATGGCTACAACTATGTGGGCATGGGCGAGCTTGAACTGCGCCGCGGAAAGCTGGCTACCGACAAGGATGCCGTTAAAAATGCCGAAAAGGCTGCAAAGAAACTCTTCGACGAAGGCAAAGACCTGTGCGACAAGAAAGACGATGCTGTGATGGTGGCCATTGCACGCGCATACTACAACGTTGACCCCGTTAAGTATGCAAAGCAAATCGAAGACGCAAAGAAGGATGCAAAGAAACGCGACAAGCAAAGCGCCGACCTCTATGTGTTCGAGGGCGACATCCTTGCCGACAAGGAGCAATGGGGCTCGGCTGCCGGCTGGTATGAAATGGTAATGCGCTCGGGCAAGGACAACATCGAGGCTTACGTGAAATATGCCAACACTTATTTCTACGTTGATTCCAAAACGGCCATCAAGACTCTTGAAGACCTCGTTGCCGCAAAGCCCAACTCGGCCCTGGCTCAACGCGAACTCGCCGAAAAATACTATAAGGACGACCAATGGACTAAAGCCGCCGAAAAGTATGGCATCTACATGCAGAACCCCAACCACTTCAAGCAAGACGAGAACCGCTACGCCGGTCTGCTCTTCTACGGCAAGCGTTACCAAGAGTCTTACGACCTTGCCGCCAAAATCATCAGCGAACACGCTGCCGGCGATGCCGACGTATTCTACATGAAACGCCTGCAACTCTACAACCTTGTGGCTATGGCTCAAGAGGCCGAGGCCGACTCCACCCTGTGGGCTCGCGCCGACCTGCTCGCCAAGGAATTCCTTGCAATGAATATCCCCTCTGGCGCAAAGTTCGAGCCTAAGGATTACAGCGACTATGCAATAGTCCTCACCGCACTTGGCGACGTGCCGGGCAGCGTGGAAATGTACAAAAAAGCTTACGAAGCCAACCCCGAAAAGGTTGACCTGCTCAAGGATGCCAGCGAAGCTTGCGCCGATGCCAAGGCATACGAAGATGCAGCCAAGTTCTACCAAATGTATGTTGACAAGGCCGACTACAAGACCAACGACCTCTTCGTGCTCTCGCGCCGCTACCTATACTGGGGTTCGACAATCGCCGATACCATCGCAACCGACTCGGTAAAGCGTGAAGAAGTGATGCAAAAAGCTCTCATGTATGCACAAAAAGTTGACTCGATTGTTCCCAACGACCTGCGCATACTTTCGCAAATCGCCAACATCCAAATGGTTCACGAAATGGGTTTCACGGGCCACGATTTCGCCCGCTACGGAGAAGCAATGCCCACCTACGACAAGATTCTCTCAATCCTCGATGCCGACCCCAAATACAAGGATCCGGAAAATCCCGACAACGAGCTTTCTACTTACATCGAAATCTTCCGTTACAAGGCAGTACACTACTACCTGAACAAAGACAACGAGAACATGAAACTCTACTACCAGAAGTGGCTCGAAGTTGACCCCACCAACGATGCACTCCGCCAGTACATCGAAACTCTGAAATAAAAGAGTAACACAAAAACACCAATACCAAAGCGGTGCCTGCCCCCCAAGAGGGCAAGCACCGCTTTTCCTTTATCATATAAACGCAAGTTTCCTCCTCCACCGTCCCAAAATTGACGCCTGCCGGAATGCGATGCATCCAGGATGTTAAATTTGCAGAATTATTAGCTGACACCAATAACCGATAATGTAAGCTGCTTTTTGCATTTGCGCCCAGTTTGTACTATCTTTGCCATAAGCATCCGGCCCAGAGGGGTTAGAGGGCTGCGATAATTAAGGACTAAGACGTTACCATGCGTTATCTTTCGGTTCCAAATCTCGCAAATTTGAACTCACAGGAAGATAGAGCAACGGGGAACGTCCACTCGATGACAGGGTATGCCATATCCTACTGCATTGTTCTGCTATGCTCGCCCACAGCGGCAAGCTACAGTGCAAGATGTGTGCATATACATACGTCTCGGCGTGGGCTGGCTGCGTTGCTTATCTCTGTGAGTGGCAATGCGAGAGCCTGGAACCGAGATAAGCAGAAGTACAGACTCCCACGTCTTTTTTTCGTTGAATACCGATATTATAAATGAAGGGAGTGCTTATAGGTGCTAAAATATCAAAAGTATGATGCAAAAATCTGAGAAGAGAAAAGCTGCCATGTCGAGGCGCGATTTCATGAAAAATTCTATTGCAAAAACGATCCCCTTGATGGGATTGATAGCTTTCGCCAATGCCGCAGCCTTGGCCAACGACTCCATTCCACAAAGTGGCTGCAACAGCAATTGTCAAGCCACCTGCACCACTACTTGCAAATACCTTTGCCACCGTGATGGCTGCTCAAGCCTTTGCACCACGGAATGCAACAAGTCTTGCACAAGAACTTCATCCACAAAACACACTGCAATGCCATGATAAACATCGGAGAACTGATACATGAACAAGTCAAGAAACAAGGTCTGTCAGTGACATGGCTTGCCCACAAGCTCAACTACAGCCGCACCAACATCTACAAGATTTTCGACAAACCGTCAATCATACCGTGGCTGAGGCGGTGCGCAATACCATCACCCTCGGCAGCTACATCACCTCGTTTGTCACCCTTTCCCTGCTCATGGGCGTGGTGTTCCAACTGCCGGTGATAGCATTCTTTCTCGGCAAGATGGGCATAATAACAGCCCCCATGCTCACCCGCTACCGCCGCCACGCCATAATGGTGATAGCCGTGGTGGCGGCCATAATCACTCCGCCCGACGTGATGTCATTCATCCTCGTTGCAATCCCACTGTGCCTGCTCTATGAAGTGAGCATACGCATAGTGGCATGTATCGGCAAGAAAAACGCCATGTGACATTTGCCCCAGCCACAAAATTGAATTACCTTTGTTTCAGCATTGCGCAATGCACTTTATGCGCAGCGCTGAAACAAAGTTTTTTTATTTTCATATTCAATACAAGATGGAATTTTTTGACGGCAGCAACCTGCTTGGCCTCATAATAGGCTTATGCACATTCTTTATAATAGGAGTTTTCCACCCCATAGTAATAAAGTGCGAATATTACTTCGGCACACGCTGCTGGTGGTGGTTCTTGGTGCTGGGGCTTGTGTGCATGGCCCTGTCGGTATTCGTGGGCAATCTGTTTGCATCGGCCCTACTCGGTGTGACGGCATTCTCGGCCTTCTGGAGCATACTTGAAATATTCGAGCAGCAAAAACGTGTGCAAAAAGGGTGGTTCCCCCGCAACCCTCGGCGCAAGTACCCATTCGACGAGAAACAGTGAACAATTCGGCATTTTAAAAAACATTCGTCTTTTTGTCTTTCTGTATAAAAATAAATATATTTGCATTACAGAACTTCGTACAGGGCAAAATGATGAACAAACTGGTTGCATCGGCATTGGCAGGCCTGACAATTATATTGCCGGGCAGCATTGATGCCGCCCCAAAGTGGCAACCTGCACAGGGCTTGGAGATGGAACAGCCAAAGCTCAACAGCCCAGACGACGGCAGCGGCATAGCCATATACAGCAGCGGCCAGTCAATCATCATCGTCACCGACCACAGCGTGGAGGTGCGCGTGTTCACCATCCTTGGGCAATTGGTGTCGCACGACTGGCTCCAAGCCGGAGCATCGATGCTCAACATCAATTCACGCGGCATATACATAGTGAAAATCGAAAACATCACACAAAAAGTGGCTTTATAAACCTAAAAGTAGATAACAACAAAAAAACAATTATAACGCTATGGAAAAAGACACTAACTTAGACTGGGCCAACCTGTCGTTTGGCTACATTCCCACCGACTACAACGTGCGTTGCACCTACAAGGACGGTGCATGGGGTGAAATAGAAGTTTCCAGCTCGGAATACATCAATATGCACATGGCTGCTACCTGCCTGCACTATGGGCAGGAAATATTCGAGGGACTGAAAGCCTTCCGCGGCAAAGACGGGCGCATACGCATCTTCCGCCTCGATGAGAACGCCAAGCGCATCCAGCGCAGCGCACGCGGCATAATGATGGCCCCACTGCCCGAGGAGAAATTCCGCGAAATGGTTGAAAAGGTGGTCAAGCTCAACGAGCGTTTCATTCCGCCATACGGTAGCGGCTCGTCGCTCTACATACGCCCCATCGAGCTTGGCATGACGGCACAGGTGGGCGTGAAACCAGCTGCCGACTACCTGTTCATCATCTTCGTGACACCCGTGGGCCCGTACTTCAAGGAAGGGTTCAAGCCGACCAAGGTGGCCGTGTACCGCGAATTTGACCGTGCCGCACCGTGCGGAACAGGCCGCTGGAAGGTGGGCGGCAACTACGCCGCAAGCCTCAAAGCCGGTGAAATGGCCCACGCTGCCGGCTACTCGGCCGTGCTTTACCTCGACCCAAAGGAGAAAAAATATATCGACGAATGCGGCCCGGCCAACTTCTTCGCCATCAAGGGGAACAAGTACATCACCCCTAAGTCGAACTCCATATTGCCGTCAATCACCAACATGAGCCTGCAACAGATTGCCAAGGACATGGGCCTGGAAGTGGAGTGCCGCCCCATGCTGCTCGAAGAACTTAACGACGTGGACGAGGCCGCCGAGTGCGGAACCGCCGCCGTGGCAGCCCCAATCAGCGAAGTGGACGACATCGACGAGGGCAAGAAATATGTAATAGCCAAGGACGGCCAACCCGGCCCCGTCACCACAAAGCTCTACAACCACCTGCGTGCAATACAGCTTGGCGACGAACCCGACACGCACAATTGGGTGACAATACTTTAAAGAATGTGGAATTAGGAATAAGGAACTAATCCCTAAATACTGGCCCAATTAGACTAATTAGACTAATTGGGCCTATTATTAAACAATAAATATGCTAAATTTCTTAGAAATAATCGAGCAGTTCTATGGCCGCGACACCGATGCCGCACGGCTGCTTATAAAACATAGCCGGCAGGTGGCCGACTTAGCCATGGAAATAGCACGGAGAAAGCCGCAACTTGAAATAGACACACAGTTTGCCTACGAGGCCGCTATGCTGCACGACATAGGCATCTTCCGCACCCATGCGCCCGAAATATTCTGCCTCGGAACCGAGCCATATATAAAGCACGGCATTCTGGGGCGTGAATTGCTTGACGGCATGGGATTGCCTCGGCACGCACTCGTGTGCGAACGCCACACCGGCGCAGGCATATCGGCATTCGACATACGCGAACAGCAACTTCCCTTGCCGCCGCGCGATATGCTCCCCATCTCCATCGAAGAAAAACTTGTGTGCTACGCCGACAAGTTCTATTCAAAGTCGCACCCCGACCGCACAACCACTTACGAGCAAGCGCACAACAAACTGCAAAAATATGGCAGTGCCACTGTGGCTCGGTTTGAAGCTCTGCACGAGTTATTCGGCTGACGCACAGCCATACACACGGCAATGTATCTGCGCCACCGAGCCTTCAAGTAGCTCTTGCGACACCTCGCCGTGGGTCATCAACTTCAGTTCAAGCGGCTGCCTGCCAGGACCGTATGGTGGCTGCACGTATGGCACCCCATCCCACAGTTTCAATCCGAGCGACTCATAAAAGCGTATGCGCCTCACGGCAATGAGCGTAACGGGCGGCTCCACTTCAAGCACAATGGTCGAGGCCACATTTCCCAGAAAATGCGTGAACACCTCGCGCCCCAACCCGCGTCCGCGCATCTGCGGCACCACGGCAAAATGCTCAAGATAAGTAATGCCGTCGAGTTTCCAAAAGGTGATAAATGCGAGCAACTTATCCCCACCGCAACTGGCATCAAACGCGCCAAGCACCGAGAACGCCCCACGTGAAAGCAACTCGGTAAAATCGGAAAAATCCCGACGTTCGTCGGCAGGGAATGCCGACGTATAAAGCTCCTCCACCTGCCCTATTGCAGGGTCGGAATATGAAATCATTCGGTAAATTATTCCCATAAATTAAAAAATTTGCTTATAAAATTGCGACAAATCAATAATTAGTTTGTAACTTTATATCATGATTAATTTACTTACGCAAGTTAGCACTTTTTTGGCAATGCTGCAAACGCCTGCCACTGGCTCAAGTAGAAAAAAAGGACACTTGGCCGCCGCACGACAAGCCAGAGGAGAAAGCTACTCGCATAAGGAACAATCAACCACAGAATTACATTACTTAAAATAACTAATAACTTTATTTCATACATGGCAAATTTTCAATTAGACGAACTGGACTGCAAAATCTTGAAAATGCTGTCTTCTAACGCGCGTAAACCTTACCTTGAAATCGCACGCGAGTGTAATGTGTCGGGAGCTGCAATACACCAACGCATACAAAAACTGTACAGCGTAGGCGTACTGAAAGGCTCGGAGTCGAACATCGACCCGGCATCGGTGGGACTGAACACTTGCGCCTACGTGGGATTTTTCTTGAGCGACCCGTCGCGTTTCGACGAGGTTATAGAACGCCTAAAGGCCATGCCCGAAGTTGTGGAATGTCACTTCACTACGGGCAAATATGACATGCTCATAAAATTGTATGCCCGCAACAACGAGCACCTGCTCCAACTTATCCACGACCAGCTGCAATCGATAGGCTTTGCCCGCACCGAGACGCTAATCTCGTTCAAGCAAGTAATCAAGCGGCAAATCCCCATCTACGACAACATTGTAGAAAAGAATGACTGATTACGGCAACCTGCTATTGGATGCCGTGCAATGCGCCCGCGAGGCAGGCAAGATACACTTGTCATACTTTAGGAAGGGAAACTACTCGATAGAGGCAAAGCACGGCAACGAAAGCGACATTGTGACTTCGGCCGACAAAGCCGCAGAAACAGAGATAATCAATTTCATACACACCCACTACCCGGCACATTCCATCCTTTCGGAAGAGTCGGGCAGTGAGGTGCATGGTACAGAATACGCATGGGTAATCGACCCACTCGACGGCACCACCAACTTCAGCTCGGGACTGCCCATGTTCAGCGTATCGATAGGCATAATGCACCACGGCACCACCGTGGTGGGGGTCGTATATGCCCCCTATCTGGGCGAAATGTTCCATGCCGTGCAGGGCGAAGGCGCCTTCCTCAACGGCGAACGGATAACCTGCGGCACACGCCAGTCGCTTGGCCAGTGCGTCGTTGCAACCGGGTTCCCAGTTGACAAAGACATCAACCCCGACTGCAACCTCGACAACGTGGCCCGCGTATTGCCGCGTGTGCGTGGCCTGAGGCGGCTCGGCTCGGCGGCAATCGACATATCATACGTTGCCGCAGGCTACCTTGATGCCTACTGGGAGCTGAACCTGCACGAGTGGGACGTGTGCGCGGGGCTGCTCATAGCCCATGAGGCAGGAGCAGAATTTCACCACTTCCGCCACGACCGCAACATATCGGTGCTTGTGGCATCCCCCGCCATCTCGGCCCTGATGCTGCCGCTGCTATCTGGCGAGCCATGCCGCCACGCTATTGCCAGTGTCGATGGAAACAAGTAACTTTGCAACGAGAATATTCATTTAATAGCAACATGAAAGAAATCGTATTGAGCGGTATCCGCGCCACCGGGCAGTTGCACCTTGGCAACTACTATGGCGCACTGAGCAAATTCGTGAAAATGCAGAACGACCCAGAAAGCAAGTATGCCAATTACTTCTTCATAGCCGACCTGCATGCACTCACCACCGCACCCGACCCCGACGAGCTGCACAAAAACGTAAAAAGCATACTGTCAGAGTACCTCGCCGCAGGTCTCGACCCGGAGAAATCGACCATATTTGTGCAAAGCGACATTCCCGAAATCCCGGAAATGTACTTGCTGCTGAATATGCACGTGGGCATAGGCGAGCTGATGCGCACCGCATCGTTCAAGGACAAGGCCCGCAAGATGCTGGGGCTGTCGAGCGACAGCGGCGACGACAACATAGAACGAGAAATCATAGGTGCCAACACCAACAAGCGCGTCAACGCCGGCCTGCTCACCTACCCCACTCTCATGGCCGTGGACATATTGATACAAAAAGCCACAAAAGTGCCAGTGGGCAAAGACCAGGAACAGCACCTTGAGCTTACCCGGCGATTCGCCCGGCGGTTCAACTCCTTCTATGGCGTGGACTACTTCCCCGAACCGACGAACTTTGACTTCGGTGGCGAGCCTGTAAAAGTACCCGGACTCGACGGCTCGGGCAAGATGGGCAAGTCGGAGGGCAACTGCATATACCTGCTCGACGACCCCAAGACACTTCGCAAGAAAGTGATGCGCGCCGTCACCGACGAAGGGCCAAAGGAGCCCAATTCACCAATGTGCGAACCAGTGAAAAACCTGTTCACGCTGCTGAACCTCGTCTCCACCCCCGACAAGGTAGAATACTTCACCGAGGCATACAACAATTGCTCAATCCGCTACGGCGACCTTAAAAAGGAAATCGCCGAGGACATCCTGCAAGTGACAACGCCCATACGCGAGCGCATCATCGACATACAAAACGACGATGCCTACCTGGCCCGCGTAGTGAAGATGGGAGCAGAAAAAGCCCGCGAAACAGCATCGCAAACGCTGCGAGACGTGCGCCAAATGATGGGAATACGCCCCTTCTGACAACATCGTGGCCGCAACTGGCACTACAATAACAACCGGCATACGCAATTATGCCGGTTTTTTTGTGCTATTATTTCATTCTTATTATGTATATTCGCAGTGCATAAACTCACGCATGGAAACTTATGTCGAAATTTAAAAAAGAAATTCTTGGCAGCCTTAAAGATTATATCATGATAATCGTGGGGCTTGCGATGTATGCCTTCGGCTACACGGCATTCATCCTTCCCGAGGAGGTGGTAATAGGCGGCATGCCGGGCGTTTCGGCTCTCATTTACTTCAAGTTCGGAATACCTGTGGCAATCTCCAACTTCGCCCTCAACCTGCTGCTGCTCGCCGCAGCATGGCGCATAGTGGGCAGCACATTCGTGTTGCGCACCATCTTCGGCATCACCGGCCTGAGTTTGCTGCTGGGAGTCATGCAACCGCTCTTCACCGAGCCGTTCGTCGAACAACAGGCATTCATGAACGTGCTGCTCGGCGGCCTGCTGTGCGGCATGGGCGTGGGATTGGTGTTCGTGCACAACGGCAGCACCGGCGGCACCGACATAGTGGCAGCCATGGTGTCGAAGTCGAGCAACGTGACCATAGGCCGCACCATGCTATACGTTGACGTGGTGATAATCTCAAGCTCCTACCTGCTGTTCCACAGCATCGACAAGATAGTGTATGGCTACGTGATACTGCTCGTCATATCCACCGTGTGTGACTACGTCATCAACACCAACCGCCAGGCCGTGCAATTCAACATCATCTCCGAGAAATGGTCGGAAATCGCCGATGCCATAATCAGCGAGGCCCATCGCGGCTGCACTCTCATCCACGGCACTGGGTGGTACACCAAGCACGACGTGAAAATACTGCTGGTCATGTGCCGCAAAATAGAGGCCGTGTCGATATTCCGAATAGTAAAGAGCATCGACCCTCACGCGTTCGTCACTCAGGCCAACGTCAACGGTGTTTACGGCCAGGGGTTCGATGAAGAGAAAATGAAACAGCGCATCAAGAAAATACGCCACGCCCAGCTGCACGGAGAAACGCCGCCGCCCACCAGCGAAACGCACCCTCCACTACAGCACAACAGCGACATAGAAGAAACCGCCGATTTCTCGCGTAGGCAAATATGACCGATAACCTGTTCCAAACGTCACAAAAAAAATAAAAATGCATACGCTTTTCTTATTTTTTTTGCTAACTTTGAGTATAGTATTTTATCACATTTATAACACTGACGTATTATGAAAAAATTTTTGCTATCACTGATGTGCGTAATTAGCGCATTCTGCATCGCTCGCGCCGACAGCGGCGACATCGGGGTCGGCATCCAATTGGCCCACGGTTCCAAGGCCAACCAAATAGGTCTCGGCGCACGTGTGCAAATAGGCTTCACCGACGAGCTGAGACTTGAACCGTCGTTCAACTACTACTTCCGCCAAGACCACGTAGCCACTTGGGATGTTGACATCAACCTGCATTATGTACTCGATGTCACCGATGGTTTCAGCGTTTACCCGCTGGGCGGTATATTCGTGTCGAACTGGGATTTCGACCCGGGGTCCGACACCCGTTTCGGTGCTAACCTCGGTGCGGGTGCCGAATATGCCATAACCGACGTAGTGGCACTCACCGGCGAACTTAAATATATGCTCACTGGCGACTACCGCCAGCTTGCCACCCTCGTGGGCGTGACATTCAAGTTCTAAGGCTGCACAACCAATCGCGGCAGCAAAAACACAAGGCCATATAGATGTGTTCCCTGTGCGGAGCATCTATATGGCCTTTTGTCATGAATTGGCCGCACATACGGCACTGCCATTTCACTAAAATTAACCTACCTAAAATAAAAAATAATTAATTTAGTCGATAACTTTGCCAATTCAGTTAAAAAAAATATCTTTGCACAAGAAAAAAAGTCATCAATTACGTTATAAATAAAAAACGTCGCCCGGCAACAGGCGACCCACAACAGGGAGGCACACACCCATGCAGGGATATATGAAAAAGCAATTTATGATACTGGCACTTATATGCCTTGCTGCCATAGCAGCCATGATATTGATTTCGTGCGGCAACTCGGTACAAGAAAAACGCATGATTACGGTAAGCATACTACCACAAAAATTCATGCTGAAAAAAATCGTCGGCGACCGCTTTGAAATATCATGCATGCTCAACGAGGGGAACAATCCCGAGGCTTACGAGCCGAGCATGACGCACTTGATGAACATCGAGCACAGCGTGGCATACTTCTGCATAGGATACATAGGCTTTGAAGATGCCATAGTGGGCAAAGCACACGTCAACAACCCCGACCTGAAAATATTCAACACCAGCAAAGGCGTGGAGGTGATACGCGGCACACACTTCTCTCCCGAGGGGGAGCACAACGAGGCCGACCCGCACCTGTGGACTTCGGTGGCAAACGCCATAAAAATATCACAAAATATGCTTGCCGCCGTCGTTGAACTCGACCCCGACAATGCCGACGAATACACCCGCAACTTCAACGCATTCAAGTCGGAACTCGACAGCCTCGACAGCCGCATAAAGTCGCAGCTTGCAGGCAAGCAGGGTTCGGCATTCCTTGTGTGGCACCCTTCGCTGAGCTACTTTGCACGCGACTACGGGTTGCGGCAGGTGAGCCTCGAATACGAGGGGAAAGAAATCCCCATCGACAAGCTGAAACAAAACATCGACGCGGCACGCGAAAGCGGTGCTCACGTGCTATTCGTGCAACGCGAGTTCGACAGCCGACAAGCCGAAACCATCGGTGAGGAACTGGGCGTGAAAATGGTGAAAATCAACCCCATGAGCTACAACTGGGAAACCGAATTAGAAAACATTGCCAATGCAATCGCCAACAACTGACCCCATAATAGCACTCGACGACGTGTGTGTGACATACGGCGGCGGCAACCGCGTGGCGGCACTGCAACACGCCTCGCTCACCGTGAACCGCGGCGACTTCGTGGCCGTCACCGGCCCCAACGGCGGCGGCAAGACGACAATGCTGCGCGTGGTGCTGCAACTGCTCAAGCCAACAAGCGGCCATGTGCTGTTCTTCCGCAACGGGCGACAGGTAAGCCGCTTGGACATAGGCTACTTGCCACAGAAAAACATGATTGACAGCCGTTTCCCCGTAACCGTCGAGGAGGTGGTGGCAATGGGCCTGCCAAGCGTCATGAAACCATTACACCGAATAACGGTCGATGAACGCCGCCTGATAGAGGTCACCCTGCACACAGTGGGAATGGACGACAAGCGCAACAGTCCCATAGGCACACTCTCGGGCGGGCAGTTGCAACGCGCCTTGCTGGGTCGTGCTATGATTTCCAGCCCCGAAGTGCTGGTGCTCGACGAGCCGCTGTCGTATATCGACAAGGAATTCGAGCGACACCTGTATGGCATCATCGAGCAAGCAGCCAAGCAATCTACCATAATCCTCGTGTCGCACGAAATGAGCGTAATATCGGGTATGGCCAACCGCCACATAATCATCGACAAGACGCTCCACGAGTGCCATGCCGCCCACCATTACACTCGCACCGAGTGCGAGTAATCCCCCTGCTTACCTGCAATTCTGCAACAGAATTTCTTCCAAGCGTTTGTTCATGCCAATATTTCGCTCGCGTCTGCGTCGAAGAATACCCGAACAGCCAGCAGGAGAAATATACAATTTCTCATCAGGAAATTCATCCACAAAATCTATAAAATTCACTATTTTAAAATCATACGGATAATTTGTAGCATTCAGATACAGGCCATTTTTCAAGGGATAAAAATCTTTTAATAGAACCAAATTTGACATTGACGGCAGTATCGACTCTTTTGACGCATCCTTAACAAGACGAGACATAATCCAACGAACCACATTTACTGCCCATGAATTTCCCGAAGCTTGAAACCTATTAGTCAAAGTACATTTTGGTATCTCAGTATATCTGTCTGGAAACCCCATCAGTCTCTCATACTCTATAGGGGTCAACCGCCTCAACCGACCATTCTGTGCCACAAACAGAGAACCATTATACGCTGCCGCATTACCATTCCATTTAGTACCGTATGCTGCATACAAGCAATCTGTATAAGTTCTAAATATTTCAAATTTCTGCCCACCTTGAATCTTTTGCAATTTCGTCGGTATGGCAGTTTCTGAGTCATCGAATCTAAATAATGCAAGGTCATTACATTCATTTATTTTATATGGGTCGGCAAGAAGGTTTCCAACTTCAAAAAGTATATTCTCGGGATAAAAATCCTTTCCTCCACCAAGCACATAAATCCGCTTTCTCTGCTGCGCCAAACCGAAATATTTAGCATCTAGTACCCTCCATGCCACATTCCTTTTCTTTCCATGCAAAATCCCCGCAGAAGTCCATTTCGGGACAACCAAAGGCTTATCATATCCAGCCAAACCAGCAAGGAAACAACCAAAAGCATTCGTTTTGTCAGTAAGCACACCTTCTACATTTTCCCAAAAAAATACTGCCCTTCCTTCAGTTTCAGTGCGGTTTGCATCTATACCGTCAAGTATGTCAATATATTTTAACGTCAATTGCCCTCTATTATCTGTAAGGCCGTTTTGCCACCCAGCAAGAGAAAAAGCCTGACATGGAGTGCCGCCACATAATAAGTCGGGAGACACAATGCTTTTCTTTTTCAACATTCCTGGAATATCATTCATATCACCCAAATTAGGAGTATTCGGATACCTTATGCTCAGAAAACGGGAAGCAAAGTCTTGAATTTCAGACAACCATACACCTTTCACACCAAGAGTTTCTAAAACAAAGCTCGCCGCCTCAATCCCAGAACACACGCTACCAAAAGTACGAATTCTACTCATCTTACTGTTTCTTTAATTTTTCATTCACCGCTTTTCTCCACGCTTCAATATCATACCATGGACACCCTTCACAACCTTTTTCTGCTCTTTTCCCTCTCTTGGGAATATTTTCATCCCATTTATCAACCCCCACTGGATAAAAATCAATTCCAAATAATTTTCCACGCTGTCCAGTTTGAACGCAATTACGACATATTTCTCTTTTTTCTTGATTTCTTTGATTATCTAACAATTGAAATTTTGCTATAATCTCTTCATCAGTCATCGTCATAGGATTTTCTACCTTAGTATCTTCATCCCACCTTACTTCCGAGAATTTATGATCTGGAATTAATGCAACGGCAGCTGTTTGCTTTGCTTCGTATGCATTTACACCATTGAACAATCGTATAACCCTACTCTTAAATTGGGGTGTAAACGTTTCATACTGCATTTCTGCATTCAAAGGCAACGGCAACAAAATCTTACCCCACCTTCTATTACCAATGGGATATATACACACAGTATATCCCATATTTTTTATATCCTTGAACCTTGCTTGAGAATTGTTATTCGCAGGAAAATCCTTATCTTCCTCTTTCAATGAAAGAAGAACCATGAAAAAATGATACGTTACAAGCCTCGTGTGATCTTTTACTTTTTCAAGTTTTCTATTCCACACTTCCTTTTGCTCCAATACCCATTTTTCTCTCTGCGCCTTCTTAAAATAGTTCTTGATACTCAAAAGATAATTTAGAAACTGTTTAAATTTTATTCAAAAATAATTTTATGGCAGCGATATGCATCATGGCTTCGTGCGTATCGGCC
>CALUIB010000022.1 GCA_944320595.1 uncultured Muribaculaceae bacterium | reverse complement strand
TTCATCACCAACACCGAACGCTACAACCAGATTATCGATATATGGACGCACGTCAACTCGCGCCTCACCGACACGCTGATGAAGCAGCTTGCCGCCGACAACCAAGGGTTCAACTCGGTTTACATGATGCTCGACTCGGGTGCACGTGGTTCTAAGGACCAGATTCGCCAGCTCTCGGGTATGCGTGGTCTTATGGCAAAGCCGCAAAAGAGCGGTGCCGAAGGCGGCCAAATCATCGAGAACCCTATTCTTGCGAACTTCAAGGAGGGCTTGTCGGTGCTGGAATACTTCATCTCTACCCACGGTGCTCGTAAGGGTCTTGCCGACACGGCATTGAAGACTGCCGATGCTGGTTACCTCACTCGCCGACTGGTGGACGTGGCTCACGACGTGGTAATCACCGAGGAGGACTGCGGCACACTGCGCGGACTTGTATGCACCGAGGTGAAGAATAACGAGGATGTGGTAGCATCGCTCGGCGAGCGAATACTTGGCCGTGTTTCGGTTCACGACATTGTGGACCCCATCACTGGCGAAGTGATAGTGAAGAGCGGCGAGGAAATCAACGACGAGGCCGCACAGCGCATCAACGATTCGCCGATTGAGTCGGTGGAAATCCGTTCGGTGCTCACTTGCGAGGCCAAGAAGGGCGTTTGCGCCAAGTGTTATGGCCGCAACCTTGCCACCAACCGCATGGTGCAGAAGGGCGAGGCCGTGGGCGTTATCGCGGCACAGTCGATTGGCGAGCCGGGTACGCAGCTTACGCTCCGCACATTCCACGTCGGTGGTGTGGCATCTAACATTGCCGCCGTGTCGTCTATTACCTCTCGCTACGACGGTCTGCTTGAAATCGACGAATTGCGTACTGTGCCCTGCGAAGACCACGAGGTGGTTGTTGGACGTATGGCCGAAATGCGCATCATCGAGCCGACGACGAAGATGGTGCTCACGACTGCCAACATCTCATACGGCTCGAAGATTTTCAAGAAACCGGGCGACATGGTGAAGAAGGGCGACGTGATATGCGAATGGGACCCGTTCAATGCAGTTATCGTTTCGGAAGTTACCGGTAAGGTGAAGTTCAACAATTTCGTGGAAGGTGTCACTTACCGCGAGGAAATCGATGAAACGTCGGGCAACAGCGAAAAGATAATCATCGAGTCGAAGGATCGTACAAAGGTACCCGAGGCCGACCTATATGACAACAACGGAAACCTTGTGAAGACTTATTCGCTGCCTGTTAACGCTCACCTTATGGTGAACGAGGGCGACGAGATAAAGCAAGGCGAGGTGTTCGTGAAGATACCGCGCGCCGCCGGTAGTGCAGGCGACATCACGGGTGGTCTGCCACGTGTAACCGAGCTGTTCGAGGCTCGCAACCCGTCGAATCCTGCCGTGGTGAGCGAAATCGACGGTGAAGTATCGTTTGGCAAAATCAAGCGTGGTAACCGCGAAATCATTGTAACGCCTAAGACGGGCGAAGGCGATAAGAAAGCTTACCTTGTTCCGCTGTCGAAACAGATACTTGTGCAGGACAACGACTTCGTGCGTGCCGGTACGCCGCTTTCGGACGGTGCCATCACGCCGACCGACATTCTTAACATCAAGGGTCCGACGGCTGTGCAGGATTACATCGTCAACGAGGTGCAAGACGTGTACCGCTTGCAGGGTGTGAAAATCAACGACAAACACTTCGAGGTTATCGTGCGCCAGATGATGCGCAAGGTGTGCATCCTCGACCCGGGCGACACGTTGTTCCTCGAACAGCAAATCGTTGACAAGCGCGAATTCATGGACGAGAACGACCGTATTTGGGGCAAGAAGGTGGTAACCGACCCGGGCGACTCGCAGAATGTGCAGGCAGGGCAGATAATCACTACTCGCAAGCTGCGCGACGAGAACTCGGCACTGAAGCGCCGTGACTTGAAGATTGTGCAAGTGCGCGATGCCGTTCCTGCAACTTCCGAGCAGATACTGCAAGGTATCACTCGCGCCGCACTGCAAACGTCTAGCTTCATGTCGGCTGCATCGTTCCAGGAAACCACCAAGGTGCTCAACGAGGCTGCCATCAATGGCAAGGTTGACTACCTTGAGGGCATGAAGGAGAATGTGATTTGCGGCCACTTGATACCTGCCGGTACAGGTTTGCGCGAATACGAGAAACTGATTGTTTACAATACCGAGGATATGGATGCCCCCGGCGTGAAGGAAGAGCTTGCCGAGGTTGAGAACTCCGAGCAGGAGGCTCAGTAAGCAATCCACCAAGGAGAGACATAACACAGCAAAAAAGCCGCGGCTGCGCCACGATGAGAGTGGCAGCCGCGGCTTTTTTGTGGTTCTAAGGAAAATATTAAGGGAGGCAATACGTTAATCATTATATATGGGAATAAGAGTGAAAATCACATACTGCCTTGCCCTGGTGGCTGTCTGTGCCGCGGTGGTGCTCAGTTCTTGCCGCGGTGCAAAGTTGAGCGACGCCGAGGAGCAGTACCAGCGTGGCGAGTATTTCGATGCCGCCAATACCTACCGCAAGGTTTACAACAAGATGAAAAGCCGTGAAGAACGCCCCACGCGCGGCATGGTGGCGTTCCAGATGGGCGAGTGCTACCGCCGCCTGAATATGTCGGCGCGCGCATCGGCCGCTTATCAGAATGCCTTGCGGTATGAATATCCCGACAGCATGGCATACTTCTATCTTGCCCATTCGCAGCAGGCCGAGGGGAAATATGCCGCGGCAATCAAGAATTATGAGACGTTTCTCACCTACGTCCCCGACCACCGCTTGTCGCAGGTGGGGCTTGAAGGGTGCCGCCTTGCCTTGCAGTGGCGCGATGAGCCTACTCGCTACATAGTGAAGAGCGCACGGCTGTTCAATTCGCGCCGTGCCGACTTCTGTCCCATGTTTCTTGACGGTAATTTCGACCAGCTGTATTTTACGTCGTCAACCGAAGATGCCACCGGCGAAACCAAGAGCGAAATCACGGGAACCAAGAAGTGTGACATATTCTTCTCGAAGAAAGATGAAAACGGCAATTGGCAACGTCCCGAGCCTGCCGAGGGGGGGGTGAACACCGAGTTTGACGAAGGGATAACGTCGTTCACACCCGACGGGTCGGCCATGTACCTTGCCAAGGCACGGCGGGAACTTAATGCCGGAACGTCGGTGGAGATTTACGCCTCGCAGCGCAGCGATGCGCAGTGGAGCGAGCCTATGAAGGTGGAAATTACAGCCGACACGCTGTCGGCCTACGGCGACCCTGCTGTCTCGGCCGACGGTGCTTATCTGTATTTTTCGAGCGATATGCCCGGTGGGCAGGGTGGCAAGGACTTGTGGCGCATCAACTTGAAGGAGCAGGTGGGGTCGCTTGAGAACCTCGGCGACCAAATCAATACGCCTGGCGACGAGCGTTTCCCGTATTGCCGCACCGACAGTGTGCTGTATTTTGCATCCGACGGGCATCCGGGCATGGGGGGGCTGGACTTGTTCAAGGCAACCTTGCAGCCCGATGGCTCATGGAAGGTGGAGAATATGAAACCGCCCATCAACTCGGCTGCCGACGACTTTGGCATAACATTCGGAGAGGGCGAGTCGGGGTTCTTCAGTTCCAACCGCAACGATGCCCGTGGCTACGACCACATATTCAGTTTCATAAAGCCCGAACTGAAGATAACCATTACCGGTTATGTGCTCGACAAGGACGAGTATGCCGTGCCCGATGCCACGATACGCATAGTAGGCAACGACGGGTCGAACCAGAAGGCCATAGGCAAGCCCGACGGCTCGTTTGAGTTCAACTTGCAGCGCGGCGTGCGCTATGTGATGCTTGCCGGTGCCAAGGGGTACTTGAATGTGAAACAGGAGTTTGTTAGCGACATTGCCGAGGAGGATGCCGAGTATTACGTGGAATTCTTTTTGCCGTCTATCAACAAGCCACAGGTGCTTGAAAACATATTCTATGATTACGACAAGGCCGACTTGCGCCCCGAATCGAAGGTTGCGCTCGACGAGCTTGTGGAGATACTCAATGAGAACCCCAATGTGACAATCGAGATGGCCTCGCATACCGACCGCTGGGGCTCGAATGCCTACAACGATGCACTGTCGCTGCGCCGTGCGCAGTCGGTTGTAGATTACCTTGTGGCTGCTGGCATCGACATGGCCCGGTTGCAGCCGCATGGCTACGGCGAGACTCGGCCAAAGGTGGTGACCAAGCGCATAGCTCGCCTGTACCCACAATTCAAGGAGGGCGACGAGCTTACCGAGGAATTCATCGAGCAGCTGTCGCCCGAGGACCAGGCCGCAGCCGACCAAATCAACCGCCGCACCGAGTTTCAAGTCTTATCCCTCACCTACCAGCGTTACTGAATAGCTTTGTTTAAAAGACAAAAGGGTAGCGATGTATTGTGCCGCATTGCCACAAAAGATGTTGATAAATTAGCTAATTAGAATTATTGCTGTCCGATAAAAATTTTCAAACCGTCAATAACTTATTGATATACATTGAATTAAGTAGCAACTTTAACAAAGAGGCTTATCTATGAGAACAATGCTGATAATCAGACTATTGAATATGTTTATCGGACACTAATAAATTAGAATTTATTGATGCTCGCTAAAATGAGGTACACTGAAATTATTATACCCTCCTACGTTTCCAGTACATATCGCATTTAGTGGACGGCAATAAAAAACTACAGGCGGACAGCTCGCAGCTATCCGCCTGTAGTTTTGCTGTGTGGATTGTGTGCTTGTTACGGCACTATCACTTTGGTGACGGCTGTGCCGCACTTCACTATGTAGATGCCTTGCGGCACGGCTATCGCTGCTGTGGCTGCATAAGGCATGGTTTCGTCGGCAACCTTGGTACCTGCCGTGGTATATACCTCAATGGTGCTGCCAGCTTGGGCCTTTACCATGATGTTGCCGCCAGTGGCGTAGGCCGAGAACGATGCATCGGCCATGGCGTCGGTCACTGCGCCGAACTGCGATGTGGTGACGGCCATGTCGGGCGACGAAAGCGAGTACATCGAGCCGTTGTATGCGCGCACATGGTACAGGTATTGCGTGTCGGGGAGCAGCCCGGTGACGGTGCATGACAGCACGTTGCCCACGTCGAGGTCATCGTAACCCTCCACAACGATAGGCTCGTCGTAACCTTCAACCACTACGCGGATGTCGTCGATATACACGAACCCGCCGGTGCCGCCGTCGGCCTTCTCAAAGTATATGCGGAATTGGCGAATGCCGTCGGGCAGGGTTATCGTCTGCCCGTCGCCATACATGGCATAGTTGCCCGTCTGGCTTGCCACGTCGAGGTAGTCGAGTATTTCCCAGTCTTCGCCATCGGCCGACATTTGTACCACGGCGATGTTGGTGGGATCCATATATGCGCCTTTATACCAGAATGTGATTTGAGAAATTTCTCCCTGGTATAGCGGAGATGTGACGTATGACCCGGTTTGCCTCATGCTGAGAGACGGTGCGGCCACGCCGAAGCAGCCGTCGGTGATGACAAAGCTGTTGCAGTTGGTAGTCCATCCATCGGGGAAACTGTCGGCGGCATCGATGAAGTCGATGCTTTCCACCTGCTGCCCCGAATTGTTGCGGTTTAGCACGGTGAGGTAATAGCAAGTGGCTTCATCGAGCGGTTCCCAGTTGGCCACAAATGAGTTTCCTGTCACCGCTGTGGCTTCGAGTACCGTCGGCACGTAGAAACTAAAGTCGGGTTCGAGCGTAGTGGCCGAGACCACGTTGCTCTCGGCCGACAGGTGGCTGCCGTCGCTTGCCGAGATGGTGGCGTAGTAGGTTGTCTCGGGCTGCAGCCCTGTCACTGTGTAGCGGTTCACGTTGCCTATCGAGTAGTTTTGGTAAACATATTCCCTGTTGCTGCCGTTCATAACGTAAAGGTTTAGCAGGAATTCGTTGGCTCTGGCCACCGAGTTCCACGACAGGGTGAAACTTGTGGCTGTGACATCGGTGGGTACTTCCACTTTCACTGCGTCGAGTTCAAATACGCCGCCCAGCACCTTGAATGTGATTATGCCGTTTTCATCTTCGGAAATTTCGGTGATTGGCAAATTTAGCGCGTTTCCGCTCCAGTCCTTCATCGACGGGTAGCTGTTGTCGGTGAAAGACGTGATGTGTGCCGTGCCCGGGAACGGGTCTCCGGCGCGGCTCTCTTCGGTGGGCATCCCGTCGGCTTCCACTATGTCAACGCGCTGGTGGGTGGAGATGATATTGGCATCGTTGCCCGTCCAGCTGTCTTCGTCGAAGTCGATGTGCCACACCAGCATACCGTGGCCCGGGATGAACTCGTCGTATCCCTGCTGCTGGCGGTTTTCAAGGATATACATCTCGTTGGGATTGGTGGTTTCAATCATGTAGCTTTGCATCATTTCGTCCGAGATGGGGGGCAGGGTGGCGTTCATTGCCCGGTCGATGAGCGTGGGTGTGTGCCAGCCCAGCACCCACCGTTCGTAGGCGGTGAGATAGGGCGGCGTGTTGGAATTGTCGGTGTACTCGCCCGCGTCCATCAGCGAGTATTCGCCCGGGGTGAATGCCAGGCCGCCATATTGAGTGTCGTATAGGTCTATCAATCCAAGCACGTGGCCGAATTCGTGGCAAAATACTCCGATTCCCACTAATTGGTCGTTTTGGATATTGAGTTCCTGGGAACACCCGTACGGGCCTATTTGCACGCCGTCGAGCACGAGCCGTTGCCCGGCACCGATCCATATATCCCACGAGTGCGGCCATATCGAGTTGGCCGAAGCGCCTTCGGCCTCACTATAGCCGGCGTAGAATATATACACGTTGTCAACCCAGCCGTCGCTGTTGCGGTCGTATTGCGAGAAATCGATTTGGTCATCGAGCAGCCGGCAGGCTTCGATTACCATTTCCTCGGGCTTGTCGTCGTTGCCGTAGATGTCGTTTCCTCCGTAGTATGCAAGGTTTTGCGAGAGCGTCACGGGGCCGTAAACGTCGAATTCGGGTTCAAACGCTCCGCCCGAGCAGGTGGTGTAGTAATCCCTGACGCTGAAGTGCGCACCATTCTCGTGGGAGAACCCCTCCTTCATCATGAAGTCGTGGAAAGTGTTATGGGGGTCGGGAGTCTGGAACTTGCGATCCTTGAATTCCACTAATATGGCAAGGGTCTTTTGCTTGCCTGTGGTGGGGAAGTCCTTGATGTTATGGTCGCTGCCGCTTTTCATCATGGCAGCTTGCTTTTCGGCCAGGCGGATTTTGCGTCGCTGTGCGGGCATCTTTTTGAGCGAAGCCGGAAGCTGCTTGCTGCGCGTTGACACGAAGTCGCGTTCGTTGGCACTGCGCTGTTGCACGTCGTTGGCGCGGACAGAAGTCGCTTTCAGCGTCCCGGTTGCGTCATCGTAGTCTGAATAGTAGAAGTAGTCATCGGCACCGCGGGTAAGCAGCAGCCCGTCTTCCGACACGTAGTAATGCCCCCACTCGTCGCCCACTATCCTGACTTTGATTGTGGAGCCGTCGGCCATCTTCACCGTGAGCAAGCCCGGCTTGGCCGGAACTGCCCACGCGGCCACCGACAGTGCCATTGCGGCAACTGTGGCGGCTATGCGGCCGGTTGTATGCTTTATTGATTTCATTATTGTCTTTTATGTGTTATCGGATTATGAATTTTACAATGTTTCTCTTGCCGTCGATTATCACGGAGGCGATGTAAACGCCGCGTTCAAGCTCGTTGAGGTCGATGCCGCCCTCGGCATTGGCGACGGCCATCACCCTCACTCCTGTCGAGGAGTAAATCTGCGCTTCTTCTGCCAGGCCTTGGAACCACAATCTGCGGTTGCTGTAGAATACTTGGCCGCTGTTGCCGCCGGTTAATTCCACCGAGGTGGTGCTGCCCACTGTGATTTCCGACATTTCCGATTCGCCGGTCTCGTAGATGGCTTTCACACCGATGGTGTGCCGGCCTCCGTCGGCGGCTATCTGGTAGGTGTTGTCGGTGGTTTCGCCTTTCTTCTCGCCGTCAAGGTATATTTCAAACTTTTGGGCGAATGTGCGGAACGGTGCAGCCTCGCCGCTGCCAATTTGGATGTCATCTACCATGAAGAGGAATGTGTCGTTTGACACGCAGCGTATGGTGACATACTTGGCGGCCGCCGGGATGGTGTAGGTGTAATGCGTCCACAGATAGGCCGGTACGGTGATTTCCAGGCCGTTGTTGAGCCAGGTGAACGACTCGGGCTCGATGTCGGTGAGCGAATATCCCACCATCATCTTGTCGGTGCCATAAACATCGCTGTAGGAGCGGGCGTAGAAAGAGAACTCGAAATCGCTGTCGAAGAAAAGTTCGGGCGAGATGATGAAGTCGTCGTTGGCCCCGCTGCTTGATGCAAACGAGCCGAGGAACTTGCTGCCGCTGTAGGCATTGATGTTGCCGTCGCTGTCGCTGCGCGGATCGGTGGTTGACGGGTTGAAGATTATATATGCCGTGGGTGTGCCCCAGTTGTCATATATGACTTGTTCGCCGTTTGCGCTCAATCCGTAGGTTCTTTCGTTGTCGTCGTTGTCAAGGTAGCTCCAGCCGATTTCTCCCGGCGAATTGAGAGTAAAGTCGGGATGGCTCTCAAAGTCCTCGAATATGTTGGAGGTTAAGTTCCAAGTAAGGTCGTATGTGCCATCTTCGGCAGCCGGCGAAGCCGTGAGGTTGACCGGTGCGGTAAGTTTTTCGTCGAGCGTGTAGCTGAATGTGTAGGCATCTTCGGTATCGGGGCTGATTTCTTCCGATATGGTCTCGAAGCGGTTGCTGACCACAGTGAGACGGTAGCTGCCCTTGCTCACGTCGCGTATCGTGCAGTTGCGCTGTCCGTCGGCCACCGTCGCTGTGTAACGGTATTCGCCGTCGGTAGAAACGAGTTGCACGGTGGTGCCGTCGAGTGCCGATTGCGATTGCACTTTGGTGGAGAATTGCAGCGTCACGGCCGTGAGCATATCTTTCTCCACTATTTCGCTCACCACCGGTTCCGATTCAATCATGTCGCCCCATGCTGCTGTCACGGCATATTGGTAATAGCCTTGCGGCATTGCAGCAAGATTGTCATCGGTGAACGTGGTGGCCGCTGTGTGGTCGGCTATGGTCTGCCAGTTGCCGCGGTTGTCGCGGTCGGCGGCAAGGAAACGGTAAACATTGTATCCTTGCAGCAAGTCGGTTGAACCCGGTGCTTCGGGTATTGCGTCGGCCATTTGCAGGCGTATCATGAAATTGCCTTTATACCATATAGCCGACGGGTAGAATTGCTGGGTGTAGTTGGTGGAATAGTATTGCAGCATTTCACGGAACGGATATTCGTCGGTGGGGTTGAAATAACTGCCATCGACACCCAGGCCCAGGTATTCGTCGGTGCATGACAGGGCGATGAAGAATGGCCTGTCGGTGCTGTAAGGCTCGTCGAGCGTGTAGGTGAACCACTCGTTGACGGTGGACGTGATGCCGTTGACTTCATATACCGGCGTCAGTTCGGGCGAACCGTCGCTGTCGAGGTTGAACACAAACAAGTTGACTGTGCGCTCGGTTTTGCCCTCGGTTTCTACCAAGTACCACGACACTTGTTTTATTGAGCCTGCATTTTCCTCTATAATGCCGAATACGGCCTTGTAGAGTTTCTGCCCCTCGGCAGTGGCAGCGCCTCCCGCGCGTGTTGTGGCTACACCGTCGTCGTAGCGGCGTTCATTGACGCGTACAGGAGCGTTCCAACTGAGTACCGGTGCATCGCCAGGTGCCATTGTGAAGCCATCTACTGGGTATGCTTTGGGCTTTACGGTGAATGTGAGCGTTTCGGTGGCATTGTCGCCGCTCAGTTGCAGCGTGTCGTGCAGTGTCGTGTAGTCTTGCGATTCGATGACGGCCGTGTATTCGCTGCAAATCACGTCGTTGAACGTGAGTTGCCCGTCGTTGTCCGTTGTGCCTGTCAATTGGCTGTACCCGTTTAGCGAAACTGCCGCCCCGGCCACGTTGTCCAGGCCGTTTGTGACGGTTAGCGTTAGATTGCAACGCTTCATTTCCTCCAATTGCACGTTGTTTGTCACTGGAGTGTCGTCGTCGCCGGTGATGGTTATTTCATCGGTGTGTTCGTAGTAGCCATATACGCTGTATGAAACATGGTAGGTGCCTGTATTCACCAGGTCGAAGCGGTAATTGCCCTCTTCGTCGGTAGTGGTGTTCATTCCGTTCTCGTTGACGGTGACTTTTACGCCGGCAAGAGGGGTGCCGTCGGTTGATGTCACGGTACCGCTCAAGCTGTTGCCGGTAGCGTCCATGAATATCGATACTACGGGCTTGAAGTCGAGAGTGTCACCGCGGAATCCATCCCAGTATCTGAGTGCCGCCGATTGGGCGTAGAATATTTCCATTCCGCCGGTCACACCTCTCCAGTCGGGCGATGAAGCCGTGTTTTCGCGGTATATGCACACCACCATGTTGCCGCCCGTGTAGTTGAAGGGTTGTGTAAATTTGATGGTGGCGGCTTTCTGCCCGGCGTTGGCAAACGACATTATACCGTCATAAACCAGCGTCATCTCGCTCGTTGGCAGTTCCCCTGACGACAGGTTGCTGGCGGAGGTGTTGCCGAGGTAAATCTTCACGGGGAATTCCACCGGATATATGTCGAACCCGCTTCCATACCATTCCATTTGGGTGATGAGGCCGTTGGTGGCATTTATTTCTGATGCGAGGTATATCGATTGTGTCCACACGTTGTTGGGATTGCTTTTCATGAATGGCATTCCGTTGTCGTCGCGGGCAGTGATTCCTGCTGTTTCGCCTATCATGATGCTGAAATCGCCGTTGGTATGCACGTTGATGTCAAACGGTTCGCCGGTCTTGTTGTTTGACTGGTCGCCGTCGGTCGGTATCACCACTTCGGCATAAACTTGGTAGTTGCCCGTTTGTTGCAGATTGATCGTCACTTGGTAAGTGGCCGTTTCGCCTGCGGCAAGGGGGGCTTCGGGATGCGTTTCTCCAAGCGTGTTTCCCGCTTTGTCAACTATGCGCACGGTGAAGTCTGAAACCTCGCGCGAACCTTTGTTGTGGACTGTTATGCCGTAGGTCGAGTTCATGTTGGCTATCGCCGAGTTCGGGCCCGTGAATGCGGTGACTTCAAGGTCGTAGTAATATATCTCCTCGATGCGGAAGTTGTCGATGCACACCCAGTTCTGGTCGGGGTCGGAGTGCAGGTACAGCCCCGTGTAATAGTCGCCTGTGGCGGCCGGTGAAAATTCAATCTGGCGCGTTGCCCAATTGGTGTCGTAATCACCCAGGGTCAGTTCTTGTACCGTGGTAGTTTCGGCGCCCTTTGTCGGCGACGGTGCAACGAATACTTCTATCTTTTCTTGCGACATGAGGTGCATACGCTGTATGCGTGCGTCGAAGCTGATGAGGTAGTCTTTCCCGGCCTGCAATGTCACCGGCGGTGCTATCACATAGTCGTTGGCCTGGTCTACCTGGCTCATGCGGTATTGCAGGTAGCGTGCGCCGTCGTCATAATGGAAATTGGTGTGTTTCCAGTATAGCGTGTCGCCGTTTTCGTTGCGCACGGTCCATAGGTTTGAGAAATCGTTGTCTTGGAAATCTTCAAAGTATGGAAGCGGCAGTGCCGGGCCTGCGACTATCAAGTCTGTTTTTGCCTCGGCGGAATTGCCGTTTTCGTCAGACACGATTATGCGGTACGACCATTTCCCGGTTGACGTCAGGTTGTCGTCGGTGCCATTGTATGCTATTTGCCTGTCGAGAACCGTTGTGCCGTCTTGTTCGCGCACAATGGTCGAGTATAGTCGGGCCTTGTTTACCCAACCGCCATGTGCGCCGGTCTCTGATACATCCCAGGTGAGGTTGACCGAGCCGTTAAGGGCAGAAATGGTTATATTTTGGGGTTCGTTGGGGTAGTCTTCGCCTATCCACACTTCTTGCTTGGCAGTCTCTCCTGCGCCCACTCCGTTGTAGGCCACGATGCTGTATTCATGGCTGCCCGCAGCGGGCTCTCCGTCGCGGTAGCTGAGTTGTGCGCCCGGCTCTGTGCCAGTTATTTCGTGTATAAGGTCTCCGTCGCGGTAAATCCTTACGTCGATGTCTCTGTCGGTCAGTATCGAGCCAAATGGGTCGATAACGGGATTAGTCCATGACAATTGCGCGTAAAGTTCTCCTTTCTGTCCGGGTTGCGCCGAGAAATTGGTTGCGGCACCCGGTGCGCCCGGTTTGACGCGAGTGAAAGGAATGTGGATGCCCGTGGTATTGCACCCTTGCACGAATGTTCCGATTTCCACAGCGGCTGCCGTGGCGGTGTCGATGGTGGCAAGGAATGTGTGTTCGGCATCGGCTCCTGCCCAGTATAGAGTGCCGTCGGTGTGGTCGAATTCCATCGATTGCAGGAACCATGGCATATAGCCGGTGTTGCCCACGAGCGACAGCGAGCCGGTTTGTTTGTCGATTCGGTACAATCCGCCGCCGGAGCCTATGCCATACATTTCACCGTCGTAGTTGCAGGCGATGGCCAGTATATAGGTGGTTGCGTCGAGCGGGCATACTTCGGTGAGAGACCCGTCGGTGAGGGAAAACTCGTAGAGTGTTGTCTGGAACAGGCCGGTGTTCTTTATCGCGTATGCTGTGCCTGTTGAATAGTCGTAGGTGAGGTCGCTAATTGTTTCTCCGCCTTTGCCGTTGAGCTGGCACACGGTGCGCCAAGTGTTCGTTTGGAAATTGAAAGTGGCAAGTTCGGTGGGGAATGCGGCTCCCGAAACAATGTTTACGCGGCACACGTAAGCATAATAGGTGTCTTCGGCATACACGCCGGAATATACCACGTGTTCCCAGCTGCTTGGTGAAAGCAGAGTGTAAACGTCGGGTTTGGGGATTTGGAAACTTGCCATACCCATGTATTCGGGTATGTCGTTGTTGTCGAGCAAGAATACGTATGCCGTCTTGTCGGGGATTACAGGCATGGCTTTCTGTATTGGCAACGAGGCCATGCGGGTCGATACATAATTGTTTTGTACCAACTTGTCGCGCGTGGCCAAAGAGAATGGCACATCGGGGCGGCCTAAGTCGGCATTAACATACTGAGCCCGGATTTCGGGGGAAATCCAGGCCAGTATGAGAAGAATAAATAATATTCTTTTCATTGACAAAAGTTTATGATACTTGTTATTTGCGGAATTTTATTTTCTCGGTTGTCTTTCCGTTGTTGATGGTCGCGATGTAGATACCTCCGTCGAGACCTGCTACCGACAGGGTGTTGCCCATGCCGCTTAGCAGCATCTTTCCGTCGATTCCATAGATTGCAATTTGTGCATTACCGTCGGTGATGATGCTTTGCGATGCAATGTCGTAACGTGCGGCCTGTCCTGCGCCTATTTGTGCCACTCCGCTCGTTTTCGAGAATGTGGCTGTCATTTCGGTGTCGGCTTGTATGTTGAATGTATAAGTACCTTCGGCATCCACTTCTACGGCATTCCCGTTCACCGTCAGGCTTTCAAGCTCGTAGCCGTCATCGGGAGAGGCTGTGACTGTCACTTCGGTTCCGTCGTCAAGTGTGCTGCCGCTTGTCACGTTGTTGTTGGCGGCGGTCACGCTTATTGTTCCGCCCTCGCCGGCCGAGTAGGTGATGGTGAACATTTCAATGAAATCTACTTGTATCGTGTAGCTGTCGGCAGCTATGGTGAATACAGGATTGTCAAGGTCGAGGTCGCTTGACTGGCCATCTTCGGGCTGGATTGTGATTGCCGTCGTGCGGAAGCCTTCGGCCGAAGCGACTACTATTTCCACTTCGGTTCCGTAGGCGATGTTGTAGTAGCCGTCGGTTTTTTCAAATTCTTCGTCGCTATCGGGATCGGCGAGTATGTATGAACCGCCCTCGTTTGTGCCGTTGTCGGCTGCTATTTGTGCGGTCTTTGTTGTGAATGCCACATTTATTTCGGTTGCCGATGTTACGGTGTAGGCCGAACCTTCAAACGGGTTGCCGTTGACAGTGATTGATTCTACCTCGCAGTTCTCGTCGGGAGTCGCTGTGATGGTAATTTCTGTGTCGGCCGGTAGCAGTGAGCCGCTTGTCACCTCGGTTTCGCCATTCATCACGGTTACAGAGCCGGGGCCTGTAGCGTTGATGGTCACCATATATTTATATGGGGCCCATTCATTCACAATGCCCTCGCCTGCAGCATTGGTGGATGACAATTTGCCTGAAAATCCCATATAATAATCGGAGTATGGGTCTTGACCTTGTTGGACTTGTGCGACATATTGCTCCCCGCCATTACCTTGGTTGGCATATTCGTTGACAGTTCCGTCGTTTTCATCAAATGAATAATATCCAGCTAAATAATCGGGAATATTGTCTGGTTGATAAGCGTATTTTAGGTCATCAATTTCTTCGATTGTGAGTGTTCGATTACAAATTTTTAGGTCATCGAAACGTGTGGCAATAGAGCCTTTGCTAGAAGTATTTGTTAAGTGGAACATTGTTTCTTCGTCCTGACGAAAAATAGTTCCCGGTTCAAATTCGTATGTTTGTGTCAACACACCGTCATAATAGAACGCGGCTTTACCGTCAACATCGTCCACGGAAATCGCTAAAAGTACCCATTCTCGTCCTTTGGCAGCATTATTGGTTCCCTCTACAAGCTCACCGCTTTGCTCGGTTCCATATATAGAGTTATTTATTTGCATTGAAAAAGTTCCATTTAAGAGCCAAACGTCAATATTGGTTGAGTTACCAAGTGATTTGATGTTTGTAAGGCCGAGGATAGGATAATTGGAGTAATTTAATTGGCCTCCAGCTCCATCTACATAAACCCAAGCCGAGATGGTGAATGCCTTGGAATCGCCTATTACGGCATCGTCCACACGCACAGTGTAATGTGTGCTATATGTGGACTGCGATTTTAACGAAATTCCGTTGCTCGGAGAGTCAGAATTTACTTCTCCCTGTGCGTAAACACTTGTGCTATAGATTGTTGCGATTGCGGCAATTAATAGCTTTAATTTGATTGATGAGTAGATTTGTTTCATAAGAAAATCAATTACTGGTTATATATAGGTATGATTGAAACAGTATTATTGTAATTACAAAAATACGAAAAAATTTTAATTAGCCATACAAATATGCAAAAAATATGATATTCCCAAGCGATTTTTTATGGGGTGCGCACAAATATGGGTGTGGGGCCTTTGTACAGGCTGTTTAGTTGTGGTTTGTGTAATTGAATGGGTATGATATATTTCGGGTTGCCGGGCTGCGGGGGAAAATTTGCTGTAAATTAGGTTTGAAAATTTTGCCAGGTTGCAGATAATGTGTAACTTTGCAACCGAATTGCAGCGGTTTGGCCGTTGCGGAGCTTTTGAAATCACTAAAGAGAGAGGGGGTTGTTTCTTCCTGCAATAGTATTTATATAGAACATACATATATAAGAAAAAACGAGTAATTGGAGCTTTGGCTTGCTGTCGGGCCGGAGCGTGATGCAGGCCGGTTTCCCGGCTGGGGCGGCAGTGATTTCAAATATTAATTTTCAGAAACTTAAAAACAACCAATACGACAATGATCATAGTACAAGTAAAAGAAGGCGAGAACATCGAAAGGGCTTTGAAGAAGTTCAAAAGGAAATATGAAAAGACTGGCATCGTGAAGGAATTGCGTGCTCGTCAGGCTTTTGAGAAACCTTCGGTGACCAAGCGCAAGCGTCTCATGAAGGCTATCTACGTTCAGCAATTGCATCGCAACGAGGAATAAGCCGTTCCTTTAATCAGAAATAATGAACAGATGGAGCGTGAAGCCTGTGGGCGGCACGTTCCATCTGTTTTTATTTTGAGGGATGCCTGTTTTTTGTTATTTTTGTGTACAGATTTAATTTAAAGGAGAAGAATATGAGTACAATGGTAGCAATGGAGGGCTTGTGGCAATATTTGCGGACGTTGCCGCGCAGTAACAAGCAATGGCTGTCGGAGCGTTTGCAGGAGGACTTGCACCCAAAGGCCGCCACGACCGACGATGACGAGTACATAAGCAAGGAAGAGGTGCTTGCCGGCATCGATGCCGGACTGAAGGAGGTAAAGTAAAGCTGTATCGCGAAGGGAAACTGGAGTTGAGACCTTTAGAAGAAGCCTTGAATGAAATATGGCATTAAGCCGGTTCCGAGCTTTCTAAAGGAGCTGAAAAGGCTGTCGAAACGGTATGTTTCGATAAAAGAAGATGTGTTGGCTCTTGGTCGTTCGTAGCAAATGAACCCTAATCAAGGTGTGGATTTGGGACGAGGCTTGCGCAAAATACGCATGGTCATAACCTCGAAAGGGGCGCGGCAAGAGTGGTGGTGTACGTGTCATAACTTTAAATGTGTTTTTTGATGCCGATAGTGCTGAAATCCTTTTGGTTAGTATCTACGACAAGGCGGAACGCGAAAACATAACCATGAAGGAGATAGAAACGCTGCTCGAAAAGAACGGGCTGGCAGGGTAGAGTGCAGTAGGCCGATTGTTTTTTTGCTGATTATACGGGTAGAAGCTGAGGCTTTAGGGTGCGGAAAGGACAATAATTGTGAAAAAATCGGTAATATTATTGTATTTTAGCATAAAACAGCTATATTTGTAGAAAAATGACGAAGCATGGATTCCGGACTGCAAGAAACCTTGACACGGCTAATCGGGAAGACACAGGTGCTTGTGGAGAAATACAACGCCTTGAAAGCCGAAAAGGAGGCCATCGAAAGGGAAAATGCGGAGTTGAAAGCGGGATTTGGCGCGATGGTTGCACGGCTTGAGCGGCTGCAGCAAGAGTATGACTACTTGAAACTTGCCCGCACCGTGGCCACCAACCGCAAGGAACTCGACCGCAACCGGGAAATGCTCGGCAAGTTGGTGCAGGACATCGACAAGTGCATCTCTCAATTAATGGAATGATGCTATGGCAGCAACGGAGAGCAAGGAAATTTGGATTCACATAGCCGGTCTTGACCAGTTCAAGGTGAGTCTAAAAGATAAAGCCGAAGAGAAGGCATACCGCCAAGCCGAAAAAAAACTAAACGACGTGTGGAGCAAATATGCCGCAAAGTATAGGAAAAACAGCTCCAACGAAAGCATAATGGCTATGGTTGCTTTTAAATTCGCATTGACTGTGGTGTCAGCTGATGCCCGAAATGATGCCGTGGCGAGTT
This sequence comes from uncultured Muribaculaceae bacterium, assembly GCA_944320595.1. Lineage (GTDB taxonomy): Bacteria > Bacteroidota > Bacteroidia > Bacteroidales > Muribaculaceae > Avimuribaculum. The sequence continues at coordinate 26,932 of CALUIB010000022.1, read as the reverse complement.
TTTTGAAAGAATTTGAACGACAACTCGACGAAATTGTTGTAAAGATATAAGCACTGGAATGATAAGCCGCGCGTGTGCGCCGCTTGGGCAATTGCCCTGCGGGACGTTGGCCTCCCCACCGCATCGGGGGGATTTGGTTATTTTTACACCATTGTTTGGCTACGACTACGGTTGCCATAACGAATTTATATGCAATGGTTCGAATGCAGCGGTCGTACACAAGGTCATAAAGGCTGAATGAGATTTTTACCTGCACCGGTAGGCGCGATATGGGGTAGCGACGGCACACTGCCGTGGACACACCTGCGCGTCGGTCGGTGTGATTTTTTATATATACTTTAACAAAACAACGAAAAATGAACATTATAGTGTTAATCGTATCTATTGTGGTAAGCCTCGCGGTGGGAGCCGTCGTGGCAATAGCCATATCGCGGCGTATCGACAAGGCCAAGGGCAGGGGAATCATTGAAGAAGCCACCCGCGAGGCCGAGATGATAAAGAAAAACAAAATCATCGAGGCCAAGGAAGCCGAAATGGAAATAAAGTCGGAGGCAGAGAAAGCGGCCAACGCCCGCTTGTCGAAGGTGCAGACTGCCGAGGCCAAGCTGAAACAGCGCGAAATGCAGATGAACCAGCAGCAGTCGGAATTGCAGAAGAAGAAAAACGAGGTTGACGCAATGAAGGGCAACCTTGAGAACCAGCTTGCACTGGTCGATAGCAAGCAAGCCGAGCTCGACAAGATGCAGCGCAACATACAGGAGACGCTTGAACACGTTTCGGGCTTGTCGGCCGAGGAGGCCAAGGAAAAGCTTGTGGAGTCGTTGAAGGACGAGGCCAAGACGGCTGCCGCGTCGTATATCAACGATATAATGGACGATGCAAAGATGACCGCCAACAAGGAGGCCAAGAGGATAGTGGTGCAGACCATACAGCGCGTGGCCACTGAAACGGCAATAGAGAACGCCGTGACTGTGTTCCATATCGACAGCGACGAGATAAAGGGGCGCATCATAGGCCGCGAAGGGCGTAACATTCGCGCACTGGAGGCTGCCACGGGCATTGAAATCATTGTTGACGACACCCCCGAGGCCATAGTGCTTTCGGGCTTCGACCCTGTGCGCCGCGAGATTGCACGCCTGGCACTGCACCAGCTCGTGGCCGACGGTCGCATACACCCGGCCCGCATCGAGGAGGTCGTAGCCAAGGTGCGCAAGCAGGTGGAAGAAGAAATTATCGAGACGGGCAAGCGCACGGCCATCGACCTTGGCATACATGGCTTGCACCCCGAATTGATACGCCTCGTGGGCAAGATGAAGTACCGTTCGAGCTACGGCCAGAACCTGCTGCAGCACTCGCGCGAGACTGCCAACTTGTGCGCAATCATGGCATCGGAACTCGGGCTTAATCCCAAGCGCGCCCGCCGCGCAGGCTTGTTGCACGACATAGGCAAGGTGCCCGACGAGGAACCAGAATTGCCGCACGCACTGCTGGGCATGAAGCTTGCCGAGAAGTACAAGGAGAAACCCGACATCTGCAACGCCATAGGCGCACACCACGACGAGGAGGAGGCCACCAGCCTGCTTGCGCCGATAGTGCAAGTGTGCGATGCCATATCGGGCGCACGTCCTGGCGCACGCCGCGAAGTGGTGGAGGCTTACATCAAGCGTCTTAACGACCTGGAACAATTGGCCTTGTCTTATCCCGGTGTGATAAAGACCTACGCCATACAGGCCGGTCGTGAATTGCGCGTGATAGTGGGTGCCGACAAAATCGATGACGCGCAGACCGAGAAACTGTCGGCCGAAATAGCCAAGAAGATACAAGATGAAATGACTTATCCGGGGCAGGTGAGGATAACCGTTATCCGTGAGACACGTGCCGTGAGCTTCGCCAAATAGCACGAGATGAACGATAACGAGAAAGATAAAAACGCCATAAACGCTGCCGAGGCTCCGCAGCAGGCAAGGACTGCCGACGACGGGCGGGAACTACGCAGCAAGTTGCACAGCTACAACTGGCTGGGCGACGTGCCGGGCGACTTTAACGACTGCGACATAGTGGAAGTGTCGTTCAAGAATACTCGCCGCGGGTTCTACCGCAACAGTCAGCACCTGCCGTTGGCGATAGGCGACCTTGTGGCCGTCGAGGCCAATCCGGGCCACGACATAGGCCGGGTGTCGATGACGGGGCGGCTTGTGAAATTGCAGATGAGGCGTGTGAACCTGCGCCCCGATGCCGAGATTTTGCGTGTGTTCCGCAAGGCAAAGCCCAACGACATAGCCCGTTACGAGGAGGCCAAGGCCAAGGAAGTGGACACGATGATACGGTCGCGCAAGATTGCCGAGGACTTGAAACTCAATATGAAAATCGGCGATGTGGAATATCAGGGCGACGGCAACAAGGCCATATTCTATTACATTGCCGACGAGCGTGTTGACTTCCGCCAGTTGATAAAGGTGCTTGCCGAGGCGTTCAAGGTGCGCATCGAGATGAAACAGATAGGCGCACGGCAAGAGGCCGGGCGCATAGGCGGCATAGGCCCTTGTGGCCGTCCGCTGTGCTGTTCGAGCTGGATGACCAATTTCGTGTCGGTGGCCACAAGTGCGGCACGTTACCAAGATATTTCGCTCAACCCGCAGAAACTTGCCGGGCAATGCGCCAAGCTGAAGTGCTGCATGAACTTCGAGGTAGATTGCTATGCCGAGGTGGCCAAGAGGCTGCCGCCCAAGGACGTAAGGCTTGAAACCAAGGATGCCACATATTACCACTTCAAGACCGACATACTGAAGGAGGAAATGACTTACTCGACCAGCAAGTCGGCTCCCGACAACCTTGTCACGCTGCCAGCCGAGCGCGTGTTTGAAGTTATTGCCTTGAACAAGAACGGCGTTAAACCCGAAAAGCTGGCACTCGACACTGCGGAACGGGAATTTGAGCGCAAGGCATTTGGCGACATAATAGAGCAGGCCGATGTCACGCGGTTTGACAAGGTGAAACGCAAGAAGAACAGGAACGGCAAAAAACGCCAGCAAGCCCAGCAGCAGTCGGACGAGAATGGCGGCGGTGGCGACAAGCAGCAGCAAGGCCAGCCAAAGCATGGCAAGCAGCCGCGCAAGCCGCAAGGAGGCAGCGGACAGCCGCAGGGCGGAGGCCGCAAGGAGAGCGCGGCCGAGGGGCAGGAAAATCCCGGCAACCGCAAGCAGCAACCACAAGGCAACCGCCGCAATGGCCGCCAGCAGCGGAAAGGCGGCGGAGGTAACAGCAATAACGGGAATAATGGAGGCAGTGGCCGTCGGCAAGACGCAGGACAGAATGCGCCGACAGGGCAGGAAAAGGGCAATCCTGCTGCCACGCAGGCCAAGCCAAGCGATAACTGACATCACGTGTGTGTGGGTGCATCATGACACAGGAATTGATGCACTCACACCCTTTTTCGGTGGGTTGTAATAGCATTCCCACACCATTGCAAGCGTCTCCATTAGTGGCGAAAGTACAATATTTGGGCGTTATTGATTACAAAAAAGGGGCTTGGCTGCTTGGCGGTTATCCCACGATTTGTTATTTTTGAGGAAAAATTTATTTATATGGACTTGTCCGACATATTGCCGCTGCTGATTATAGTGGGCGGAGCATTGATAAGCCTTGTGGGCAAATCCTCGAAGAAGGAATCGGCGAAGGGTGCCACTGCCATGCCGCGGCCAGGGGCGGCTACTCCTACGTTGCCACCCGACGCAAAGCCGAAACCCGACTTGATTGACGACTGGATTCCCACTAACGACAACCTGCCGCCGCAACTGGCGACCAAGGCCAAAAAACGCCGCGGCAAGCGGCCACAGCCATGGGAACTTGAAGGTGGGCGGGTTATAACCACCGCAAATGCCCCAGGCAAGGCTGCCGAGGGCGGCGCGAGAGCGCAGTTGTCGCCCACTGGCGGTGTGCAAGCGCCGCAGGCAGGCGGCGACCCTAATTACGCTCCCGTGAGCGAGGATGCCGACGAGGCGGCCATGCCGCAAGATTGGCGCAAGGCTGTGATAGCATACGAAATATTGAAAACCAAGTTTTAACTTCAACACCATAAAGTAACTTTATATGAGATACAAAATCCTAACGGCAGAAGAAGCAGCCGAATATGTCCACAATGGCCAAAATGTGGGCTTTTCGGGCTTTACGGTTTGTGGTACGCCAAAGGCCATCCCGGTGGCAATTGCCAATCGTGCGAAAAGTGAGCATGAGGCCGGTCGTGAATTTAAAATAAACGTGTTTACAGGTGCCTCGACCAACGACAGCGTCGATGGCGAATTGTCGCGTGCTGGTGCCGTGAATTTGCGCACCCCATACCAGTCGTGCGGCGACACGCGCAAGGCGGTGAATGCCGGCATAATCAATTACTTCGACCTGCACCTGTCGGAACTTCCGCAAAAGATGCGCTATAATACCTACGGGCCGCTTGATGTGGCCGTCATCGAGGTGCAGAGCATCGACGACGAGGGGAACGCCGTGCTCGGCACGGGCATAGGAAACGCTCCCACTTTTGCCATGCTTGCCAAGCAGGTGTTGCTTGAAGTGAACGAAGGTATCGACCCGAGGATACGCGGGTTGCACGACATATATATACCGCTCGACCCACCTTATCGTCGCGAGATACCCATCTACAAGCCGAGCGACCGTGCCGGTGTGCCGACGATGCGCATCGACCCCGAGAAGATTGTGGGCATAGTGAAGACCAATGTTCCCGAAGGCGGACACCCGTTCACCCCGAGCGACGAAACCACCATGATGATAGGTGAGAACGTGTGCAGTTTCTTGATATCGGAGCTGAAGGCCGGTCGCATACCGTCCACCTTCCTGCCGTTGCAGTCGGGCGTGGGCAATATTGCCAATGCCGTGCTGGCGCGACTTGAGGCCAATGCCGAAATTCCGTCGTTCGAGATGTACACCGAGGTGATACAAGACTCGGCCTTGAAACTCATCGAGTCGGGCAAGTGCCGCTTTGCAAGTACCTGCTCCACGACCTTCTCCACCGAGGCGATGAACGAGTTTTTTGCCAATATCGACTATTTCCACGACAAGGTGGTAATGCGCCCCGTAGAAATATCCAATAACCCCGAGGTGATACGCCGCTTGGGTGTGATAACGATGAACACGGCTCTTGAGGCCGACATATTCGGCAACGTCAACTCGACGCACGTCACAGGCACCAAGATGATGAACGGAATAGGCGGTTCGGCCGACTTCACTCGCAATGCCTACACTTCGATATTCAGCTGCCCGTCGGTGGCCAAAGGGGGCTTGATAAGCGCGATAGTGCCAATGGTGTCGCACCTTGACCACAGCGAGCACTCGGTTGACGTGATTATCACCGAGCAAGGCATTGCCGACCTGCGCGGAAAGTCGCCAATACAAAAGGCCGAAACGCTCATCGAGAATTGCGCACATCCCGCTTACCGCCCGTTGCTGCGCAACTACTTGAAGATGGCCAAGGGAGGCCACACTCCGCACACGCTTCGTGCGGCATTTGCTTTCCACGAAACATTCATCGAGCAGGGCGATATGTCGAAGACCGATTTTTCGAAATTCTGCTGATAGATTCTTGAAATACCAACATTCATAATAATAAAAGAGAAGGGAGGGGTATGTCTTTTTATGAAGAAGGCATGCTCCTCTTTGTCTTTCCATTAGGGCTTGAACTATGATAACTTTTCCAAATGCTAAAATCAACCTCGGGCTGAATATCGTGGCACGGCGGCCCGACGGGTACCACGACATCGAGACAGTGTTTTACCCCATCGATTTGCACGATGTGCTTGAAATAGTGCCCTCACCCGGCGGTGCCACCATGCTGCACACGCTTGGCAACCCTGTGGGGTGCGAGCCCGAGAAAAACCTTGTTATGAAAGCCTACCGACAGATGAAGCAGCTCCATGGCAGCTTGCCCGAGGCCGATATTTACCTGTACAAGCATATTCCCGATGGAGCCGGGCTTGGCGGCGGTTCGGCCGATGCCTCGTTTGCATTGAAGATGCTCAACGAAATGGGCAAGCTGGGGATGCCCGACGAGCAGCTTGCGGAAATGGCGTCGCAGTTGGGTGCCGACTGCGCATTCTTCGTGTACAACCGCCCGATGTATGCCACAGGCATAGGCGACAAGTTCGCCCCGGTGGAGGTAAATCTTTCGGGCTACTGGCTGTTGCTCGTAAAGCCGCCGGTGTCCGTGCCCACGGGCGAGGCTTATTCCAAGGTCAAGCCCGCTCCTTCGGCTGAGCCTATACCACAGGTGCTGCAACGCCCGGTGCGGCAATGGAGGGAGGTGCTGAAAAACGACTTCGAGCCGAGTGTGTTTGCCTGTCATCCGCAATTGGCGCAAATAAAGCAGCAAATGTATGATGCCGGTGCGCTTTATGCGTCGATGTCGGGGTCGGGCAGTTCGCTGTATGGCATTTTCGAGAGTGACATTTTGGCAGAGTCGGCGAGCGGTAAGATAGGCGGATGCCTAAATTTTGTCATGAAATTGTAACCATGCTTGTGGCGCAATGTCTTGTGTGGCCGCTTGTTGCCGCCGTGGTGGCAGTGCGGCAAGGATAGTAATGACATTTTGGCAACATTTTTGATAGTGCTTTGGTGTTGATAAGAATTAGAACGAATTATGGCAACAACTGATAACATAGAGCAAGAGGAGCAACAGCAGCAAGGAACTGCGCAGCCTGCCGAAAAGGCTGCCGCCGAGCAAGCCTCGAACGAAAACAACGAAAACGAGAACAAGGCCGAAGATGATGCTGGCGACGAAGTGGCCGAACTTGGAAAGAAGATAGAGTCGCTTGAAAAGGAACTTGAAAATTCCAAGAAGGAATACCTGTTCTTGATGGCCGAGTTCGACAACTTCAGGAAACGCACCTTGAAGGAGAAGTCGGAAATCATAAAGAACGGTGCTGAGAACGCCATGCGCGACCTGCTGCCGGTAATCGACGACTTTGAAAGAGCCTTGAAGGCCATTGACGAAAACGGAGAGCTTGAAAGCCTAAAACAAGGGGTTGACTTGATATACAGCAAATTCATGAAATACCTTGAACGGAACGGCGTTAAGCCCATCGACAGTACAGGCAAGGAGTTCGACACCGAATTGCACGAGGCTGTGACCACGTTCCCTGCCGCCGACGAGTCGCAGAAGGGTAAGATTGTGGACACGGTGCAAACAGGCTACACGCTCAACGACAAGGTGCTGCGCCATGCCAAGGTGGTAGTGGGGCAGTGACCGCACGGGCGTGAAGTAGAGTGAGTGTGTGAATTGTGTGTTTTTTCAGAAAAAAGGTCTTGAACAACGATAATGGAGAAAAGAGATTATTATGAAGTGCTTGGAGTGTCGAAGAATGTGACACCCGAAGAACTTAAAAAGGCATACCGCAAGAAGGCCATCGAGTACCACCCCGACCGCCAGCAAGGGAAGTCGGAGGCCGAAAAGAAAGAGGCCGAGGAGAAATTCAAGGAGGCTGCCGAGGCATACGACGTGCTCAGCAACCCCGAGAAACGTGCGCGTTACGACCAGTTTGGCCACAACATGGGCAATATGGGCGGCGGCGGTTTCAGCGGCGGCGGAATGTCGATGGAAGACATATTCTCGCAGTTTGGCGACATATTTGGCGGCTTTGGCGGTTTCGGCGGCTTTGGCGGTTTCGGTTCGTCGGGTAGCAGTAGCCGTCCGCGCCAGAACCGCGGCACCGATTTGCGCGTGAAGGTGAAAGTCACCCTGCAAGATGTGGCGCATGGCGTGGAAAAGAAACTGAAAATTCCGCACTACGTGGCTTGTTCGGCTTGTAACGGCACGGGTGCGAAGAACGGCACTGCATTCACCACCTGCTCCACCTGCCACGGCTCGGGCGTGGTGAGCCAAGTGAAGCAAACCATCCTCGGTACCATGCGCACACAAGGACCGTGCCCCACTTGCGGCGGCGAGGGGCGCATAATTCAAGACCGTTGCACGGTCTGCGGCGGCGAAGGTATTGTAAAGCAAGACGACGTGGTGACGGTCAACATTCCTGCCGGCGTGGCCGAGGGCATGACGCTTAGTATGCGCGGCAAGGGAAATGCAGCCCGCCATGGCGGCGTTCCGGGCGACCTGCTCATAGTAATCGAGGAGGAGAAGGATGCCGAACTTGTGCGCGATGAGAACGACCTTATTTACAACCTTATGCTCGACATACCGACAGCCGTGTTTGGCGGCAAGGTAGAGGTACCCACGGTTGACGGCAAGGCACGGCTTACCATAGAGCCGGGTACGCAGCCGGGCAAGATTTTGCGCCTGCGCGGCAAGGGGTTGCCTTCGCCCAACGGCTATGGCAACGGCGACATGCTCGTCAACGTGATGGTGTACATCCCCGAAAAGCTCACCGCCGACGAGAAAGCGGCCTTTGAGAAACTTAAAGGCCAGCCCGACATCACGCCCAACGAAAGCGAGAAGAAACGCATCTTCAGCAGGTTGCGCCACTTGTTTGACTGATTGCCGGGGGAGGTATAAGAGCTTTATCCAAGGTTTTGAAAAAATAGCAGGGTGCGGAGGTTTTCCACTTCCGCGCCCTGTTTCTTTTGTGTTTTTCATGGTCAATGGCTGATTGGCGATTTCATGTAATGCAAAGTTACGAATTTGGTTGTGCAATATCTTTGCACATCTGTGTTAAATATATCATCAAGATGGTTGTATTTGCACAGAATGAAAAGTGTGGCTAATTTTGCAAAGGCATTTACGAGAAGAACAACTTGGAAGAATATTTGAACGACCTCAACGAGCAGCAGAGGGCTGCTGTGGAGTACCTCGACGGGCCGCAATTGGTGATTGCCGGAGCCGGTTCGGGGAAGACGCGTGTGCTTACCTACAAGATTGTGCACTTGCTCAACCACGGGTATGAGCCTTACCGCATAATGGCACTGACGTTTACCAACAAGGCGGCGCGCGAAATGAAGGAGCGTATTGCCCGCCTTGTGGATGCCGACGTGGCCGAGCAATTGTGGATGGGTACTTTCCACTCCATATTCCTGCGCATATTGCGCCGCAATGCCGACCGCATAGGGTTTGGCTCGAACCTCACTATTTATGACACTGCCGACTCAAAGTCGCTCATCAAGACCATCATTCGCGACTTGGGGCTTGAGGAGAAGGCATACGTGGTGGGCGATGTGCAGTCGCGTATCTCAAAGATGAAGAATGCGCTTATCTCGCCCAGTGATTATGCCAGCGACCGCGAGTTGGTCGATGCCGACCTGCGCGCTCGCCGTCCGCGCTTTGCCGAGGTGTACCGTGGCTATTGCGACCGTTGCCGCATTGCCGGGGCGATGGACTTCGACGACCTGCTTTTCTACACCAACGTGCTGCTGCGCGACAATCCCGACTTGCTCGACCGTTACCGCTCGTTTTTCAGGTATATACTTGTCGATGAGTACCAAGATACCAACTTCGCACAGCACCTCATCGTGTCGAAACTCACGCAGGGCGTAGGCAACTTGTGCGTGGTGGGCGACGATGCGCAGAGTATTTATTCGTTCCGTGGGGCGAATATATCCAACATCATCAACATGGGCAAGTATTACGAGGGACTGCGTGTGTTCAAGCTCGAACAGAATTACCGCTCCACGCAAAACATACTTGATGCCGCCAACAGCCTAATCGACAAGAATACCGAACAGATAAGGAAACATATATTTTCGGACAACAGCCGCGGCACCAAGGTGCAGGTGGTGGAGGCTTATTCCGACCTTGAAGAAAGCTACATCGTGGCCAACCGCATAATCACCCTGCGGGCAACGCAGGGCGACGGGTTTGACCAGTTTGCGGTGCTGTACCGCACCAATGCGCAGTCGCGTGTGCTTGAGGAGGCATTGCGCAAGCGCAATATCCCTTATCGCATATATGGCGGGCAGTCGTTCTACCAGCGCAAGGAGATTAAGGATGCCATATCCTACTTCCGCCTGGCCGTGAATCCTGCCGACGACGAGGCCCTGAGGCGCATAATAAACTTCCCGGCACGTGGAATAGGGGAGACCACCATGGGCAAGCTCGTGAAGTCGTCGATAAAGAACGGCGTAAGCATTTGGCAGGTTCTGTGCGACTTGCAGCATTACGACGTGGGCATCAGTGCGGCCACTGCACGCAAGCTGGAGCTGTTCCGCGACATGGTGCAGTCGTTCATCGACATGAACGCATCGGGCATGGCTGCCGACGAGCTGGGACGTGAGATAATAAGGGCGACACGGCTCATAGCCATGATTGAAAGCGACAAGACTCCCGAGAACATCAGCCGCAAGGAGAACCTAACCGAACTGCTTAACAGTCTCGACGACTTTGTTATGACACGCGAGGAGGAAAATGAAGGGGGCGGCGAGGCAGGCATGGCTAATTTCCTTGCCGAAGTGTCGCTGCTCACCGACCAGGACCGCGACGAAGAGAAGGGTGGCAACGAGGCGGCTGTGACGCTGATGACCGTGCATGCGGCCAAGGGGCTTGAATTTAAGAACGTGGTTATAGTGGGCGTTGAGGAGAATTTGTTCCCCTCGGCCATGAGCAGCGACACCTTGGCCGGCATTGAGGAGGAGCGCAGGCTGCTTTACGTGGCCATTACCCGTGCACAGGCCACCTGCACCATCACCTATGCCAAGTCGCGCTACCGCAACGGGCAGACGCAGACGTGCACGGCAAGCCGTTTCATCCGCGACATGGATCCTCGTTATTTGTCGGTGTCTTCGTCGGCTGCGTCGTATGGCAAGGAGTCCACCGAGGCAAGGCCGCAATACCGCTGGGAAAATGGTCGGCTGTCGAGGGTTGGTGGCGAAGACTCCACGCAACGCCAGCAGCCTGACACCATGCCGCATGCTGCCGCCGCCGCGCCACGGGCAGCATCTTATGCCGGAGACGAAGGCTTTGCACTGCACGAGCCGTCGGAACTGGATGCAGGAATGCAGATTGAACATTCCCGTTTCGGAGCCGGAACCATCACGGCAGTCGAGGCCGGAGGCTCTGCCGATGCCAAAATCACAGTAGATTTCGGCGACATCGGCAGCAAGACTCTAATCCTGAAATTTGCCCGTTTCAAGATACTGTAATCTAATTTCATGGGGTGATTGTTTCAAAAATATGAATTTTCTTGTCGCTCCCGAAAAGCATAGGAACAAATATGAGCGGACAATACAGCTGGAGCGATACAACGATAACATTGAGCGGTTTAAGTTCAATTCTTTAAATAATTCAATGTCTTGTAGCCACTTATAGAAATAATTTGGAAAGAATGGGAAAATATATCGACTTGGAGGCTTATCCTACGCCTTACTATATAGTATATGAAGACAGGTTGCGGAGCAACCTCGACCTTATTTCGCGCGTGGCTGCCGAGGCCGGCGTGAAGATTATAATGGCCTTCAAGGCCAATGCGCTGTGGCGCACTTTCGGCGTGATGCGCGAATACGGGGTGGCATCGACGGCGAGCTCGCTCAACGAGATGCAGCTTGCCAACGACGAGCTTGACTGCCTTGCCCACACATATTGCCCGGCCTACACTGCCGAGACCATCGGGCGTTACCTTGCCGGCAGCTCGCACATCACGTTCAACAGCGTGGCGCAGGCCGAGCGGTTCCGTGGCGACGTGGAGCGCTACAACGCCGCTGGCAGCCACCGCGTGAGTTGCGGTCTGCGTGTCAATCCCATGTGTTCGGTTATCGAGACCGATATTTACAATCCCTGCTGCCCGGGTTCGCGTTTCGGGGTCACTGCCGACGAACTTGGCGAATTGCCCGACTTTATCGAGGGGTTCCATTTCCACGCCCTTTGCGAGTCCACCTCCTATGACTTGGAACGTGTGCTCGATGCCGTGGAGGAGCAGTTTGGCCGCTACCTGCCGCGGCTGAAGTGGATAAACATGGGGGGCGGACACTTGATGACGCGCCAGGGGTATGACACCGCCCACTTGGTGAATCTGCTACGCAGTTTCAAGCAGCGTCATCCGGGGCTTGAAGTGGTGCTCGAACCAGGCAGTGCGTTCACTTGGCGCACGGGCGACCTTATCGCCTCGGTGGTCGATGTGGTGGAGAACAGCGGCATAAAGACGGCCATAATAGATGTGTCGTTTGCATGCCACATGCCCGACTGCCTTGAGATGCCATATAAGCCCACGATAACCGAGGCTTTGCCCGAGGTGGTGGCGGGTGGTGCCTGCAATTACCGCATGGGCGGCAACTCGTGCCTGAGCGGCGACTTCGTGGGCGACTGGAGTTTTGCCCGTCCGTTGAGGGCCGGCGACCGCCTCACGTTCGAGGACATGAACCACTATACTACGGTCAAGACCAATATGTTCAATGGCATCCAGCACCCGTCAATCCTGTATGTCCACAGCGACGGCCTGGTGGAAGTGCTGCGCGAGTTCACCTATGCCGACTACAAATCCCGCATGGATTGAATTCTTTGTGAATATCGGTAATTTACAAAATAATGTATGGCGTTTCAGTACCTCAGCCAAAGTTGCGTAGCGTGATTTTTTGTGGAAAATTGTGGCATTTGTGGGGTGGGGTATTGACTGATTGAAGATTTGTTGCTAAATTTGCGCCTTTGAAAACATCATCACAAATTATCGGCTCCCGTAGTTCAACGGATAGAATGGAAGTTTCCTAAACTTTAGATAGCAGTTCGATTCTGCTCGGGAGTACGATTTCAATCGCCAATTGTCTTGTTGAAAGACGGTTGGCGATTTTTTTATTGAGCCGTGTGGGCATAAAATGGCGGCAACCACTGGTGGAGTTTGTGCTCCGCCTGTGGCTGCCGCTATGGTTTCAGCTGGTTGCTGTGGATTATTCGCTAATTATGTCGATTGTGGCTTTCTTTAAGCCTTTGCCTGTGGCTTCGAGTGTTATCTTGCCCGGTTCCTCGGTCGATGACACAATGGCGGTCATCATGCCGCTGAACACGTGCATGTGCGGCTCTTGGAACGATTCGAGCGATGCCGGGTCGCCGTTGGCTCCTGCGCGGTAGTAGCCCTTGCCTTTCACCTTGAACTTGATTTCGTTGTCGGCAAGTGGGCACAGGTTGCCGTCCTTGTCAACCACTTTCACGGTCACGAACGAGAGGTCTTTGCCGTCGGCCTTGATTGTGTTGCGGTCGGCAACGAGTTCTATGTGGTGAGGCTTGCCGGCTGTGTGCATCTCGGTTTCGGCCACGGCCTTGCCGTTTTCGTCGTATGCCACCACTTTCACGGTGCCGGGTTCATACTTTGTGTCCATCCACATCAGGCGGTAACGCTGCTGGCGCAGGAAACGGGTCGAGCCTACGGTGTCTTCGGTGTTGTAAACCTTTATCGACATGTCCTTGGTGCGCTTGCCCTGGCTCTTGCCGTTGATGAACACTTCGGCTGTGGGATAGTTGGTGTAAACGAATATCGGCGTAACTTCGCCTTCGCGTCCTTCCCAGTTCCAGTGGGGCAGCACGTGCAGCGTCTCGGCCTCCTTGTTCCAGTGGCTGCGGTAGAGGTAGTAGCGGTCCTTTGGCAGGCCTGCGAGGTCGCAGATGCCGAAGAGCGAAGAGTGGCTTGGCCAATCGCTGTAGTACGGGGTGGGTTCGCCGAGGTAGTCGAATCCCGTCCACACGAATTCGCCTATGCAATATGGCAGGTCGTCGTGCTGTATGAAGTCGTCCTCGGGCAGGTTGGACCAGCCACAGTGTTCCACGTCATAAGACGAGGCTTGGTGGTCGGGATACTTCTGCATTGAGCGGCGCACAACGGGGAACTTGTAAACGCCGCGCGAGCTTACGGTGGATGCCGTCTCGCTGCCAAGGATTATCTCCTGCGGCAGTTTCTCGTAGTTCTCTTGGTACTTGTGCGGGCGGTAGTTGAAACCGGCCACGTCCATGGTGGCGGCTATGTTGTTGTTGACTACTGCATCGGGGTTGTCCATGCCCTGGGTTACGGGGCGTGTGGGGTCTTCGCGGTGGCAGATGTCCTGCAAGTAGCGGGCCAGTTTCGAGCCGGTGCTGCCAGGCCACTGGTCGGGCACTTCGTTGCCCACGCACCACATCACCACGCTGGGGTTGTTGCGGAAGTTGTGGAGCAGGTTCACGAGGTCCTTTTCTGCCCATTCGTCGAAGAACTTGTGGTATCCGTTGTCCATCTTGGGCGTTTTCCATTCGTCGAATGTCTCGGCCATCACCATCATGCCCATTTCGTCGCAGGCGCGAATAAGCTCGGGTGCAGGCATATTGTGGGAGGTGCGTATGGCGTTGCAGCCCATGTCCTTGAGTATGCGTATCTGGCGGCGTATCCCGGCATCGTTGGCAATGCCGCCCAGCGGGCCCAGGTCGTGGTGGTTGCACACGCCGCGGAAGTAGGTGTGCTCGCCGTTGAGGAAGAACCCCTTGCCGGGTATTATCTCGATGGAGCGCACGCCGAAACGGGTGCTGTATTCGTCCTTGAGCGTGTTGCCTTCGTAGATTTTTGACTCGGCTATGTAGAGCGATGGGCTGTCGGGCGACCACAGCGCCGGGCGGTCGAGCACGAAATCCTGCTCGAATGCCTTGCCTCCGTCGTAGCGCGAGCCTTGTTTCTCGGCCGATGCCACCACGTTGCCTGCTGCGTCACGCAGTTCGGTAACGATGCGGTAGTCGGTTATCGACTTGCCTGCGGGCATATCGAGCTTGGTGATGAGGTGCACCTTGGCATATTCCTTGTTCACCTCGGGCGTGGTGAGTTGCGTTCCCCACACTGGCACGTGTGCATCTTCGGTGACGAAAAGGTGCACGTTGCGGTAAAGGCCTGCGCCGGGATACCAGCGCGACGATTCCACTTCATTCTCCAAGCGCACGGCAAGTGTGTTGCCGGTGGCCTTCAAGTAGGGAGTAACGTCGAAGTGGAACGAGTTGTAGCCATAGGGCCAGTAGCCGAGTTCATGCCCGTTGAGCCACACGCGGGCGTGGCTCATTGCGCCGTCGAAGAGAATTGTGGCCGTCTTGCCTGCGGAAAAACTCGGTGCGTCGAATTCAAGCCTGTACCACCCCACGCCGATGAAAGGCAGGCCGCCGGTGCGTCCGGCGTGTTCCATCTCCTCGGTCTGCCCGTCCTGGGCAATTGCCATGTTTTGGCGGTCGTTGTTGATGTCAAACGGCCCGTATATGGCCCAGTCGTGCGGAACAGTTACCGACTGCCACTTGGCATCGTCGAACCCGACGTTGCTGAATGCGGGCTGGTCTTCTCGGGTGAACTTCCACCCTTTCTCGAAAGTCTGTTGAGTGCGCACTTGCGCCAATGCTCCTATTGCCACAAATGCCAACATGACCATTAATAATGTAATTTTCCTCATACGTATAAAATAAAAATGTATTAGTTACTCATGCTTTAGGGAGATGGTAAAAGAATCAATGCCAAAGCCCGCAATTTACCGGGTGAGTAGGCTTGCCGCAGCTTGTAATTCTTTGTGTATTGCAAAGATAATGCAAGCCGAGCGCAAAAGCAAATCATGCCTGCATGAATTTGCGGTTTGCCCTCGGCGTAGCAGGAACATGGCAAGTTGTTTTGTAATAAATCAGAGTAACTGCCATACAAAAAATCCACTATGTTTGCAGTGCCGAAATGGCTGTTTCGCAAGTCGAGATAAAAAGCCGCAGCCGTGAATAATGGGCATCCAGGCTGCGGCTTATTCAGTATGATGGTTAACGGGCTGGGTCAATTGGCGTGGTGGACTTTATTCTTGTTACCCGACACTCGGGGCGAGCCTTTGTAGTTGATGCCGCCTACGCCAGGTGCACTGGCTTTAAGTGTTTCCTCGGCTCGGCAATTGATGTTGCCCACGCCCGACACCGAGGCTGTGACGTTGGCGGCTGAAAATTCGTAAGCATTTATGTCGCCCACGCCGCTGACACTCATTTTGGCGCTCTTCGCCGAGCCGTCGATAGAAATATTGCCCACGCCGGTAACCGACAGGTCGGCGTTGTCGGCTTTTATCCCGTCGGCTTTCACATTGCCCACGCCGGTAATGGTTATATTCAGGTCGTCGGTGGCAAGTCCCGATGCAGATATGTCGCCCACGCCTGTTATTGTATATCCGTTAAGCGCCGGTGCCGTGACATATACCGTCACACCGGGATTCTTTTTGAATTTCACCCCGTTTTTGTATTTTAATGACATCTTGCCGCCCTTGATGCCATATTCAACGTGTGGCACCACATTGTCGGGGCCTTTTATTTCAATTTTCAGCTCTTTGCCAGCTTTGCAAACCACGTCCATCACGCCGTCAAGCGATACCGAGTTAAAGTTGCCAGGTTTCTCGGTACGTGTTATGATATTCTTGCTGGGGGTAAGCATCTCTTTGGCGAAAGCCGCAGAAACACACAATAGCAGGAATGCTATTACCAAATGTTTCGTTGAAAGTATCATGACTATGTTTTTTATGTTGTTAAGTTGCGAAATACCTGCGGTTGCCAAGGTTAGTTGCGGGAGATGTTGTCACGATTGCGCCCATGGGCGGTCACTTGTGGCGAGCCACCGTAGCGCACTTCGCCCGAACCGTTGATAGTGGCATCGAGAGTATTTGCCGCATAGCAATTGATTTCGCCCGAGCCATTGACTAAGGCTTTTACATTGTCGGCTTGCAAGTCCTCTGCGGATATGTCGCCCGATGCGTTGGCAGTCAGATTGGCATTCTTCGACTTGCCATCAACGGCTATGTCGCCCGAACCCGACAGTTCGGCTTTGACTGTGGTAGCTGCGATTTCGTTGCATTCGGCATCGCCCGAGCCGTTTACCGTCACAGCCAGTTCCGATGCTTTTACGGCATCTACCGATATGTCGCCCGAGCCTTGCAGCGTGACTGTGCTGCGTTTGCAGCTTATTGCATCCACCTCGGCGTTGCCCGAGCCGTTTACTGTCAGGTCAATGTCGCCCGAGGCATCGACACGCGAATTGATGTCAAGGTCGCCCGAGCCATTGACAACACCCTTGAACGAGCGGCATGACACAGCTTTGGCCGATATGTCGCCTGGGCCGTTCACCGTCAGCGTGGCATCCTTGCCTGCCACGTCGAGCCGCGAATTTATAGAAATGCTGCTTGAGCCTTTCACCTCAAAGCTGCGCACGGCTGGAGCAGTGACATATACTGTGACATCTTCGTTGCCGACTATCCTTATGCCCCGGCCACGGTATTTTATCAGCAGCCGTCCGTCGTCAACCATGGTTTCGACAAGTGGCACAAGGTTGTCCGACCCGTCGATGCGCACACTGGTCTGGCTGCCTGTGTTGTAAACCACCTTTTTCATGCTGAGAGCCTCTATGGCATGGAACGGCTGTTCTATGCTGGCTGTCTTGGAAATAATTTTGCCGCTCGGTCTGACAGTCTCGACCGATGCCCCGTTGCACACTTGCGGTAGTATCAATGCCGCGCAAGCAACCACCATGATAGCAATTTTGTTAATCATATTAATCATAATCGTGAGTATTTTTTATTGATTAGATGCAACCATCAATGCAAAAAGTTGCATTATCCGTTCATAAAATAAGTTTCGGCTTGGCATAAAAAACAAGCGAGTTTGTTTTGTTCTGCTCCCGCCTTGCATTATCTTTGCAAATATAAGAATTTGTTATGAAAAAAATGTCGATTTTTAGGCTGGCAATGCTGTTCGCTGTGGCGGTGATAAGCATGGCAGCTGCCGAGGCGCAAATATTGTGGAAAATATCGGGTCACGGAGGCCCCGACTCGTATATCATAGGCACTCACCATGTGGCACCGGCCTCGATGCTCGACGGCATTGCCGGGTTCAATGATGCGTTTGCGGCCTGTTCGCAACTTTATGGTGAAATCGACATGGAGAGTGCTACGCAGGATGTGGCGGCGCAATCCCTGAAATACGCAATGGCACCTGCCGACAGCACGCTTGGCAAGGTGCTGACTGCCGACGAGATGAAAATGGTGGACGCGGCTACTCAAAAATACTTCCACCTGCCTGCCGCGCAATTCGACTTGCTGAAGCCTGCCGCTCTGAGTGCGCAAATTGCCGTGATGCAGGCAGCAGCCACATTCAAGGGGTTTGACCCGTCGCAGCAAATCGACGCCCTGCTGCAGCAAAAGGCCAAGGAGCGCGGTATGAAGGTCGGAGGGCTTGAGACGGCTGAATACCAGCTGAAAGTGCTGTTTGGCTCGCCTATTTCATGTCAGGCGCAAGACTTGATAAAAATGCTGCGCGATGAAACGCTGTATATGGAATATACACGCATGCTTGCCGACATCTATGCACGGCAAGACCTTGACGCGATGCTTGAAATGATTGGCAATTCCGAAATGGGAATGTCGCAATATGAACTCGACACGTTGCTGTACGGGCGCAACGAGGCATGGACCGAGAAACTTGTTTCCACCATTTTGCCGCAGGCCTCGACATTCATAGTGGTGGGTGCAGGGCACTTGCCGGGCGAGAAAGGGGTGCTTTCGTTGCTCCGAAATGCCGGATACACGGTTACACCAGTAAAATAATGCCGCAATGACGATAAGGAACTTTTGTGCCATAGCATTGGTAGCTCTGTCGGTGGCTGCTTGTTCGGGTGGCGGAGGTGAGGAGGAATATTCACGTTTCGTGCACTTGCCGGACCATCAATGGCTGCGCTCTGTGCCTTGCTACTTTAAGCCATGCGCCGAGGGCGACGGCATGGGAATTAAGCTGTCGGTGAGGCACGACAACGAATATGAGTATGCCTCGGCGCACTTTACGGTGGATGTGCTCGACGGCGACTCGCTTGTGTTGCGCCGCACGGTGGCCATGCCGCTTGCCGACCGCAACGGCAACTGGACGAGCGAAGGTTTCGGCTCGCTCTACCAGTGCCAAGTGCCGGTGGCCGATGGAGTGCGCTTGGACTCGGCATCGGTGATACTGGTGTGGCAGTCGATGCCGTGCGACACGCTGAGCCATATATCGGAGGTTGGCATCGACATTACACGGAACAAATAGACAATAACAAGACATAGATGATGATTGACAACAACGACATTGATTCACTGCTGTTCGACATGGACGGCACGCTGTGGGATGCCACCGGCTCATACGCTGCGGTGTGGAACCGCTGTTTTGCCGACTGCGGCATAGACATTCGCCTCACTGGAGCCGACCTTGTGCCATATATGGGCAAGCCCATCGAGGTGATAGTGGAAGGGATTACCAGTGGGCGTGTTCCTGCCGCCTTCAGCCGCGACGCATTCGTGGCCGCGCTTGGCGAGGCCGAGGAAGAAATGATGCCGCAATTGGGCGGCACACTCTATCCGGGTGTTTATCGCGGGCTTGAAGAACTGTCGCGCCATTACCGCCTGTTTATGATAAGCAACTGCGGGCGCAATGGGTTGCGCAACTTCATGCAGTTCACCCACACCGGGCACCTGTTCACCGACTCGGTCACATACGGCGAGCGGCCTGTGCCAAAGGGGGAGAATATGCGCTACCTTATCGAGAAGTACCGTTTGGCCGGGGCTGTGTATGTGGGTGACACGCAGGGCGATTGTGACGAGACTCACCGGGCGGGCATACCTTTTGCATATATGCAATATGGGTTTGGCTCGTGCCGGGACTATGACATGGCCTTTGGCAGCTTTGCCGACTTCACTCAGTATTTTTTAAAACTTATTAAACACGAGAAATTATGAATATCATTCCTTTTTCGATGGGCAACGAAATAGCCGCCCGCAATGCTCGCATAGCCGAGGCGATGGCCGGTGAGGGCATCGACGCAATGCTGCTTTCAAGCTTTGCCAACATTTATTATGCCACTGGCCGCGTATTTTGCGGTTACGTTTATATAACTGCTGACGGGAACGCCACTTATTTTGTGAAACGCCCTAATGACCTTGAAGGCGAAAATGTGGTGCGCATACGCAAGCCCGAACAGATTGCCGAGACACTGGCCGGGAAGATGCCGGCGACGGTGGCCATTGAACTTGGCCTTGCGGCCTATAACACCGTGTTGCGCCTGCAAAGCGTGTTTGCCGGAGCCAAGGTGGCCGATGCCACGCCCATTATCAACAAGGTGCGCTCGGTGAAAAGCGAATTTGAGATTTCAAAGCTGAAGACCTGCGGCATACACCACGAGGCAGCATACAGCCGCATAAAGAAGGTGTACCGCGAGGGTATGACCGACGTGGAGCTGCAAATAGAGGTTGAGCGCATCTTGCGCAACGAGGGCTGCCTGGGGCAGTTCCGCATTGCTGGCGATACCATGGAGCTGTTCATGGGCAACTTGCTGTGCGGGCGCAACGCCGAGGCTCCGTCGCCCTACGACTTCGCGATGGGCGGCGAGGGATTAGACGAGTCGCTGCCAGTGGGTAGCAACGGCTCGCTAATCAAGCCAGGCAACACTGTGATGGTGGATATGTGCGGCAACTTCAACGGGTATATGACCGACATGACGCGCGTGTTCCGCGTGGGGGCAATCAGCGACCTTGCCATGCGTGCGCACCAGTGCTCGATAGACATACACCGCCGCCTTGTCAAAATGGCAGTTCCCGGCACCGAGGCCAAGGTGCTCTATGAAGAGGCCATGTCGATGGTGAAAGAGGCAGGCCTTGAAGAATATTTCATGGGGCTAAAGCAAAAGGCCGGGTTCATAGGCCACGGTGTGGGTATCGAGGTAAACGAGCTGCCTGTGATAGCACCGCGCAGCCGCGACATCCTTGAAGAGGGCAACGTGATAGCGCTTGAACCCAAATTCGTGATACCCGAAGTGGGTGCGGTGGGCATAGAAAATACCTACGAGGTTCGTCCCGACGGGCTGGAATGCCTCACCAACGCCCCCGAGGAAATCATCGAGCTGTATTAAGATTTTAAATTATAACCCAAGCCGAGCGGCTGCTTTCGGTGGCCGCCCAGCCTTGTGCTGCAATAAATTAGGGCTGTGTGTGCTGGCAGGTGTTGCAGGTTGCTGGGGGATTGATTAATTTTGCATAAAATAGGCTGCATCTCGGCATAACACTCAAGCAAGCTTGATGTTTTGCTCTCGATTTGCACTATCTTTGCACTCACAAAGTTGAATTAGTGTTATGAATATTCATGAGATTTGCAATGGTGTTTACTATGTGGGGGTTAACGACCGCACTACGCACCGCTTTGAAGGATTGTGGCCGCTGCCGGCGGGCGTGAGCTATAATTCATATATCGTGAAAGGGGAACGGGTGGCACTTATCGACACGGTGCACGTGGCCCAGAGTTCAAAGTTCTTGAATAGGATAGGGGAAATAATTGGCGATGCCGCCATCGACTATTTGGTGATTAATCACATGGAACCTGACCATAGCGGCTCCATCGAGGCCATCAAGGCCAAATATCCTGCGTTGAAGATTGTGGGCAATGGCAAGACTGCCGCCATGCTGAAAGGCTTTTACGGGATTGGCAGTGAAGATGTGGTGACGGTGGCCGACGGCGACGTGATAGACCTGGGCGGCGGAAAAACGCTGAAATTCGTGTTCACGCCCATGGTACACTGGCCCGAGACTATGATGACTTACGTGGAGCAGGATGGCGTACTGTTCAGCGGCGACGCGTTCGGTTGCTTTGGCGCATTGAATGGCGGCGTGGTTGACTCGCAGATGGATACCACACCGTATTACCCCGAAATGTACCGATACTATTCCAACATCGTGGCCAAGTACGGGCAATTCGTGCAGAAAGCCATCGCCAAGTTCGATGGTGTGCCAATCCGTTACGTGTGCAGCACCCATGGCCCTGTGTGGCACGACGAGATAGCTCGCGTGGTTGACATTTATAGTCGCATGGCACGCTTTGAGGGCGAACCGGGCGTGGTGGTGGCATATGCGTCGATGTATGGCAACACCGAGGAGCTTGCCGAGACGATAGCCGCCGAACTGAGCCGCAACGGTGTGCGTAACATAAGGATATATAACTTGTCGCACAGCGACTTGTCGATGGTGCTCGCCGACGTAATGCGGTATAGCGGCCTTATAATAGGCGGCCCGACGTATAACAACGGGCTGTTCCCCGAGGTGGAACGCCTGCTTTCGGCATTGAAAAGCCGGGAAATCAAGAACCGCTATGTGGGCTGTTTCGGCTCGGGTTCGTGGGCTCCGGTTTCGAGTAAGAACATCAAGGCCAGCCTCGACTGCATGAAAGTGGAGCAGGTGGGCGAGCCTTTCGACATGAAGTGCGCCGCCACGGGAGCCGACATCGAGGCTTGCCGCTCGCTTGCCGCAGCGATGGCTGCACGTGTGAACGGCGTGGTGGAGTGATGATCCCTCCCTCTGCGGATTGTATGAATAAAATAACGGCACGGGCTTTCGCTCGTGCCGTTATTTTATGTTGTTGTGGCTATGGAAGTTTTATTCAGCAGCAGTATCTTCTTCGGCCTTGAACAGGGCGTTGAAGTCGTCCACGCTCACAGTCTTTTCCTCGATGTTGACAGCCTCCTTTATGCCTGCATACATCTTGTCTTCAACGGCGCGCTCGGCGATACGTTGGCGGTATTCCTTGTTGTCGAGGATTTCCTTGGCATAGCGTTCAACCACATCGTCGGGAATGTTGGTCATGCCATATTGGGCGAATTGCTGCACGGCTATCAACTTGGCGATGTTCAGGAAGTCGGCCTCTTCTACCTTAACTGCAAGGTCGGCAACGAGTTTCTCCTTCACCAATTGCCATTGCAAGTCGGGAGTCATCTTCTCGAAGTCGGCATCGATGGTTTCGGGGGTGTGTTTCTTGTCGTCCTGGCGCAGCAGCCAACGCTTGAGGAAATCGGCAGGCAGTTCCAGTGCGCCCACCTTGTCCATGATGGCCTTGCGAGCGTCGATGGTGAAACGGTAGTTGCTGTCGCCCTTCATTTGGTTGGCGATATTTTCCTTCAGTTTTGCGAAATATTCTTCTTCGCTTGTGATTTTGCCGGTGCCGAACATCTCGTCATAGAATTCTTGTCCGTGTTCGGCCTTTTTCACCACGAGTATTTCCTTGATGGTCATCTTGAAGTTCGACTTCAGCTCGGCCACCTTGTCCTTGTCGGTATTGAGCATCGAGGCCAGTTCCACTGCGCTGCCATCGCAGGTAGCCCACGGGTTGAACACAACCTCGTCGCCCACCTTCTTGCCGGCAAACAGGGCCTTTTGGTCGTCGGCCTTGAAGTGCTGCGGCGATACTATGGTGTTTTCCACGCTCAGGCCGCCTTCTTTCACCGAGCCGTCTTCGGCAAGTTCCACCATCGAGCCTTTCACGAGTGCTGTGTCGTCAACCACCTCGCCGGGTACTTGCTTGCCTGCGCGAGCCAGCAGCATCTCGTCGTTCTTCTTGAGCATTTCGTCGCTCACTTCTATGTTGTAGTAGGGAACAGTGGTGTCCTTGCCCACGGTGTAGTTGATTTCGGGGGCGATACCCACTTCAAACTTCAAGTTGAAGTCCTTGCCGTTCTCCCACACCAAGTCGGCTGCGTTGGCAATCATCGGGTCGCCAAGTATGTTGAGCTTGTTGTCTTGGATATACTTCACAAGAGCATCGTAAGCCTCGCGGTTGATGGTTTCCACCAAAGCCTCGCGGCCATATTTCTTTTGCAGCAGGGCCATTGGCACGTGTCCGGGGCGGAAACCGCGCTCGGGGTGGCGCAGGCCGATGGTTTTCAGTTCCTTTTTTACCTTGTCTTGATAGTCGTTAGCTTCGATCGATACCGTGATGTAACCGTTCACGTTACCCACTTTTTCCAGTGTTACGTTCATTGATCTGTTTGTATAATAGTTTTTTGTTAATATTCTTGTGATACAGAACTCTATCGGAGTGCAAAATTACACTTTCTTGTCGCTTTAGGCAAATTTACCCCCGTTTTTTCAGTTTTTTTCATGCACCATGGCACGGCTTTCCCCATTTAAGATGTGTGTTGATGTATTTTGATGCCAACCAGTATCGCCAATGCGCAATTCAGGATGTACGTTAGGTAGCATCCGCCGTTTGCCAAATGCCAATTGAGGAGATGGAAAAGTTGTGCGCTGCCATCGGCTTCACCAAAGGAATAAAGCCATATCTTTGTGGCATGATTCAAGAGGACTTCAAATTCTACAAGCCTTGCAAGGAGTTACAGCCTTACGTCAGGTATTATTGGGTATTCAAAAGCAACCAACCGCTGAATACCCTTACTTTTCCTATTGGCTGTCCTCAAATCATTTTCCATAAACAAACGCCGCTTTATATCCCGGAATTAAAAACCACTCAATCGGAATTTACCATTAGCGGTCAGGTAAACTATCCTTCCCATTTGTATGCGGATGAAAATGTGGAAATGATTGTGGTTGTGTTCCAGCCATACGTCCTAAAAGCCTTCTTGAACTTGCCCATATCCTTATTGCACAATCAGGAGGTCTCCGGTTATGACCTTGAAAACAAGAATCTGAAACAACTGGCTGCACAAATCTTTGATTGTGAAAATACGAATTTATGTATCAACTTAATAGAGCAATGGTTATTATCACAAATAGCGGATGTATTGACTTCAAAAACGGCATACAACATCAAAAGAATAACCGCTGCAATAAAACGACTGTTCATAATGCCTGCAACCTCTGTTACAGAACAGGCTTCCATTGCCTGTTTAGGCAAAAAACAGTTTGAACGTCTGTTTAATGAGCTGGTAGGTGCGAATCCCAAAGAATATGCGAGAGTAGTCCGTTTCCAGAAATCATTGAAATTGTTGCAGCATTGCTCGGAAGATACAAATCAGGCTCAGTTGGCATACCAATGCGGTTACGCTGACCAGTCGCATTTTATCCGGGAGTTTAAGCAATTCAGCGGCTATACGCCATTGGCTTTGCTAAACGTATGCAAGCCCTATTCCGATTTGTTCAACGATCCTGTATAATGTCCCTTTTATTCTATCCATAGTTTAATAGCTGGCTTACCTTTGCGCTTATTAAACTTAAAATGAACGATAGAATGAACGAAGTAAATCTCAAAGAAACGCCCCGTGCCTACGCATTTGAAATGTGGATGAATGCACCTATGCCCATGCTCACCTTTTTCAAGACGGTAGATGTAACCCGCCTTGTCCACCTCAGCAAACGGACAGGGTTAAAGTTCAATATGCTGATGTGCTGGTGCATTGGACGGGCGGCAAGCGACATCAAAGAGTTCTATATGCTACCTGTTGGCAAGAAGTTAATGCAATACGACAATCTTGCCGTCTGCACCATTGTAGCCAATCGGGAAGGTGAAGTCAGTTCTTGCGATGTCCCTTTCTCCGATAATTTGCAGCAGTTCAATACGGATTACTTAAGGCTTACGAAGCAAGTTGCCGAAAGCTGCAAGAACCACGATTTGACGGACAGCATGGTTATTGGTACGTCTGCCCTTGCACAATATGAGATTGACGGGGCGGTAGGCATGTACAGCGGTGTGTTCAACAATCCTTTTTTGATTTGGGGCAAATACAAACGGCATTGGTGGAAACGGACATTGACTGTTTCTTTTCAGTTCCACCATACACAGATGGACGGCGCACATGCTGCACGCTTTTTGGAAAACCTGCAAAAAGAAATAGAGGATTGCGCGTGTAATTGGGTAGAAACACTATCTTTGCGCAAACATAATCAGTAACTACCACAATGGAGAAGAATACATGTTGGTTAATTACCGAACGGCTTATTTTGCGCGCTTGGCAAGAATCGGATGCTGAGTCATTGTACAGATATGCCAAAGATCCGGCAATAGGTCCGATTGCCGGATGGCTTCCGCATACTTCTGTGGAAGACAGTCTGAATATTATCCGGACTGTATTTTCTGCTCCGGAGACTTACGCAGTGGTTTTAAAAGAAACTGGTGAGCCGGTCGGGAGCATTGGAATCATGTTCGGAGATGGTCTGCACAGTGCTGAAATGCAGGCAAACGAGGCGGAGATAGGCTATTGGATAGGCAAACCGTATTGGGGACAAGGGCTGATACCTGAAGCCGTGCACCGTTTGTTGCAACGATGCTTCGAGGATTTGGGAATGGCAGCCGTCTGGTGCGGATACTATGACGGCAATATGAAATCTCGCCGGGTAATGGAAAAATGTAGATTCCGTTTTCATCATACGGAAACAGGGAAAGTGTCTCCGCTGGGGGATGTCCGCATCGAGCATTTCATGCGGATGACGAAAGAAGATTGGGAGGAGGGAAAAAGATGTCGATTGGTTTAAAAGAAATGACATGAGAAATGAGATAATCCTTGAAAGCTATGATACAGATATTTTTATTGCCTATCCTATTCATGCTTCACGAATTTGAAGAAATGATTCTCTTACCCACCTGGTACAGAAGAAATGGAACAGAACTGTCCTGAAGATTTCCTGCATTGCAGTCGAAATTATCTTTTCTTCAGAGTCCCGCATTCGGCATTGCTGTGTGCGAAGAATTTATCATTTGCAGTGCTTGTACCATAATCACTATCGCTACAGGAAATGTGTTGTTTTGGTACATTTGTCTGTTGGCTTTCACTCTACACTTCATTGCCCATCTCGTGCAATTTCTGCTCATCCGTAAATATATTCCATCCATCGTCACTACGGTATTATGCTTGCCATATTGTGTAAAGGCAATCAGTGTAACTTACTGACAATATCACTTTGCAGAAAACATTCTATTGGGAGTTTTAAGTCTGGCTGTTTGTATAGCAAATCTCTATCTGATGCAGATTGTAACGCCTGGAATTCATAAATGGATTAAAAATAAAATATAAATACTTTGAGGTATAATCAAGAACAAATGCTACCTTTGCAGAGGTAATCCAAATTTGAATTGTTCAACCTACATGAAATGGCAAGTGTGCATATAGCTACGCTTAACGGATAGCATTTTAATCAAGCTATTCAGCAACGGACAGGCTTATAACAGGTTTGTCCTTTTTTGTTTTGCCATTATTCCAAATTCATAATCATGCGATGTGTCATGCCGCCTTATGCAGCAGGACTTGTCGCATCATATCAA
>CALUIB010000021.1 GCA_944320595.1 uncultured Muribaculaceae bacterium | reverse complement strand
ATCAACGATACTTGAGCAACAAAAAAGGCGCCCGTAAAGAGCGCCATATTAATCGATTATAATCAATTTAACTATTTAATAATCAAGTATTTACTTTCCGATGCAGAAGTGGGAGAAGATTTGGGTGAGGATGTCGGTGGTGGTGATGGTGCCGGTGATTTCGCCCAAATGGTGGGTGCATTCGCGGATGTCCTGGCTCACGAAGTCGCCGCTTAGGCCTTGGCGCAGGCCGTCGATGGCGCGGGCGAGGGCCTGGCTTGCGCGTGTCAGGGACTCGTAGTGGCGCGCGTTGGTCACTATCACCTCGCCTGGATCGTTTTCGGGTATCGAGGCTGCGCGGGCTATGAGTTGCAGCAGTGTGTCGGTGCCGCTGTGCAGGCGTGCCGAGATGTTGACGCTGCAAGCCTCGCCTGGCAATATACCATCGAGCGTGGTGGCGATGGCGGCGCGCTGGTCGTTGCCGATAACGTCGTCCTTGTTTACCACGGCTATTAGCGACTTGCCTGCGCAGCGCGGCAGTATCTTCGGGGCAATGGCATCAATGTCGGCCGCCGGAGCCGTTCCGTCGATTACCCACAGGACTATCGACGCGTCGTCGAGCTTGCGGAATGTGCGCTCGATGCCCATCGACTCTATGCTGTCGGTGGTGTCGCGTATGCCGGCCGTGTCGATGAATCGGTACAGCACGCCGCCTATGGTGATGGTGTCTTCAATCACGTCGCGCGTGGTGCCGTGTATGTCGCTCACTATGGCGCGGTCGTCGCCGAGCAACAGGTTGAGCAGGGTTGACTTCCCGGCATTGGTCTCGCCCACTATGGCCACGGGTATGCCGTTCTTTATGGCATTGCCAACGGCAAACGACCCGGCAAGGTGGTCGATGGTGTCGCGTATGCCGGTTGCAAGCGTGAGCAGGTGCTGGCGGTCGGCAAATTCCACTTCTTCCTCGCTGAAGTCGAGTTCGAGTTCCATGAGCGATACGAATTCGAGCAGGCTGTCGCGCAGCTTACCTATCTGCTTGCTGAACGAGCCTCGCATCTGGCTCATGGCTATGCGGTGGGCGGCGCGTGACGAGGATGCAATCACGTCGGCCACGGCTTCGGCCTGCGACAGGTCGATGCGCCCGTTGGCAAATGCTCGGCGCGTGAATTCGCCCGCCGTGGCCATTCGGCAACCGCACGACACGAGCACTTGCAGCAGTTGCTGCTGTATCCATGGCGAGCCGTGGCAGGAAATCTCCACCACGTCCTCGCCGGTGAACGAGCGTGGCGCACGGAATAGCGTAAGCACCACCTCGTCGAGCACCTGCCTTGCGTCGCCGCCGGCTGTGGTGTCGATTATGCGTCCCCAGTGAGCAGTGTGGCTTGCCATCGATGCCAAGTCGGCACCTTCCCAGCAGCGTGCCACTATGGCTGCCGCGTTGCGTCCGCTCACGCGTGCCACGGCTATGCCCCCGCGCCCCGGCGGCGTGGAAATGGCGCAAATGGTGTCGTCGAAATGCTGTGCTGTCTGTTCCATGTTAGTATTGCGTTTGTTCCCTGCAAAATTAATAAAAACTGCCGCATGATTTTACTATATGCTAATAATCTTTTTTTACTGCATCATCATCTCATAATGAGCTCCCTGCCCCATTTTATAGAAAATATCTTTAAAGACTGTCATACTTCTGCTCAACTGGTCATCAGGTATTTCGACGAAGATATCATCGGGCAAAGAATATGAACTATCACTGCCCCAACTTAACAAAGACCTACAAATCGTACGATCTTCATAATTGCTGAACTTTTCAAGAATAGTTTCAGGTCTCATCCCTCCTAAAATAAAGAAATAGTTTCCGATAATCCGTCCCATTATATTTTGAACAGCAATACCCGAATGTTGCGACTTGTTTCTAAGTTCTGTCCATAAAAGTTCATAGGAATTTTTTATCGGATTTTGTTCGCCATAGTCCTGGATAGAAGATATATTGTTGCGTTTGCGAAGTACCAAATGTTTTATATTATTCCTCAAGGCATAATGTTTGCCATAGAAAGTAATTTCTTTATAAAAATAAACATTATGAGTAAGCACAATAACCTGTTTTACTGCACCTTTTCCTGTATGTATGTCTGCAAATAGATTCCTTAATAATGTGCTAACGACAAATAATGCATTATTGTCCAAGCCTGAAACTGGATCGTCAATCACCAGCACCCTTTCGTTTGCGACACCATTGGGAAGGAAACTTCCCTTTACAGCCTGCATATAATATAAGAAAGTAATAAAAGCCGTTTCTCCTTCACTTAATGTAGTCATAGCTGCATCTCCATTTTCTCGAACTATTTGGTAGCGATTTTTATTATCCTTAACTTCCTTGATTTGGAAATTTGTAAAGCCGCATACTTTCAGCAATCGATTGATTTCATTAACCGTAGGCGTAACGCTAGTTACCGAGTTTTCCAAATTGGTTATTTCTTTTTTGACTGTCATATACTTTTCGGCAGTTTCATTTCGTTTCCTTGTCAAATTTTTAATAGCCGTTTCCATGTCATTTATAGCACGTATGTGCCTTGTAATGGCTGTATTATATTCAGAAGCAAAGAATCGCCAGATTTCACTTACTAACACAGGTTTTTCTTTTGCAGAATTATCTACGAGGTCGTTATGCGCTTTTATTGAAATATTTGCTTTTGTTAATTCCGCATTAAATGCGGCAATGATGTCTGTCGTGTCTGCCAATGTAACGACACGGCTAGGTTCCTTTTGTTTTGAAGAAATCAATTCTATATTTCGAGAAAACGCGGTTTTTAAGGAAAACAAAATAGATTCAAGTGTAGCGCAATTAACGAAGGATCTCTTTTGCTCTTTTTGCGTTTCATTGAAACGATCTAGCGAGCTAATTAATGCATTAACAGCTCTTTTGTAATCTTCGCATCTTGCATTTACTTTGTCAATATCTTGTTGGTATATTTCATCGAAAAAAATATTTATTTTCGCACGAAAAGCATCTGTGATAGTATGCTGTTGGCAAAAAGGACACACGTCGTTTCCATCTTCGATATATTTTACGCCTTGGCTAACCCAATCTGAATTTCTTAATTTGGAAATTAACTCCGCAATATCAATATCTTGTTTTCCTATTATAATTTTTGCCCATATGGCGTCAGACTCAATAGATGACAATACGTCATTTTCGATTAAATCACACAATTCTATTCGTGACGATTGTTGGGCAAATAATACACTTGCCCTATTTTTCAATTCGTCTATTGGCAAAGGCCTTGAATGCTCTTGGTTATAAGCCGCCAATAGTTTATCCATAAACTTATCTTTCGTTCCAGCGCCTATTGCCGATTTAGAGAACCATTGCTCGTATTTCTTAAAAACATTAGTCCAGGCACTTTCACTGAAAGTTTTGTTCTCTGATTTTATAGCATCCTGCTGTTTTTCAATCTCAGACTTATAGCGCAGTCCAGTAGAGGTTATTTCTTGTAAATCTTCACGTTTTCTCTCTATTTCGGCAACTGCGGTCGTACTAGCGTCGCCTAGCGTAAAAACCCCAGGCATTTGTTCCTGAAAATTATTTTTGCGGAACTCATCGTTATACGCAAGTATTTCTATAGATCGGTCATTTACCCAAGAAATTGAGGACTGGTCATAAGAATTTATATTTGCAATGGCTTTACCGATTGTACTCTTACCCGAACCGTTAGAACCATATATAATATTAATTGGCTTTAAGTCGGTTATATTGATGCCATCGTTATCGAACGTAGCAATATTTCTTATAGATAAAGATTTTATCATACATTAAGGTATTTTGAGGTACTAAGAGCCTGTTTAAATCTTGCAGTTCTGTGTAGAAAGAGTGTTCCTTCTTTCTGCGAAAAATGATTATTTTTAAGTTTCCGTACTTGAAATAATTATGTGTCCGACGTTTAGAAGAAACACAGTGGCAAGTTATCAAGAAAATTTTGAACCTGCAAGAAAGGAAACGCAAATATGATTTCATATCTCTGATGGGCTGTATCAACCAATACAAAAATACAAATTTGTCTTTTGATAAGATGGGCTGCGTCTTGGCAATGGTAAAAAAATCGGCAAGCTGTTTTTGCCATTGCGCTCGACTTGCACTATCTTTGCAGTGCCGTTGCTGTGGCGGCGGCTTAATGTTAACGATAACAGATGACAAATCACTTTTGGCATTCGTCGGTGGGCTGGTTGGCCGTCATGTTTTTGGCGGTGTGCTGCGTGTTGCCGTCGGCGGCGCAGCGGCGCGTTACCCCCGTGAAGCCGAGTACTAACAGGGTGATGACCGTAAAGCAGAACGAGGCCAAGATTGCCGAACTAAGGCAGCGCGGCTTGGTGATTGTGGGCGATACGATTCTGCCCGACACCGTGGCGGCTAAGATGAACGACACTATTAAGGTGACGCGCATGAAGTACCCGCTGCTGACAAGTGTCACTATCGGTGCGAATGTGTGGGACCCTATCATGAGAATGTTTGGGCAGACGTATGGAGGGGTTGACTTTTCTGCCGAATTGAGCCTGTGGAACCGTGTCGTGCCTATCGTGGAACTCGGTTTCGGTTCGGCCAACAACACTCCCGAGGAGAAGAATTTCACCTATCGCGGCAAGTTTGCGATGTATGGCAAAATAGGGTGCGGATATAATTTCAAGTATAACAACAAGCCCGATTATATGGCCCTTTTGGGGTTCCGCCTTGGTTACAGCAATTTCAAGTATGGCATAACCGACGTTGGCATCGACAACGGTTATTGGCAGGAACAGACGCAGTTTGAAATCGACAATTTGCGTTCGCACGCATTGTGGGGCGAGCTTGTCGTGGCCATGCACATAAAGTTGTATAAGAATTGGTCGGCTGGATGGGCTTTGAAGTACCATTTCCTGTTTAATTACAAGAGCAATCCTGCCGCCGACCCCTGGTATATCCCGGGCTATGGTACTCGTGGCTCTGCAATATCAGGCGGATTGTCGCTCTATTACACCATCCCGTTGAACTATGACAAGTGGCCCAAGGATGACAGCGACAAGAAAGGCGGCAAAAATGTTTACACGGGCGAGCCTATCGGCGGCGAGCCGGCAGGTGCGCGGCCTATTTCCATTCCCGGGCCCGGTTCGGCCAATTGAGCATTTGCGCCAAGTATGAGTATATGAAAAGGATTATAATAGTAGGAGCATCGTCGGGGATAGGGTGGAGCCTTGCTACGCAGTATATTGCCGACGGTGGCTGGATGGTTGGCGTGGCCGCGCGCCGCGGCGACAGGCTTGAGGCACTGAGGCAACTGGCACCGGAACGAGTATCGGCCTTGGAGATAGACGTGACGGCCGATGATGCTGCCGGCCGACTGATGGAACTTGTCGGCCAAGTGGGCGGCATGGACGTGTTCCTGTTGTCCTCGGGAGTGGGGCACCAGAACCCGGGGCTTGATGCCGAGATTGAAGGCCGTACCATAGCCACCAACGTGAAAGGGTTCACGGCGATGATTGATTCGGCTTACGGCTATTTCCGCGACAATGCCCGTCCGGGGCATATTGCGGCCATAACCTCAATCGCTGGGACAAGGGGAATAGGCATAGCTGCCTCTTACAGCGCGTCGAAGCGTTACCAGTGGAGCTACCTCACCGCCATGGAACAGCTTGCATACGCGCAAGGCGTGGACTTGGCCATAACCGACATTCGCCCGGGATTCGTTAGTACGCCGCTGCTTGACGACGGCAACCGTTATCCCATGCAGCTGGTGTCCGACGATGTGGCACGTGCCATACGCAAGGCCATATCACGCCGTCGCCGGGTGGTGGTGATTAACTGGGCGTATGCCGTCCTGGTGTTCTTTTGGCGGCTTATCCCACGAGCCGTGTGGCGGCGCATGGTACTTTCGGTGAAACGCCGTCCATAGCCATGGAGTAATAGAGATGCCGACTGTGGGTGCAATGTGCCATTAATTGGCATTTTTTAGCACTAAATGTTGCAGTGTTCAAATGAAATGCGTATCTTTGCATTGCAAAAGCGAATAAAAGAGTGTGCGTTCCCTGAGTGTTGAAATAGATTGGCAAGGTTTTTGTCATATAGGGAATAGAGATAGAATTGTTAAAAAAGATTGTTTTTAGGGTAGAGCCGTAAGGTTCACCCCATAATTTAGAGAAACTATGGGAAATTACAGTAACTTTGAGACGATGTTTAAGTGCAAGGTTTTGCCTACGCATGCTTATCATCCAAATGCAGCATTGTTGGCGGCACGAAAGGCAGGTTATGTAGCAATGCCCGAGTGCGCAAAGTGCGAGAAACCGACCGCCGCTTGAAGAAACGCAGGTTGGCGAAAGGTAGCTGAATGAGCTTTTTTGAGGCTGAAACAGCGCAAGTGAAATGCAAATGGGCTGTTTCATGGCAACAAAAAAGATTGAAAACAGAGTGTCCTCGATATGATTATTGCGAGGATTTCATAATAGTGGAATTTTCCAGTCGTATAAAGGTTGTTTCTTGCGATGCTGGAAAGTTTTTTTGTATTAATAGGCTGCGTCTCGGTACCCGATATTCGGGAATGCTTGATTCATGAGCATTACGGGATTGCACCTTTTTATAGTAGAATGATTTGTAAGATTAAGATATAATCCTCCTATCCAAGGGGCGCAAGGATAGCACTCTCCGACCCACATCGAGTGGCGGCAGGCAATCCTTCAGCCCACAAAAAGGGAAGTAGTTAACCCTAATACCACATTTTATTCATACTATTTTTTCCTAAGGCTATGCGATGTGATTTCGTGTAGTCTTTTTTTATGCAAAGGATGGATAAAATGCAACGCCGTTAAGAATGATGCATAATGCACAGCATCGCATGCATGGGCAGCCTTGTGAGCACCGCTTTTCGCTGCGGTCTCGTGCATGGGGCGGTTATGTCAGTTGTGCTGGGTGTTAGTTTGGTGGGTTAGTTGAGGTGGGCGTTGACGGGGCAGTTGAGCCACAGGCGGTAACGTTCGCCGAGCATCGACACTTGGGTGCGCCATGCGGCATCTTCCTGCAAGCCCATAATGTCGTCGATGCACACAAGCCGTGCCACCGCCCAGTCGTGTCCGTCGAGTTCGCGGCGCAATTGCCCGCTGCTCCAGCCGCTGTATCCGACGAAGAAGCGTATGCATCCCTCCACCTTGCAGCCGCTTGCTATGTAAGCCTTCACAGTGTCGAAGTCGCCGCCTACGTACAGTCCCGGTGCCAGCTCTACCGAGTCGGGTATCAACGCACCGAGCGTGTGCAGGTAGTATAGCCTGTCGTTATGCACCGGGCCGCCGACAAACACGGGAATTTCTTCGTCGGTTTCGATGCTTTCCACCAGTTCGTCGAGCATATACCCCGACTGGCGGTTGGTGACAAGCCCCATGGAACCGCCGTCGGTCGAATGTTCTATCATGCACACCACGGCGTGGCAAAAGCACCCATCGTCGAGGAAGGGTGCAGCCACCAGCAAACACCCGGCCTTGGGGTCGGGTTGCGGCAGTTTCACGCTGAATATGTCGCCAAGCAGGTCTTCCATGTCGTTCATCTTGCCAAAAAATGAAAAATTCGTGCCTATCTGTTCGCCATCGATGTGTCGGCAATACCAAAATTACTACAATATTATGCACTATGCAACAAATTGCAGTTATTTTCATCTATTTTACACATTCTGCTGGTTGTGTTTTGTAAATTGTAATAATTAAGAGGTTTGTAGTGCCACGGATAGGAAAAAAATATTACCTTTGGGTCTTGAAAACCGTAATTAATAATTATACGTCATATTCACATTTTTTTCTGTAAAGGAATGAAAGTATTGAAATTCGGTGGCACTTCGGTCGGGACCGTGGATAGCCTGCGCAACGTGAAACAAATCGTGGAAAGTTGCGACGAACAGGTTATCGTGGTGGTTTCTGCCTTGGGGGGCATCACCGACCAGCTTATCAACACCGCACAGCAGGCGGCCCGTGGCGATGTGGGCTACTTGCAAAATTATGCGGCCATAGTGGAGCGGCACAACAAGATTATCGACGGGATAGTACCCGAGAATCGCCGCCTCGACGTGCATTCGATTATAAGCCCGCTGCTTGAGGAGTTGGGCAACATATACCGTGGCGTGGCCTTGATAAAAGACTTGTCAACACGCACTCTCGACACCGTGGTGAGCTACGGCGAACGGCTGTCGTCGGTGATAATAAGCCGCGTGATAGACCACGCAAGGCATTACGACTCGCGTAATTTCATAAAGACCGAGACGCAATACGGCAAGCATATAGCCGACCTCGACCTGACCGAGGCGTTGATAAAGCAGACGTTTGCAAACTTTACTTCGCAGGTGGCTGTGGTGCCGGGGTTCATATCGACCGACAGCAAAAGCGGCGATGTCACCAATCTGGGCCGGGGCGGCAGCGACTATACTGCCGCGCTGATAGCCGCCGCGCTTGATGCAAAGAAGTTGGAAATATGGACCGACGTGGATGGGTTCATGACTGCCGACCCACGTGTAATATCGTCGGCCTACGTCATAAACCACCTCACCTATATCGAGGCGATGGAGCTGTGCAACTTTGGGGCTAAGGTGGTGTATCCGCCGACAATCTACCCGGTATATCACAAGAACATACCCATATTGATAAAGAACACTTTCAACCCGTCGGCACCGGGTACGCTAATCACCGAGCATATCCCGGCCAAAGAGTCGAAGGCCATCAAGGGCATATCGTCAATCAACGATACTTGCCTTATCACCCTCACGGGATTCGGAATGGTGGGTGTGATAGGTGTGAACTCGCGCATATTCAATGCGCTGGCACGCAACGGCGTGAGTGTGTTCCTTGTGTCGCAGGCTTCGTCGGAGCACAACACGTCGTTTGCCGTGCGCAACAGCGATGCCAATACGGCGGTGGCCGTGCTTAAAGAGGAGTTTGCCGCCGAACTCACCACGGGCGAGATAAGCGACATCACGCCCGAGCGCGACCTGGCCACGGTGGCCATCGTGGGCGAGAACATGAAGCACACGCCGGGCATCGCTGGTAAACTGTTTAACACATTAGGAAGGAACGGTATAAACGTAATTGCTTGCGCCCAGGGCGCATCCGAGACCAACATCTCGTTTGTCATCAAGCTCGACAGCTTGAGAAAGGCACTTAACGTCATTCATGACAGTTTTTTCTTATCAGACACACAAGTCTTGAACTTGTTTGTGACGGGTATCGGTAATGTTGGACGAAACCTGTTGCAACAGATTAGCAAGCAACGCGCCAATCTAGTCAACGACAAGGCTCTGGAACTTCGTGTGGTAGGACTCGCCAATTCACGCAAATGCCTGTTTTCGCGCCGCGGCTTGGACATCGACGATTACAGCGATGCCCTGAAGCAAGCCGAAATCGACGCGACACCCGAACGCATTGCGCACGAAATAGTGAAAATGAACATTTTCAACTCGGTATTCGTCGATTGCACT
Organism: uncultured Muribaculaceae bacterium; assembly: GCA_944320595.1. GTDB lineage: Bacteria > Bacteroidota > Bacteroidia > Bacteroidales > Muribaculaceae > Avimuribaculum. The sequence goes on along the minus strand of CALUIB010000021.1, from coordinate 35,030 downwards.
GCCTGCAAGGAGATTGCCGAGCAATACAAGACCCTGCTGAGCCACAACGTAAACGTGGTGGCGGCCAACAAAATCGCGGCTTCGGCAAAGTATGCCACATACCGAGAGCTGAAGGAGATTGCCGCCAAGCGAGGGGTGAAATTCCTGTTTGAAACCAACGTGGGGGCCGGGTTGCCCATCATCAATACTATCAACAACCTTATCAACTCGGGCGACAAAATATTGAAGATTGAGGCCGTGCTGTCGGGTACGCTGAACTTCGTTTTCAACACCGTGTCGGCCTCGGTGCCGCTGAGCCGCGCCATAGAAATGGCAAAGGAGGCCGGTTACAGCGAGCCCGACCCGCGAATCGACATGAGCGGCAAGGACGTGGCGCGAAAGATAGTGATACTTGCCCGCGAGGCAGGCTACGAAGTAGAGCAGGAAGATGTGGTGCAAAGGGGGATAATCCCTGTCGAATGCTTTGAAGGCAGTGCCGCCGACTTTATAGAAAACGTGCGGAAGTTCGATGCTACGTTTGAGGAAATGCGTCGCCGTGCCGAGGCCGACCGCAAGCACTTGCGTTTTGTGGCCAAGCTCGACAACGGCGTGGTTTCGACTGGCTTGCAGGAGGTGGGCGAAGAGCATCCGTTTTACTCGCTTGAGGGGAGCAACAATGTGATACTCATCACCACCGAACGCTACAAAGAGTACCCGATGGAGATAAAAGGGTATGGAGCCGGAGCCGAGGTGACAGCAGCAGGCGTGTTTGCCGACATCATCAGCATTGCAAATATCAGGTAGTAACTTGCTAATTAGAGATTTATGAAATATATTATAATACTCGGCGACGGGATGGCCGACGAACCGATAGCTGCGCTTGGCGACCGAACCCCTTTGCAGGCGGCCGACACGCCGGCAATGGACTGGATTGCCGGTGCCGGGCGCACAGGGCAGCTATATACCGTGCCGCCCGGTTATGAGCCTGGTAGCGAGGTGGCTCACTTGTCGCTGCTTGGCTACGACTTGCAGAAGGTGTTTGAAGGTCGCGGTTCGCTTGAGGCAGCCAGCATGGGTGTTCCCGTCGAAGAAGAGGAAATGGCCTTGCGCTGCAACTTGATATGCATATCGGGCGACGTTATCAAGAACCACTCGGCCGGCCATATTAGCGATGCCGAAGCCCACGAATTAATCGACTATCTGCAAAGAGAGCTGGGCAGCGAGTCGGTGCATTTCTTTCCCGGGGTGTCATATCGCCACCTGCTCAAAATCAAGAGGGGCGACAAGCACCTGCGGTGCACCCCTCCGCACGATGTGCCGGGTACGCCCTTCCGCAGTGTGTTGCCCAAGGCTCTGAAACCCGAGGCCGAGGAAACGGCCCGTTTGCTCAACGACTTGATACTTAGGTCGCAGGAATTGCTTGCGCAGCACCCGGTAAACCTAAAGAGAGTTGCCGAGGGGAAAGACCCGGCCAACAGTATATGGCCGTGGTCGCCCGGATACCGCCCTGCAATGGAAACCTTGCAGCAAAAATATGGTATTGGCCGCGGAGCCGTGATTTCGGCAGTGGATTTAATTCGCGGCATAGGCGTGTATGCCGGCCTTGAACCCATAATGGTGGAAGGGGCTACAGGATTGTATGACACAAATTATGAAGGGAAGGCTCGTGCGGCCATCGATGCCTTGCAGGGCGACTATGATTTTGTGTTCTTGCATGTTGAGGCAAGCGACGAGGCCGGGCATGAAGGCGACTATGAGCTGAAGGTGAAGACCATCGAGGCTCTCGATCACCGCATCTGCCAGCCCATCATCGATGCCACGCTGCAAATGCAGGAGCCGGTAACCATAGCCCTGTTGCCCGACCATCCCACTCCGTGCCGCATACGCACTCATTCGTCGGCTCCGGTGCCATTTGCAATTTTCCGCCCGGGGCAGCGTCCCGACCGCGTGCCGCGTTTCGACGAGGAAGTGGCACGGTATGGAATGTATGGAACCATGTCGCGCGATGAATTTATAAAAGCATTGCTTATGAAATAACACACCGTTTTTTAACCTCGATACGAATTATGGAATATTATAGCACCAACCGCCAATCCCTGCCGGTATCTTTGCAGGATGCCGTGCTGCGCGGCCTCGCCCCCGACCGTGGGCTTTATATGCCGCAACGTATAGGCACGTTGCCGCGGGCTTTCTTTAATAATATTGCCCAAATGTCGCTGCAAGAAATATCTTATGCCGTGGCAAGCGTGCTCTTTGGGGAAGACATCGACAGCGACACGCTCAAGGAGATTGTGTATGACGCAATGAATTTCGATATTCCCCTGCGCCATGTCACGGGCGACTTGTATTGCCTTGAACTTTTCCATGGCCCCACATTGGCCTTCAAGGACGTTGGGGCGAGGTTCATGGCCCGAATGCTTGGGTATTTCAACAAGCAAGCGGGCGGCAACCGTTGCGTGAATGTGCTTGTGGCCACCTCGGGCGACACGGGCAGCGCAGTGGCTAATGGGTTCCTTGGCGTTCCTGGCATACGCGTGTTTGTGCTGTACCCGCAAGGCAAGGTGAGCCGCATACAGGAGGCACAGTTTACCACGCTCGGCCAAAATATAACCGCGCTTGAGGTAAATGGCACATTCGACGACTGTCAGGCATTGGTGAAAAGTGCGTTCATCGACAAGGAACTCAACGAGGCAATGATGCTGACCAGTGCCAATTCAATAAATGTGGCGCGTTTCCTGCCGCAGTCGTTTTATTATTTCTATGCCTACGCGCAATTGGCTCAGCGAGAACAAGATACCGCCAATATGGTTGTGGCCGTGCCAAGCGGAAACTTTGGCAACCTTGCCGCTGGACTTGTGGCCAAGCGTATGGGGCTGCCCATAAAGCGGTTCATCGCGGCCAACAACAGCAATTGCGTATTCTTCGACTATCTGCGCACGGGGCAGTATGCTCCTCGTCCGTCGATTGCGACCATTGCTAATGCAATGGACGTGGGCGACCCGAGTAATTTCGCACGTATCCTCGACCTGTATGGCCACTCGCACAGTGCCATCTGCGCCGACATAAGCGGTTGCACATATACCGATGAACAGATAAGTCAAACGATAGCCGACACTTACCGCACTTGCGATTACTTGCTCGATCCGCACGGAGCCGTGGCATTCAGGGCAAACACCGAATTGCTGCAGCCGGGCGAGATAGGGGTGGCACTCGAAACAGCACACCCGGCAAAGTTCAAGGGTACGGTGGAACGTATCATCGACCAGCCTGTGGAGGTGCCCCAACGCTTGCAGAAATTCCTCGAAGGGGAGAAGCGTAGCATAAAGATAAATTCAGGTTTCCACTCGTTCAAGAAATTCCTGCTCCAGACGGTATAATAAAAGCCTTTTGTTTAATAAAAATGTCCGCAATCACCACGCTTGTAGGCCGGTTGCGGACATTCTTATTTATTTTTGCAGGCGGTCGAGCAGCCGGTGCTTGATGAGGAGCCGCAGGCGGTGTGGCAGCAGTGCCACAGCCACGATGGCTATGCGGTTGAGCGGCCCGTTGATATACTGGCGGCGGTGGCGCAGCAGCCGTTTCAGTGCGCCTGCCACGAAACGCTGCGGCGTGGAGAGTACGCCGAGCCGCACCCCAAGCCGTTGCAACCGCCGAGGCAGCCCAAAGAGGTCGGTGGCTATGCCGCCGGGGCAGGCCACCATCACGGTGATGCCGTCGTCGGCCAGTTCCACTGCAAGCGAGCGCGACAGAACCCGTATGTAGGCTTTCGTGGCACTGTACATGGCTATGCCCGGCATGGGCATCCAGCACGACATCGACGACATATTCAGTATATAACCGTGGCAGCCGCGCCGTTTCATGTCTGCGGCAAAGGTGCGGCAAAGGTGCGTCACGGCTCTTATATGCAAGTCGATGAACAGGTCGATGCGCTCGGGAGGCGTGTCGGCCACGGCGCAGAACGAGAAAATGCCTGCATTGTTCACGAGCAGGTCTATTTCAAGACCGTCGGTATGGCAAAAGTCGAGCAGCCGCGTGTCGGCTCCCGGTGCGGCAAGGTCGATGCAGAATGTGGGGAACCGCCCGCCGGGGTGCAATGCGCTCAGTTCGGCGGCAGTTTCAGCCAGTTCACGCGCTTGGTTGCTTACCAGCAGCACGTTGTGGCCGCGAGCTGCAAGCTGCCTTGCAAACTCACGGCCTATCCCCGACGATGCCCCGGTTACGAGGCACGTCAATGCGTGGCGGTTATCGTTGGGCTTTTTCATTGCGCCGTTCTATTTTTTCTATCTCTCGCAGCAGGCAGGGTGGCAGGTCGGTGCGATGCTTGTGGCACGACATTTCGAGTGTGTACATCCGGGCAATGCAGTAGTTGGTGTGGGTGCAGCCGCAACGCTCCTCGCCGGCAGCCATGCGGTTGACGAAATCGGGCTCGTTGAGCAATGCCCGTGCCATCTGCACGGCCTCGAAACCGCTGTCAAGCACACGGTCGATACCCTGGCGCGACGTGCATCCGCCCACGTATATTAGCGGCAATTTCACTTCGCGGCGCACGGCAAGCGCGTCGTCGAGGAAGTACAAGTCGCGGTAAGGTTCACTCTTTATCATCATCTTTCCAAACATTCGCACGCCGTATTTCAGCCACCAGCACTGCATATAGTGCGTCATGGCGCGTATGGGCATCTCGCCGCGCATCACATACATCGGAGCCTTGCTCACGAAACCTCCGCTAAGCACCAATGCGTCCACGCCCAGGCGTTCAAGCTCGCGGGCTATTGCAATACCTTCTTCAAGACCGTTGCCGCCCTTGAAACCGTCGCGCATATTGGTCTTTGCCACCACGGCCACTTGTCCGCCTGCGCTGCGCATCACCTCGTCGATGCACAGGCGCATGAAGTTCATTCGCTGGTCGAGGCTGCCCCCCCAGCGGTCGCGGCGGTGGTTGGTGTAGGGCGAGAGGAACTGGCTAATCAAGTACCCGTGCCCGGCATGTATTTCCACGCAGTCGAAACCTGCGTCGATGGCCATCCGCACGGCATCGCCAAAGTCGCGTGCCACCGAGCGTATCTCGTCCTCGCTCATGCCGTGTACCAGCGTGGGCGAATACAAGTTGAACCCGCTTGAAGCCGAGATGGGCATGCGCCCGGCTGTTGACCGATGCGACATATTGCCGCAATGCCCAAGCTGTATCGATGCCTTTGCCCCCTCGCGGTGGATTGCATCGGTGAGCTGGCGCAATTCGCCCACAATCTCGGGGCGCATCCACAGCTGGTTGTCAAACGACAGCCCGCTGCGGTTCACCGAGGCGTAGGCAATGGTGGTCATTCCCACGCCGCCACGTGCCACCGACAGGTGGTAGTCGGCAAGCATTTGCGACGGGCGATGGTCTGGGCACATATTCTCAAATGCCGCCGAGCGGATGGTGCGGTTGCGCAGCGTCAGCGGCCCTATGTGGGCAGGAGTAAAAAGTTTTGAAGCCATATTTCACAGACAATTGAATTAGTAAATGAAAGGAATGATGCGGTGCAGCTTAAGTCGTGTGAACTCGTCGCCAAATTCACGGCTGTAACGCTTGTGTATCTGATTGGCACGTGGAGCCAGATTGGCAAACGTCCACAAGGCAAACACGGCTCCCGCCCACGACCATGTGAGTATTGCAAAGCCAGTCCATTCCACAAACTCGCCGAAGTAGTTGGCACTCGACACATATTTGAACATCCCGCCGCGCGGAATGTAGTGCCGCGTGTCGCCAGGACGGCGCAAGTGGCGGATGATGCTGTCACTGTGTATGTTTATGGCCATTCCGATGAAGAAAATGATTGTGCCGACAATAAATTGCGGCGACAGCAACCAGTGGATGCCATACATTCCGCCGGGCGAAAGGTAAAATATCCACCCGCCTTGCATCACTGCGTTAAGCACGTTGAATGCCATTCCCATGGCAATGATTGTGAGCGGCATGCGGTTGCGTCCCTTTATCAGGAACGGGAAAATGAACGACCGCTGGAAGTAATGCAGCTGGAACATGGCGAAGATGATTACCGGCACAGGTTCCCACCGGCGGTCGCTAGCCCACCATAGCAGGCACATGGCTATGAACACTGGAGCCTCCATCAGCACCCAGCCGGTGCGGTTGCCTACCGACAGCCCCCATCGGCGGTTATACATCATGCCATATCCGGCATTAACAAAGTGCAGTGCCACATACACTACCACGGCCACTGCCGCCATTGCTGCCAAGAAAGTGTTGAAAACGTCAATATCGTGTAGCATTTCAGGTTTATGCGTTTTTTGCAATGGCAAACTTAGCCAAAAATCCGCTAATTTCAGTGTCGTATTATGGAAAAACAGTGGAATTTTATTCGATAATTATAGACTTTGGCGTTTTTCTATATGTAAAATGTTGTGAATAAAATAAATTTTTGTATTTTTGGAGCGGTAAGCCTTTTTGAACCATAGAATAACAATAATAATTCAATACATATAAAATCATGGAAGAAACCAAGGAATTTGAGGACTTTAATGTCGAACCGTGCGAAACCCCACAGCAGCCTGTGGGGGCTGCCAGTGCGAACGAGGAAGAATCCTACTGGCAATCACCTGTGACCGAAGATGATGCCGAGCCATCTGCGACCGAACCCGTTGCCGCCAGTGCGGTTGATGTGCAGCAGCTGCTTGCCGAAATTGCGGCGCTCAGGGAGCAGAACGAATTGCTTATGAAGAAGTTTGATGCAAAAATAGCGCAAGACGAACACAAGGCCGGGCTGTTCGACAAGATGTATGGCGAGTTGCAAAGCTACAAGACCGACCTCTACGCCAAGATGCTGAAACCATTCATACTTAGCACTATATCGGTTATCGATGATACCAACACATTCATTGACAAACTTGGCGATGGTGATGCCGAGAAGGCCGAGCAATATCTGCGCAGTCTGCCCGAAGACCTGGCCGACATACTTGCTACCAACGGGGTGGTGATGTATGAGGATGACAGCGAGAAGTTCAACCCACGCACCCAGCGGGCGATGAAGCAAGTACCCACCGACGACCCCGTCCTTGACGGCACCATAGCCCGCCGCTTGCGCAAGGGCTACAACTGGAACGGCGTGAACCTGCGCCCCGAATACGTGTGGATATACAAGTTCAAGCCCGCCGCCCAGCCTGAATAAATATGACCAATTGGCCTAATTCACATAATCACGAAATTAATAACAAATAAACTATAATATACTATGAGCAAGATTTTTGGAATAGACTTAGGTACAACCTATTCGTGTATAGCTTACGTTGATGAATACGGCAAGCCAATGACCGTGCCGAATTTGGACAATTCCCCGGTAACGCCGTCGGTGGTGTTCTTCGAGTCGCCCGAGAGCTTTTCGGTGGGAGAGGTGGCTAAGCAGATGCTGAATAGCGACCCCGACCGCGTGTGTTCGACTGTAAAGCGGCAGATGGGCAACCCCGAGTTCGTGTTTACTGCCAACGGCATCGAGTACCGGCCCGAAACCATATCGTCGTTGATATTGAAGAAGCTTGCCAGTGATGCCAGCGACAAGCTTGGCGAGGAGGTGAAGGACGTGGTGATTACCTGTCCGGCATACTTTGGCCTTGACGAGCGCGAGGCTACGAAGAAGGCTGGCGAGCTTGCCGGGCTCAACGTGTTGAGCATCATCAACGAGCCCACTGCCGCAGCAATTTCATACGGGCTGAAGGTCGATGAGCCGCAGACGGTGATGGTTTACGACCTGGGTGGCGGCACATTCGACGTTACTATAATAAAAGTATCGGAGGGCGTTATCGAGGTAGTGGCCACCGGAGGCGACCATAAGTTGGGCGGCAAGGACTGGGACAATGAGGTGCAGAAGTTGGCCATCGACCAGTATGTGCAGCAATCAGGAGGGTCGGCCGATGACATATACGATGATACCATGGCGTTGGGCGACTTGGAACTGAACAGCGAGAAAGCCAAGAAACAGCTTTCTCAGCTTGGCAGTGCCTCTTTCCGCATCAACAGCGTAAAAGTTTCCATAACGCGTGAACAGTTTGAGAACAATACTGCCGGGCTGTTGCAAACCACTATCGACAAGACGCACGATACTATGAAGGAGGCAGCTGCAAAAGGCATCACCAAGTATGACAAGATATTGCTTGTGGGGGGCTCCACATTCATGCCGCAGGTGAAAATGCGCCTTGAGCAGGAGTTCCCAGGCACTCCCATCGAGTTCTGCGACCCCAACGAATCGGTGGCTCGCGGTGCGGCAATCTACGGCCAGAACCTTGAGGCATATCAGAAGGCTCTGGAAATTGCCGAGCAGACGGGCAAGAAAGTGGAAGAAGTGGTTAACGACACTTCTGCGGTAACGGGCGGTTTCGGCCTGCCTGGCGGCAAGAAGCCCGTGGTGGTGAAAAACGTGGTGAGCAAGAGTTATGCGTTACAGATGGTTGACGCCAACGACGAGCTGCACCTCTACAACAAGATTTTCAAGAACTCGGCAATACCCTTGGAGGTGGCAGTGCACGCCGGAACGCAGGTCGATAACCAGACGTCGGTGCAGCTGTCGGTCTATGAAAACGACTATCCCAAGGGGGCGAGCGAACACGAAATCGTAAAGGACGAGGATGCCACGTTGCTTATTTCCGACGAGCTTAAGCCTCTGCCCGACGGGCTAAAAGCCGGCTCGCCCATCGATGTGATATTGAAAATCGACGAGCAGGGCTTGCTCTCGGTCGATGCCAAGGATGTCACCGGTGGGCGCACTGTGCACATGGAAGTGAAACTGAAAAACGTGATGTCGATAGAGGAGGAACAGAAAGCCAAGGAGCAAGTGAAGAACTTGAAGATGATGTAAATATAGGTTATGGAGCGTTTCATTGGAATAGATTTGGGAACTACCTACTCGGCGGTGTCAACCATCGACGAGTATGGCAAGCCGGTGATAGTGCGCAACCGCGAGGGGGAGCACCTCACGCCGTCGGTGGTATATTTTCCGCCGGGCGGCAACCCCGTTGCAGGTGCCGAGGCCAAGGAGATGATGCTCAGCGGCGAGGACAACGTGATAATGTTCTTTAAGCGCGAGATGGGCAACCCCGAGTTCCGTTTTTCGGTGTATGGCAAGGAATACTCGGCCACCGATCTGTCGGCCATATTGCTGCGCAAGTTGCGCGACGATGCCGAGGCTGCACTTGGCGGCAGCGTCACGAAGTCAGTAATCACCGTTCCGGCCTATTTCAACGACTTGCAACGCAGCGAGACTATAAAGGCGGCTCAGATTGCCGGGCTTGAGGTGATGCGCATCATCAATGAGCCCACTGCCGCCGCCATCAACTACGGCATCGCCCGGCAGGGCGATGGCCGCCTGTTGGTTTACGACTTGGGTGGAGGCACGTTCGACGTGACTGTGCTCGAAGTGTCGGGCGGCGACATTACCGTGTTATCGACAGGCGGCGACCACAACCTTGGTGGCAAGGACTGGGATGATTGCATAATAACATATATAACCGACCAGTTCGAGAAGGAGTTTGGCGAAAACCCCAACGATGACCCACTCACGTATAACGACCTTGTTTTCAACGCCGAGCGGCTAAAGAAACAGTTGTCGGTCGTGCGGTCGGCATCGATGACTGTTCGCTATGCAGGCCACAGGCAGAAGTATGAAATCACACGCGAGAAATTCGAGGAGCTAACCGAGCACCTTATGCAAGGCACACGGCAAAAGACCAAGGAGGTGCTGAGCGAGGCCGGCCTGGGCTGGGGCGACCTCGCCGGGGTGCTGCTCGTGGGTGGTTCAACTAAGATGCCCATGGTAGAGAACTGGGTACGGCTGATGTCGGGCAAGGAGCCGTTGCGTGGCATAAATGTCGATGAGGCGGTGTGCCTTGGGGCAGGTATACAGGCTGCGCTTGAAGCTGAACGGCAAAACCGCCGCATGGGGCTGCCGGGCGCACAGGGTCCGCGGCTGTCGCTGCCGGGCGGCAGGCCGCTTAACATAAAGGACGTGATGAGCCACAGCCTCGGGGCGATAGCGGTGAGCAAGGAGGGCGACCGATACGTAAATTCGATAATAATACGCAAGAATGTGACCATTCCCGTGACCGAGAACCGCCCCTTCAAGTTGCGCACACGCCCGGGTGGCGGCAACGAGATGGAAGTCTATCTCACGCAGGGCGAGGGCACGGAGGTGACTCAATGCACCGTAGTGGGTCGCTATGTGCTGCGCGGCATCGCCCACACTGGCAGTGGCGAGGCTATTATCGACATCGGGTATGCCTACGATGAAAACGGCGTTATCAATGTCATAGGCCGCCAACAGGGCATGGCCCCGCCGCTACTGGTGGAAAAGTTGCCGTTGCCCGACGATATGTCGTGGCTTTACGGCCAGCCAAAGTCTAATGCCGGGCTCAGTATAATGCTCGTGATTGACATATCATATAGCATGGAAGGTCATCCGCTCAGCCAAGCCAAAAAGGCCGCGCTCGAATTTGTAAAGAAAACCAACCTTGAAACTTCAGCCATCTCGGTGATAGGCTTTTCCGACGATGTTACCGAGTATTGCCGACCCTCGCACGACCGCGGCGTAATTGAGAAAGCCATAAAGCGGCTGAAGGAGCAGGGTGGCACCGAAAGTCCGCTCGAATTCTGCTACCAGCGGCTTGCCAGCTCGAAGGCAAAGCCTGTGATAGTAGTCCTCACCGATGGCTCATGGTCGGGGCAACAGCGGGCAATCGCCACTTCCGACCGTTGCCGTGATGCAGGCATCGACATAATAGCCATAGGTTTCGGCTCGGCCGACAAGAAGTTCCTGCGGCGCATTTCCACTATATCGATGATGACCGACCTCGACAAGCTTGTTGATTCATTTGGAACTATTGCTCAGGAACTTGCCCAGAGTGGGAGCGCAAGCGGTATTAAATTTAGATGACAATCATGGACGAAACAGAAAACATATATGAATACCTGAAACTGACGCCTGCCGACAGCAATGACCGCGTGGTGCAGGAACTGGATGCTCAAATCTCGACGTGGACAAACCAGCTCACTCGTCAGGCCGCACGTGCAAAGGCCAAGCTCGACGTGCTTAAGCGTTTCAAGGCCGAACTGGCTGCGAACCCCAATATGCTGAAGGAGCATGCCGACAAGTATGCCTTGCTCATCAAGCAAAAGCGGCAGCAGCAGGAAAAAGCCATAAGGGAAGATGCGGCCATATTTGTGGTGAACGGGCAAATCGAGGAGTCGGCCCTTGCCGAAATGGCAAAGAAGAACCCCTCATTCACTCGCGACGAGATTTTAAAGATACTTGGTGCTACTATCAAGCAGAAGAAGGTTTTCAGGTACAAGGAGACCGGCAGTGGGAAGGAGATGGACTCCACTCTGTTCCGCCGCATATCCGAGGAGCTTGCCAAGGTGAAGAAGCGCGACCTCTACGCCTTTCTAAATGTGCCGCACAATGCACCGATGCAGCAAATACGCCAAATCTGCGACGAGATATATGCCGAAAACCAAAAACGTCCAGCAAACGACGAGAAAGCCACCGTCAATGCCATTGTGGGGCATTGCAAGACGCAGCTGCTCGATGCCGGAAAACGTGCCGACTACGACTACACGTGCGGCAACCAGTCGTTTGCCCCGGTTCGTTCCAAGATTGAACGCATCGCCGCCGGCAGCGACCGTATCATCCGCCCCGAGCAGTACAAGGCCCTTCTGGAGGAGTGCACCGAAAGTGGCATGCATCCCGACAAGGCCGAATATATGATATACACTACCGCCGAAAAGTTGAAAGTGACGGTGATAGAGCCTGCCGACAGCAGCAGCCTGCAAATGTGCCGCTTTTGTGGCGCACTCAATCCTGCTGGTGCTCAGGTGTGCAAGCAGTGTGGGTTGCCCGTCACAATCACTTGCCCGCGGTGCGGACGCATAAGCTCCAGTCACGACGAGCTGCGGTGCGTGAAGTGTGGGTTCGTGTTTGGCGATTTTCCTCGCGCCGAGGCTTTGCTGAAAGATGCGCAGACTGCGCTTAAATATAACAACGTGGACGAGGCGGTGCGGTGCATCGAGGCGGCTGAAGGCTACTGGCCAAGCAACCCACGCCTGCAATCGGTGGTGGCCGAGGTGAAAAAGGCGCAGGGCCGCATAAGCGCGACTTTGCCTAAAGTGCGCGACTTGTGCGCGCAGCGTGCCTACTACGGGGCATCGGCACTGCTCGGCCAAATAGGATACGGTCCCGAAGCAACTGCATTGAGGAAAGAGATAGAGGGTGCGGTGGCCAATGCCGAAGCTCTTATCGCCAAGGCGAAAGGATTGCGCGACACAAATGAACAGATAGAGTGCTATATGCAAGCCTTGTCGATATGTTCCGACTGCACCACGGCCAAGGAGAAATTGCAACTCACCCCGCCTGCGCCGCCCTCGCAAATTTGTGCATCGGTGTCGGGGCAGGCCATAAGGGTGGAATGGAGCAAATTGCCGTCGCGCTATATAGAATACCACGTAGTCCGCAAGGTCGCTGGCCGCCCCACGGGGCCGACCGACGGAGAAACGGTGTGCGACACCTTTAACAATGCCATCGACGACACAAGGGTAGAACCTGGCGTGAGCTACTATTATGCCGTGTATGGCAAGTGTGGCAATGTGCTTTCGCGTAGTGCCGCGGTTACCACATCTCCGGCAATGACGGTCGCCGACATGGCTCCCGGTGCAATTTCGCTCGATGTGCAGGCCACGCACATAGGGTTCGGGTTCAAGCTGCCTCCGCGAGCCAAGAGCATAGAGGTGTTCCGCGATGGTACTCTCATTAAGACTGTGACCGGCAGTTCATTCACCGACACAGGTCTTGCGCCCGACAAGCGATACCTTTACAAGCTGGTCACAGTATATGACGATTGCACGGGTCGCAGCCACAGGTCGGCAGGCCTGACGCAGGCACTGTGTCCCATGTCGCCGCCGCAGCCGGTGGAATTGCGGTATTCCCATTTAGGAACACTTGCCCGCCTTGACTGGGACAAACCGGCAAAAGGCATATTGCATATCTATGAGAGTGACCGCCCCTTTGACATACTCGAAAATGCCAAAGTGAACATCGACAACCTGAAATACCGCAAAATCGACACAGCTGGCAATTCCTATTCGTTCAAGAAAGACTTCAGCGGGCACCGCTACTTCCTGCCCGTGACCGTGCTTGGCAATATGGGCGTGGCTGGCAAGCAGGTCAAGGTGCTGTCGATGGTGAAACCCTCCGGGGTGCGGTTCGACCGCAACGACACGTTCGTAATGGTCAATTGGGAATGGAACAACGTGAAGGCGGTGAGGATTTCCACACAGGTTGACGGCGGAAACGTAAGGAATTACGACATCGCAGCTCCAGCTAAGCCGCAATACAAGGTGGAACTGCCGGCCGGAGCCAAGGCGGTGAGCATAGCTGTGGCATCGGTGGTGAAAGAAGGTGGGGAAACGCTCCTGAGCGAGGAGACAAGCAAGGTGATAAGCCTGAAGATGGTGCGAGTGGACTTCGTGGAGGTAAAAAGCGAAAGCATGCTCGGGTTTATCGGCAAGGACAAGTACAGCCTCACGGTGAGTTGCGACTCGCCGCTGCCTTGCCAGTTGGCTCTGCTTATTGCCGAGAATTTCGCCCCGACCAATGTGGAGAACTACCGGCCATACCTAACTATATCGCCGCAAGAACTAAAGCCAGGCATCGAGTTGCGCAAGGAGTTCCGTTATACCCGTGTACAAAAGGGCAAGGCAGTGTATTTCAGGCTTATTGCCACCGATGCCGACCTCGCCAAGCAAGTGATGATAATCCCCGAAACACGACAAATAAAATAATCTGACTACGCGATATGAGCAAAGTAGTGTGTCCATACTGTTTCAATACTTTCGAGCGCAGCGAGGTGATGTTTCGTTGCAGCAACGAAAATGGTTGCACCAAAAGCAACGACCCCGAATTGAGCAAATTCTGGGGCAGCACACAGAACGTGTGTCCCTGTTTCAAGCCTGGTTCCTCGATTTTGAGCCTGCTGGGGCGTATGCCCGAATATGGCACTTGCCCGCAATGCAAGCAGAAGTCATATCTCGTGATATGTCCGCATTGCCATAACCGCATACCCAAGCACATGGTCAAGGAGAAAGGCTACATAATTTCGATAATCGGCGCCCGCAGCAGCGGTAAGACTATATACATAACCACGCTTATCAACGAATTGTTCCGCTCGGGTCACTGCCTCGGCAACATTGGCATAACTGCCTCGGCTGTAGCAAATGTGCCTGAGAACAATACGCAATTGCGCTACGAGCGCGATTTCTTCAACATAGTTTACAAGAAGGGTGTATGCCCGGCACAGACGAGCGTCAACGACCCTAAGAGCAAAGTGCCGCTGATATATGAACTGGGGCAGCAGGGGAAGCAACCCATCTACCTTGTGTTCTACGACACCGCTGGTGAAAATTTCACCGATGTGCGCAACATTGCCGCCAATGTGAAGTTCCTAAACCAGTCGGATGCCGTGATTTTCCTGCTCGACACCTTCTCGGTGCCATACGTTCACGACAAGTTGCAAAGTTGCATGCACCTGCCCGAAATAGAAATTCGTTACGACCGCATCATCTCCAATCTCATCACGCACTTCGAGGAGGGGGAGAAAAGTGTCCGCGACACCCATTACAGCCGCCCCATGGCACTTGTGTTCAGCAAGATTGATGCCATATTGCTCAATGAACAGCTGTTCCGCAACACGTCGATACCAGGAATGTCGATGGAGCGCAATAGCTCGTTTCTCGACGGCAGCGGCGTGAATCTTGCCGACATCGACAGTATAAGCGACGGGTTGCGCTCGGGGCTTAACTCGTGGGGTGAACAGAACTTCATCAACAGCATGGAGAACCATTACCGTAACGTGAAATACTTCGGCATATCGGCTCTTGGCGGTGTGCCCGACAAGACGGGTAGCATAAACAATTTGCGGCCATACCGTGTACTCGACCCGCTTGTGTGGATATTGCACCAATTCAAATATTCATTGCCAATTGTTAAATAATACCTGCTATGGAAACTATCGACTGCAAAGAAATATATTACGCCTCGACCGAACATTCCGCCATCAGCGGTTATGCCGGGTTCGGGGTGCGTACCTACACCAAGGGGATGCGGCCCGACGAGGTGACCGAAATCGTGGATAAATGCGCCCCAGGTTACAGCGTTGAAGCCGACCGTATGCTCACGTTCGAGCAAATAAGCAGCAATCCACGTGTCGTGTATGATTATGCTCCGGCATACTCTTTCAGGCGAGTGGAGCTTGCGGCAGGCGGCTCGCGGTATGTGCTTAGCCGCACGGTGTACATAGGCATTGACTACGGATATTTTTGCGACCGCAACGGGGCAATGCGCACGGGTGCCAATTATTTTGCGCACTTGTTGGTGTTTGATGAGTTGCCGCCTGTCGGTGTGTTTGCAATGATTGGCAATGAGGATTTATTTTTTCCACGCGACTACACTTGCTACCCGGGCAATGCCGAGTTGCAGTCATTATTGACCGGTGAGCCGCAATTGCTGCCGCCGCGCAGCTTGCAGTGCGGCAATGGGGAAATGGCAGCCGCCGTAGCTGCCGACTTTGCAAGGTGCGTGACTGCCTTGTTGCAGGCCTACGCCAATGGCAAGCGCAGCATCGACCCGTCGTTATGCAAGGTCATAATCAAGGCACCCGAAAGCACTACGCAGGCTTTGGTAAAAAGCTTGTCGGTGTTGCCTGTAGGGCTGATTGCAGGCAAACGGTTTACAACCAATTATATGCAAGGTTACGGGGTGCCCGATGAATATGACATGGTGTTCGTCAACGAGCATAACGAGCGTGAACTGTATGAAGATAGCCATGTGTGCGTCAACCTTTTCGAGGGTACTACACGCAATGTCGATGACAATTTCATTTACCGCAAGATAGTGGAACTTGCCGCCAGTGGCGACACTGCCATCATGATGCAGCTCGTGGATTATTACTTGCGGCTCGACCCGGCCAAGGAGCATGATTATGCATTTGAGTATAATATGTTTCTTGTGGCTGAGACATCGAAGGAGGTTTCGCTCGACGACCTTTCGGGAGAGTTCATAGCTAAAGCTTGCGCTTTGCGGCTTGCGCCCGAGGCCGAAGCACGGCTGTGGGATAAAATCAATGCGGCGGTGAATTGCGGCCTCACGTCGAGCCGCGGATTGGAAATCAACAAGGCAATAGCCATGGCAGGTTATATTTTGCAAAGCGACGGGCAGCGTTTACAATTGACTCCCGAGAGTAGCAAGTGGATAACCTGCACCATATTGTTTGGCTCGCCATCTTATTTAGGGAAAGTGGTAAATTCGTCTAACATCGACGTGGTGTTGTATATCACCGACCGTGGCTTGATTCCATCGGAAGACAGTTTCTTCGACGCGCTGAACCAGTCGCACAGCACCACGGTGTGGCGCAAGATGCTGCGCTATTATTACGACGACATCAATGACAACATAGGCATCATCATCAATCGCATTATGCAATGGCCGGTGCCGTCTGAGGCAAGGCACGAGCTTATTGACGAACTGTTCCCTGTGGAGCGGTGTGGCAATGCGCTGTATGGCTATATTTTGGCTCACACCGAGCAGATAAGCGACTTGAAGGAGATGGTGCGTGCCGTGTGCTTGCGTGCCGACAAGGAGCGTTTTTCGGCAATATTGAAGCAGAGCGGCAATGATGCGGTGGTGGCAGGTGTGTTGGCACCGATTGTGGCCGAATATTATGGTGGCATGGTGTCCCACGACCCCCGTAACGGTATCAAGGCGTTGCTGGAATTTATTGACGAGGTTACTGTGCCTGTGTTCAACGGCATGGAGGCGGCACGACGTGTGTTTGACGTTTATGCCGATGCCTGCATGAAGAACCCGACTGGCTGCGACCGCGATGTGCTTGGCCGCCTGCTGCCGCCGTCGGAGATTGCCGTCGGCCACGAGGCGGCGGCGAAAATAGCCACTGTGGCAAGTCTTCTGGACGGCAATGTGCCGTCCATGGTGGATTGCTCGGTGCTACTTATGGCGCATCGCATGGGCAAGGATGCAGGTTACATAAGGCAGCTTTATGAGGCATGGCTAAAGCTCTCCCCGTCGCGCAAGGAGGTGGCCGCATACGCATCGCAGGCGGCTGGAATGGCGGCAGCTTGCATAGCCGGGATAATATCGGCCACATGGGAGTCGCAAGTGCAAGCCATACGCGCCGACCGCGAGAATTACGTGCTCGCCATTGCCGACAATGTGAAGTGGAACAGCACCGACCGCAAGGCGTTCATTGCCTCGTGCCCCGACAAGGCTTTGGCAAAGCATTTGGCAGGTGCCGACAAATTTTTCACCAAGTTAACACGCAAGTTATTCAATCGTTCATGAAAATGAAACAGTTCAGACTGATATTGTTGTTTCTGTTGGCAGCCGTGGTGGTTTCTTGCAAAGACGAGAGTGCGCGGTATATGCCTTATTCGGTTAGTTCATACCAAGATGTCAGCGGCAATGTGAAGTGTGCCACCGAGAAGTACCTTGACGGTCGCTACAGGCTGGTGAACACAAGATACACATACTTCGACCGCAAGGGGCGCATGACCTCGCAGCAGGTAGTCGCCAAGGGCGACACTGTGGCCGTGCTTGTAGCGAAATATGACGAGAACGAGCGGCTCTCATCCATATTCTTGGGCGACAGTGCCATTGTGTTCATGCCCGTGTTCAACGCATTTGGCGACCTTGTGAAAGAGGTCTACACGAATGTCGGTAATGGGGAAAAATGGTGTAACGAATATGCCTACAACGATGCCGGCAAAGTGGTGGACGAAGTAAGGCACTATCCCGATTCAAGCATGGTGCACTACGAGTATGTGTATGGCGACAACGGAAAGTTGGCACAAATCATCTCCACGTCGGATATAGCAAGCATAACTATCGAGTGCGACACCGTGACCGGACTGCCGGCTACCGAAGAAGTGACAGCCACGTTGGTGAAAGGCGGAGCAACAGAGCGGTACACATATACTTACAAGTTTGACGACCTGCTTGGCAACTGGACTGAGCGCGTCAAGAAGAAAGGTCGCAGCACACAGCAGGTGATACGCAGGGAAATAGCATATTACACTGCCGAGGAACTTGCAGCCGACTCGCTTGCCGTGGCCGCACCGCGAATCGAGGCAAAGGCATACGTGGGAATACCGATAGTTGACAATTTCATCAATGATGTCAGGTCGAGAGGTGCTGGTGGTGCTGGGTCGCCGAGTGGAGTGTTGTTTATAATACTTGTCACGTGTACCGTTTTGGGTACGGCAACGGTGCTTTACTTGCTGCGCGAGCCAGTATTTGCCAATTTCTCGGGTCGCCTTCAATCCAATGGAATGAAACGCCTGTGGATGTATAATTACGAGCCATACTTGAAGGTAGGCTCCATGATATTGATAGCGATAACGGCATTCGTTGCCTCTATTTTGGTCATACTGCTTGTGGGCGGTGTAATATGGGCCGTGCTGTGGATAGTCAGGTTCCTGCTGTGGGCTCTTGTGGTAGTGGGATGGATTTGCCTTGTGGGTGGCATTTTGGCACTTTTAGGCAAGGAAGGCATTGGGTGCCTGCCCACTATAATAGGCGGCGTGATAGTAGGCTGGTCCGACGAAATTTCCGATACTGGCAAGATGCTCGTGGAGTGGGGATTTGATTTCATGCAAAGTGTGAATATGCTTGGCTGGGGCATATCGATATTTGCCCGTTACTGGGATGTGCTGGTTGTGGCGTTTGCCACGCCGTTGGTGCTGTTTCTTGCCTTTGCCTTGGTGGTAATCGTTATTAACTTGCTGCTTAATGGCGTGGAATACGTCGTGACGCGCATCTATAGCATACGCCGCCCGTGCCCGGTGTGCGGCTCTACGGCCACGCCCGAATATATAGTGGGTGGCAAGGCGCACCCTGTGAGGCTGCAGCCCGGGATGTATGGCGTGTTTTCGCAACGGTCGCCGCAGACGGGCGAGCTGTTGCCCACCATGCTGCTTAATGGACGGGCCAAGCTGACTCGCCGTTGCCGCCAGTGCCACCAGTATATAGGCTCGGGCACTGCGCACTCATTCGGCACCGAGGTGCATATAGGTTTCGTGGGGCATCGTTCGTCGGGAAAGTCTTACTTGCTGTATAGCGGCCTGTCGCTGTTGATGCAGTCCTATCCGGGGCGATTTACGCAAATCGACTCTTCGGGCGACACTCGCATCGACAGCATCAAACGCCGCATCGATGCCCGTGGCGACATACAGACCAACGTGGCCAACCGCTACCGTGCCACGCAGCTGATAATGGAAAGCCGCCAGCGTCCGCTGCCTTACCACTTGTTCTTCTACGACGTGGCAGGCGAGAAGTTCAATGCCGGTTCGAGCAGCCACAAGACTGCCATGGAATTTTACCGCAACGTGCAGTCGATAGTGTTTATCATCGACCCGTCGATGCTCGACACCATGGGAACGCCTGCGAGCCAGCGTTTCGAGGCTTGGGCGAAACGGCAGCCTGCCGGTGAACGGTATAAGGTGGAAAGTTCGTTCTCGGTGCTGAAAGATATTCTTGAGACTGTCGGTCGCAAGCCAGGCAAGATAGTGTTCAACTTTGTGTGCACAAAGGCCGACATGGGATATTTGCAAGCCACCGGCCATGGTTCCGACACTTCGGAGTCGGGCATGGAGCGGTTTGTTACTGCCGAGCTTGGGCTTGCCAACCTCGTCAATTCGGCTCGGGCTTCGTTCAAGGAAGTACACTTCTATGCAGTGAGTGCCATATCGCCTGACCACGCCGGATTGAAGAGCCTGTTCACCGGCTTGCTCGGCCAGCTCAAAGTGTCGTTGTAAACTTCTCGCCACTAAATAAAATCATGGCTGCGGATTGTTCATAACCCGCAGCCATGATTTATTCTGTTGCCTGTGCCCACTTGCTATTTTTTTGCGGTGGTGCGGCGTGTGGTGCGCTTTTTCTTGGGGGCATTTGCCTCGTCGGCAATTATGGCCTTGCATTCCTCGTAGGTCAATGCGGCGGTATCGGTGCCTTTGGGTATCTTGTAATTCTGTTTTTTGTAACAAATGTAAACGCCATACCTCCCGTTGAGTACCTCAAGGTCGGGGTCCTCGGCAAATGTCTTCACTACCTTTTTTGCCTCGCTCGCACGTTTCTCCTCAATGAGCGCAACGGCCTGTTCGAGGGTTATTCCTTGCGGTGAGTAGTCCTTGGGTATCGACACATATTTGCCTCCGTGTTTCACGTATGGGCCGAAACGCCCTACGCCCACGCTTACTTCGCTGCCCTCGAAGTCGCCAAGTGTGCGTGGCAATTCAAATAGTTTCAGTGCCTCTTCGAGCGTTATTGTATTGACCGACTGGCCTTTTTGCAGCGATGCGAATTGCGGTTTCCCGTCGCCGTCGGCAGTGCCTATCTGTACCAACGGCCCGAAACGGCCTATCTTAACCGACACCGGGCGGCCGCTCTTGGGGTCGATGCCCAATTGCCGTTCGCCCACCTTGTGTTCAAGCCTTAGTTTCGACACATTCTCCACATTCGGGTGAAATTCGGCGTAGAATTTGCCTATGCCGTCGTTCCATTTTACTTCGCCGTCGGCAATTTCGTCGAATTCATGCTCTATTTTTGCCGTGAAGTTGTAATCCATAATTTGTGGGAAGTAATCTTCAAGGAAGTCGTTGACCACCATTCCCACGTCGGTGGGTATCAGCTTGCCTTTGTCGGCACCAGTGGTCTCGGTCTTTTGCGACGATGTTATTTTCCCGTCTTTCAGCGTCAGCACCTCGAATTTTCTTTCCACGCCCTTCTTCTCCCCTTTTTCCACATAGTCGCGGTTCTGTATTGTTGAAATGGTGGGCGCGTAGGTCGATGGGCGGCCTATGCCGAGTTCTTCGAGCTTTTTCACGAGCGATGCCTCTGTGTATCGTGGCGGCTGCTGTGTGAAACGCTGCATGGCTGTTATCTTGTCGGCCTCCACGCTGTCGCCGCTCTGCATCTCGGGTAGCGTGGAATTGCCCTCGTTGTCCACCGAAGACTCGTCATCGCGCGTCTCGATATAAACTCGCAGGAACCCGTCGAATTTTATCACCTCTCCCGAGGCCACAAACCGTTCCTTCCGGCCGGGGATTAATATGTCGGCGGTGGTTTTCTCGATTTGTGCATCGGCCATTTGCGAGGCTATGGTGCGTTTCCATATCAGCTCATACAGTCGTTTTTCCTGTGCCGTTCCGCTAATCTCGTGCTGGCTTATGTAGGTGGGGCGTATGGCCTCGTGCGCCTCTTGTGCCCCCTTGGTGGCGGTGTGGTAGTGGCGCACCTTCAGGTACTGCTCGCCGATGGTGTTGCGTATCTCCTCGCTTATGGTGCTGATGGCCAGTGATGACAGGTTGACCGAGTCGGTACGCATGTAGGTGATATGCCCCGACTCATATAGCCGCTGTGCCACCATCATAGTTTGCGACACTGTGAAACCGAGCTTGCGTGCGGCCTCTTGCTGCAAGGTGGAAGTGGTGAACGGTGGGGCTGGAGACTTCTTCAGTGGCTTTACGGCAATGCTGCCGACGGAGAACTTTGCTCCGCGGCACGCCTCAAGCAGCGACTTGGCGCTGGCGGCATCGTGCAGGCGGCAATTCAGTTCGGCATCGAATGTGGCCTTGCTGGCACCTTCGGCACAGTGCATCTGTGCCACCACGCGGTAATACTGCTCGCTTACGAATGCTTCAATCTCCTTTTCCCTTTCCACGATAAGCCTTACGGCCACGCTCTGCACACGTCCGGCCGATAGTGCGGGCTTTATCTTTTTCCACAGCACTGGCGATAATTCAAAGCCCACGATGCGGTCGAGCACACGGCGCGCTTGCTGGGCATCGACAAGGTTGTAGTCGATTTCACGCGGGTGTTCTATGGCATAAAGTATGGCTGGCTTGGTGATTTCGTGGAACACTATGCGCTTGGTCTTTTCGTGAGTCAGGCCAAGCACTTCATAAAGGTGCCAAGCAATAGCTTCCCCCTCGCGGTCTTCATCGGAAGCAAGCCACACCATGTCGGCATCGGCTGCGGCCTTTTTCAATTCCTTGACAAGTTCCTTTTTTTCGGCCGGAATTTCGTAAATAGGTTTGAACCCGTGGGCAGTGTCGATGCTGAAATCCTTTTTGTGCAGATCTCTGATGTGCCCGTAACTCGACATCACTTTGAAGTCTTTGCCCAAGAATTTCTCTATCGTCTTGGCTTTGGCCGGAGATTCGACTATTACTAAGTTGTTTGGCATATAAATAATATAGTGTGCACCTGTTTTGTTTGAGTGTGTGACTGAAAAATAAAGCAATCTATCGTCGCCCTCCCACATATATGGTTATTTCACAGTGGATTGTGCCAGAAGGGGAAGATAAGCCGCCGCAAAATTAGGCAAAAAACGCCGTATTACAACAATTTGTCATGAAATTAATCCTTAGAGTTTGTTTAAATTTTGCGGAATTTAAAATTATATCAAGTTATTTTGAACAAAATTTAAACAGGCTCTTGAATAGGTTCTTGAAAAAAAGGGTGTGTGTCAGAATACGCTACGGGCGGCGGAGCCGTCCGTGGTACATATCATTTTCTAATTATGACACACCCCCTTTTCGTTTGCCTGCGTGCGTAGGTTACATGGCTTTCACCGTCACTGCGCGGCCTGTGTATTTTATCACTGCGCCATCGGCATCGGGGTCGAACGGGCGCGGATGATTGCGACTTACTGGAACCACTATGAAGTTGCGGTCGCGCAGCATGCCGTCATACGAGCCTTCGCGGTCGCCTATGGTGAGCGTTTTCGATGCCTCGTTGTAGGTTATGGGGATTACCGAGTAATGGCGACGTTCGTAATCGTAACTTGTGCCATCGTCTTCATATAGGTTGAAATGGGCATCGGCACCCACATACACATACAGGCGTATGGTATTGTCGTCGGTGCTTGCAGCAGTGCCGGCGTGCTGTATGGCCGGACCTGCCGCTACAATCGAGCCTGCCTTCACGTGGAGCGGTATCTGCTCGTAGGGTGCAGGAGCGTCGATTGTTTGCCCCGGTTCTATGTATTGGCCTGTGTAGAAGTCATACCAGCCTGCGCATTTGGGCAAATACACCCGGCGCGAGCGAGCCCCGTATTTATACACCGGCGATACCATTATGGCCGGGCCCAGCATGAACTGGTCGCCGATGTCGTTCACCACCGAGTCGGTAGTGAAGTCCATCACAAGCGGGCGCATGATGGTGTAGTCGTCGTGCCACGTCATTCCTGCAAGTGTATAGATGTAGGGCATCAACCTATAGCGCAGTTGTGTGTAATATACCATCGACTTGTAGGTGGCGGAATCATCTTGCACTATTGCCCACGGTTCGCGGAATGGGTATTGCCCGTGAGAGCGGAACAGTGGGCAGAAAGCCCCGAACTGGAACCACCGCGTGTTGAGTTCGCGCCATTCGGCCAAGTCGGCATTACCCTCCTTGTGCGTTTTTTCCCACTCTGCCTGTGCCGCCACATAGCGGTTTTCCACGCAGAAACCGCCTATGTCCATGGTCCAATAGGGGATACCGCATATCGAGAAATTCAGTCCTGCCGAGATTTGTGCTTTCAGGTCTTCCCACCTTGCTGCTATGTCGCCGCTCCACGTTGCTGCGGCATAACGCTGCTGTCCGGCAAATCCCGAGCGTGTGAGCTGGAACACGCGGCGGTCGGGGGCTGCGCTGCGCTGTCCTTCGTAAATTGCGCTGGCGTTCATCAGCGCGTATGCGTTGAAGTATTCGGTCGAGCTACCCATTGCCGTGGGGCCGCACAGGTCTTTACGGTACTGCATATCGGTGCAGTCGCGTATGTTTGGTTCGCTTGCGTCCATCCACCAGGCATCTATGCCCAGAGGATAGTAGTTTTCTTCCACCTGTTTCCAGAACAGCCGTCGTGCGTCGGCCGAATAGGCATCATAAAAACCGTAGGTGTAGCCCGGTCCTACCCAGTCGCGCAGGCTGTCGGCCACCGATAGGGGATATATCCACCCGTTGCGGTCGAATTGCTTGAAGTGTTCGGTATTGGTGTAGAATTTGGGCCAAATCGAGACCATCAGTCTGCCGTTCATGGCATGGATGGAATCGACCATTGCCTGTGGGTCGGGGAAACGGTCGGGGTCGAAACGGTGGCTGCCCCATTCCCCCTCGGGCCAATGTAGCCAGTCGAGTACTATGTTGTCGATTGGTATTTGGCGGTCGCGGAATTCCTTGAATGTCGCAAGCAATTCGTCTTGCGTCTTGTATCGTTCGCGGCTCTGCCAGTACCCCATTGCCCACTTGGGCATGATTGGTGATTTGCCTGTAAGTGTTCGGTAGCCGCTTATCACTTCGTCGATGTCGTCACCGGCTATGAAGTAGTAATCGAGCTGCTTGCTCATCTCGCTCCACCACGACTGGCGGCCTCGTTCCTCGGCAGTTGCAGGCGGCAGTGCCTGCAGGGCGCAGTATGACACATCACCGTCGGGCTGCCACTCGATGCGCACCGGCACCCGCCGGCCACCTTGCAGCGTGGCCGAAAACTTGTAGCCATTTGGGTTCCATGCCGTGCGCCACCTCGTGGGCACTACTACTTTCTCGTCAACATATACCGTGGCATATCCGGCATAATACAGTTTGAAGGTGTATTCGCCGCTTTCTGTTGGCTCTATCTCACCCTCATACGTCACCTTTGCCCCGTTCATTGGGAATCCGTCGGGCAGCCCTTCCACACGGGTAAGGTCGTGCCGCATGAGGTGGTCGAAGCATATAGAGTCTTCCCTGCGTTCAAGAGTTGGAGTGGCCACGGTGTCGGCAGCCACGTATATGCCCGTCAGTGCGCCTTCGCGCCCATGCTTGTCATATAGTTTGAACACTTGGCCAAGTTGCTTGAACCCCTGTGGCGAGCCGAAACGGCACAGCGAATAGCTGTCGAGCAGCAGGCCGTAACGCTTGTTGGAAACCACGAAAGGTATCGATACCTTGGTATTATACTGGTAGAGTTCTTCGCTCTTGCCTTTGTAATTAAATTCGTCGGATTGATGTTGTCCGAGACCGTAGAATGCCTCGTCGTTGGGCGACTCAAATACCTGCCGCACCGTGTAGCCGTGGGTGCCACCTGCCTCGATGGGGGTGAAACTTTTCCCGCCACCATCCTGTTCGCGCAGCAGCACGTGGCCATCGGTGTCGGTGAACCACACTTCTCCGGTGGTGACAGCCACCGATGCGTTAAGGCTTGTAGTGCTCACTGTTACCGTGTCATCGTCTTGCGATACGGTAAATTCAGGCACTTCTTGCTGTGGCAGCACAACGAGGCTTGCCGCATCGGCAAACCCATCGTCGGGAGTGGCCGAAACCCTTATTATTTTTTCTCCCACCACCTGCAGCCGCACCATTCGTGCATCGCCAGGCTTTTCTTGCTGCACTTTAATTGTCACCCCGTTTGTGTCGAGCGTGTAATCGTCGCCGCACGAAACCAAGCACAAAAGCAACCAAGGGAGAAACAATGTAGTAGATATAAGTTTTCTTGTCATGGTGTTAAAAAACGTAGGTGTAATCACATGATTTTCAATCATGCAAAGATAGTGAAAGTCGAGCGCAATGCAAAAAACAGCTTGCTGATTTTTCTCATTGCTGAGGCGCATCCTATCTTATGGAAAGATAGTGAAAGTCGAGCGCAATGCAAAAAACAGCTTGCTGATTTTTCTCATTGCCGAGGCGCATCCTATCTTATTGAAAGATAGTGAAAGTCGAGCGCAATGCAAAAAACAACAGCAAGCTGATTTTTGTGATGTTGTATAGATGTGTCAATGTCCCATGCGCATCTTTGGCATATCAGAATTTACTGGAATATCTCGTCGTAGATGCGGCGTGTGGCACCAAGGTGTTGCTTGATGTAGTTGCCGGCGGCTTTGCCGCTTGCAGCGAGGAATTGTGGGTCGGCTGTGAGGCGGTCGGCAAGCTTGTTGAAGTCGTCGTTGCCAGTTATTGAAAAACCTCCGCCGCACTCTATCAGGTCATGTGCCTCTTTGAATTTTTCGTGGCGAGGCCCAAAGATTACTGGTATGCCATATACTGCCGCCTCGTTCAGGTTGTGTATGCCTGCGCCGAACCCGCCGCCTATGTATGCCGCCGTGGCATAGCGGTAGCACGATGATAGTATGCCGAAACAGTCGATTATCAGGCAGTCGGCACTTGCCACATCGGCCTCGGTTGCCTTGCTGTAAAGCACCGTTGGTCGCGAAATCCGCCCGATGATTGATTTCAGCCGCGTTTCGTCAAACTCATGTGGCGCTATTATCAACTTCATGCCGGGGTGTGAATTGAAGTATGGTATAACAATCTCCTCGTCGGGTTGCCACGAGCTGCCAATTATCATGGTGAATGGCGATGAGGCGGCAAACCGTTCCACAACTGGGAATGGCTTGCACGATGCAAGTATGTCGGTCACGCGGTCGAAACGTGTGTCGCCTGCCACGGTCACGTCGTGAACGCCGATTGATGCCAGCAGGTGGCGCGACGGCTCGTCTTGCACGTAGATGCGAGTAAAGCAGTCGAGCATACGGCGGAACATTCCGCCCCACGGGCGGAAGAATATCTGGCCGGGGCGGAAAATCGACGATATTATGTAAGTGGGAATGTTGCGGCGGCTGAGCTGTTGCAAATAGTTCCCCCAGAATTCGTATTTCACGAATATGGCCACTTGCGGTGAAACCAAGTCGAGGAAACGGCGGGCGTTGGCAGGCGTGTCGAAGGGCAGGTAGCACACCGCATCGGCACTGCGGTAGTCTTTGCGCACTTCGTACCCCGAAGGTGAGAAGAACGTGAGCACTATGCGCCAGTCGGGATGGTTGCGCTTTATCATCTCGATTAGTGGTCGCCCTTGTTCAAATTCGCCAAGCGAGGCAGCATGTATCCACACCGTGGTGGTGCCGTGGCCGCATGGCTGCATCTTGGCCGACAGCAGCCCGAAGGTGCGTGACTGGCCTTCGACCATTTTGTGTATTTTATCGTTGCGTAACGAGGCGGCCTTTGCCCCACACTTCAACAAGTATATGCCAAGGTTGTACAATACATTCATCGTGCAGTCGAGTATAAAAATTTGTGTGCGCGGCATGGTGTTCCGCGCACGCTCTTTATTGTATATTAGTAATATTTGCTAAGGTATTGGCTGCGCGGCACATCTGAGCGGCGGTCGCTCCATAGCCGGTCGTCGATATATACGCGCAGGGCAATTTTTTGCCAAAAGGTGAACGCATCGGGTGTGTAATGAAAATCGAGCGAGGCGTACAGGTTCACAAACTGGTTGCGGAAAATGTATGCCCTTACGTTGGTTCGGCTATACACGTGGGCCTGGTAGCTGGGGTCGCCCATGTTGAGCAGCGAGCCGTATTTCGGGTACAGCGGATACAGATTTTTCCCCACGTACAAATGTTCCTCGATGCCTAAGAAACGCCATTCGGCTGTGGCATCGAGCATTAGCCCGTAAGGACGGTGCCAAGTGCCAGTGCCGCGGTCGCGCTCAAGTTGCAGCATCAGCCCGGCAGTTACCGTGAGGCTGTCCATTCGTGGAGCATAACGCGACAGGTCAAGCCCCACGTAAGGGTTGGCCGATATGTCGTCGTTGACATTTTGGTCGGGAGTGGGGTTCAGTGTCTTGGCCAGATGGTTCACTTGCAACCTCCCACCCAGCATCAGCGGCCCGGCAGCCATCCACCGGCCATTGAAGTAAACGCTGAAAGCCTCGCGTTGTTCCTGTGTCTGCAAGCTGCGCCAGTCTAATGCCAGTTCCATGAAACCATGGGGGTGGACGTATTGGATAAGTGCGCCGCGGATGTTAGGCTCGGTGTATCGTAGCGAGTCGCTCATTAGCACTGTCGGCATCTGCTCGATGAGCAGTGTGCGCGGCAGCATTCCAAAGCTCACGCGCCACGTGGGCGACAGATAGCGGTAATATACGGTTGGCGACAGCTTGTAGCCTTTCCAGCCGTTGCCTATCGGTTGATACCACGACACTCCGCCCATCAACAAGTGCCGTCCGCCCATCAGCGATATGCCCACTTCGGGCGACAACCGCGTGAATGCAATAGTCTGGTCGGGTGAATAGTAGTCGTCGCCTTCTCGGTTCTCGAACACCGACCCGGCATCAATGCTCCACCGCAGTTGCTGCTGGGCAAAAACAGGAATAGCGGCGGCCATGCAAGCCACCGCTATCGATATGGCAAGGCGTTTAAGCATCGGCTGGAAGATGAATGTTCTCGATGCCGCGTTGCAAACGCGCTATAGTTTCGTCACGGCCTATCAGTTCGGTGATGTCGAACATGTGCGGCCCCTTGCACTCGCCCACCACTGTGAGGCGGAAGGCATTCATCACGTTGCCAAGGTGGTAGCCTTTTTCGGCAATCCATGCAAGCACCACCTCCTCGCAAGGCTTTGACGAGAAGTCGGGTACTTGCCTGAGCACGTCGATTAATTCCTGCATGATTTTCGGCATATCGGGTTTCCACCGCTTTTTTATGTCTTTTTCGGCATATTCCGTGGGAGCTACGAAGAAGAACCGGGCATTAGTCCACAATTCCCCGAGCAGCGATACGCGGTTTTTGACCAACCCGACTGCGCTGGTTATGTACTCGTCGCTGAACGAGCTTGCGTCAACCCCGTTCTTTTCAAGGATGGGCTTGAACAACTCGGCAAGTTCGGCATCTGGCTTTGCCATTATGTATTCGTGGTTGAACCATTTGCCCTTCTCGAAGTCGAATTTTGCACCGCTCTTGGAGCAATGTGCAAACGAGAAGTCGCGCACTAATTCGTCGATTGACATTATTTCGCGGTCGTCGCCAGGGTTCCAGCCAAGCAGGGCAAGGAAGTTTATCACAGCCTCGGGCAGGTATCCGGCCTCGCGGTATCCCGAAGAAACCTCGCCCGACTTCGGGTCGTGCCATTCCAACGGGAATACCGGGAACCCGAGACGGTCGCCGTCGCGCTTGCTGAGTTTCCCTTTTCCGTCGGGCTTGAGCAACAGGGGCAGGTGCACGAATTGCGGCATGGTGTCGCGCCAGCCGAAAGCCTCGTAAAGTAGCACGTGCAGCGGAGCCGACGGCAACCATTCCTCGCCGCGTATCACGTGGGTTATCTTCATCAAGTGGTCATCGACGATGTTGGCAAGATGGTACGTTGGCAGGTCGTCGGCACTCTTGTAAAGCACCTTGTCGTCGATTATCGACGAATTTATCACCACCTTTCCGCGTATAAGGTCGTTGATTTCCACGTCCACGCCTGGTTCCACCTTGAAACGCACCACGTAGGGTGCACCGGCGGCGGTGAGGCGGTCTATCTCCTCTTGCGGCAGCGAGAGCGAATTGCGCATTTGTCCGCGCGTCGATGCGTCATACTGGAAGTTTGGCATCTCCTTGCGCTTAGCGTCAAGTTCTTCGGGCGTGTCGTATGCCACGTAGGCGCGGCCCTTGTCGCACAGCTCCTTCACATACCGGCGGTAGATGTCGCGGCGTTCCGATTGCTTGTAAGGCCCGTATTCGCCGCCTTCGCGTACGCCTTCGTCGATTTTTATGCCGAGCCAAGCCAGTGCCTCGTTGATGTAGTCCTCGGCACCCGGGACGAAACGGTTTGAGTCGGTGTCCTCGATGCGCAATATCATTTCACCGCCGTTTTGGCGGGCAAACAAGTAATTATATAGTGCCGTGCGCACACCGCCTATGTGCAGCGGGCCGGTGGGCGACGGGGCAAAACGAACTCTCACTTTATTTCCCATAAACGCTAAAAGATTAAAAACAATGTGCAAAGGTATAAAATAACCCCGATATACCATTCAAAAACGCTGCATATTAGGCTGGTCGGGCAAATTTGGCCGACCGATGCAAAAAAATCGCCGTAAAATTTGGTAGTTTCAACAAAAGGCAGTACCTTTGCAACGCTTTTAAGGAGATTCGCTAGCTCAGCTGGTAGAGCACATCCCTTTTAAGGATGGGGTCTTGGGTTCGAGCCCCAAGCGGATCACCAAAGAGAGGTCTTCAGCAATGAAGACCTTTTCTTTTTAATTCGTATAATACTGCTGGCGTTCAATTAGTTACATCTTCTTTTGAGGCAGCATAAAAGGTGGTGACACCATCAAAAAAAACGAGAAAAAGCGACACACTTGGACGTAAAAAGCCCCTTTGGGACGGGTTTTGTGTTACCATAGCTGTGTTACCAATCTCACAAATGTGTTACCATTATGAGTAAGTACGTAAGATTGTTCTTCAACCGGAAGAAGAAAGCCACGGCAACAGTGGCGGGAGCTATCGAAATTGTGGTCTGTCTCCAGCGTGAACGCTGTTATTTCCATTCAGGGCATAGCGTTACCCTTGACCAATGGGAGAATGGATTGGTGGTGAATCATCCGCGTGCTGTTGTTATCAACGAGGAAATCCAAAAGAAAGTAACCTAGTTCAAGCATATCCTTATCGCCATGCAGGTGAACAAGGACGATATAACTATTGCCCAATTCAAGTCCTGCCTGAGTGCGGACGGCGGCAACCGCTGTAAATTCATGGCGTGGCTAAGGGAACGCATCAATAACTATTCGCTCCGAGAAGGCACTCGGAAAGGACATCTTTCCCCTTAACCATGCATGCAATCTCCATACATAAGCCCATACGGTTGCTCTCATACCAAGGTATATCCAAAGGTAGTAAATTGGAAATTAAATTGTTGATTTTTGTATAAGAAAAGCAGTTTATATCAGAAATTTACTATCTTTGCATTTGGCTTGAGGCGACTCTTGCCAAAGACATACGAAAAAGAAGAAGCGTTATGCTTATCTTGTAAGTTGAAAACCTGAGAAACTTTCAAACGTGTACAAGGATAGCATAGTGGTTCTCACGCTTAGCGTGGGCTGCTATTGTTACATCTGTACACAAGGTTTTCTCAGGACCGTCAACTTAAGATGTGGAGCATGCAGTTCCACGCTTCGGTATATAGTAATAAGAGGTCTTCGGGGGGCTGGAAGACAGTATTTTGATTATGGTTGAAATAGAGTCTCCAGTTAATAAATACATAGACACTTATATTAGCAACTATGTCAAGCCATTTCGTAATTTCATCCCAAGCAAGTATATAATTAATATTGATGGCCTTGCAGGTTTTGTTACTATAGATGATCATGATGTGTCTTTTCTTCTTTACAGGTTGCAAACATTGGGTTTTGATGTGACAATCTCTAAAGGGCAAGATACTATTGATGAGATACAAGTAGAATATACCATTAAGGAAAATGAAAAGAGTGAGCTTTTTGAATATAGAATAGAAAATTTGATTTCAACTATATATCTGTCGAGTAAAACAGGCATATCTATCGTTGGAGTATTGGTTATGCAAATTATTTCACGGATTATATGTAAGTTCAAGACTATATATAAAGCGATTATCATTGACCTTGACGATACTGTTTGGAAGGGCACTCTTGCAGAGGATGGCATAGAGGGGATTAAACAAAATCTCCATTCAAATGATGCCATCCCATTCATTACATTTATGCGTTTCATACGAGTGATGGCAAAGGAACTTGGACTGTATGTAGCTATATGTTCACGCAACGATAATGAAAAAGTCCTGTCAGCTATTGGTAACCTTAATGAAAATGAATTTCCCTTAAAAGGCCAAATAGACTGCATTGTTGCCAATTATAACGATAAAAGCAAAAACATAAAAGCCATAGCCAAGCAACTATCAATATTAACTGATGCTTGCGTATTTGTTGATGATAACCAGTTAGTTCGTGATGAAGTCAGACAAAATTTACCTGAGGTCTTCGTACCTGAGTGGGATGATCATGAAGAACTGATGACTTTGCTTGTGACATGCTGCGTATTTGATAGATTTGAGCTTTCATTGAAGTCAAGAAACCGTAAACGATTATATGCAATATTGCAACAGGAACGTGAGAAGAATTATCTTCCGCAGCTTTTTGTCAAAATTAGTAACGACATCAATAACGTGGAAGCCATTCGTCTTTATGCAAAATCTAATCAATTCAAGTTTACCGATAAAAAGGAATTTTATAACGGTTGCAAATCCTTAGTTTTTGAAATATATAGAGATAATGGTGAAAATTTGGGGATATGTTCTGCTGTAACCTACATGGAAAACGAAAAAAATGTCTATATATTAAACTGGGCTATTAGCTGTAGATACTTTGAAATAGGACTTGAAGAATATATTTTATTGTATATCATTGCTTTATCAGATAAACGGGCAATAACTTTCACATTCAACAACACTGGTTATAACGGAAAAACAGTTTCACTTATAGAAAAGTATAAAAACAATTTCATAAAGAATCAGGATGGAAATCTAATCCTCCTCACAAATGTTAAGTCGATAAGCGACATACGACTCAATACTAATCTAAAAGAATATTGTAACAAATGAATAAAAAGTATATTTATACAGTTGGTTACACCTTATTTCAAAAAGGGAATGCCATAGATGTCAATCATTTGTTTGACACGTTAAAAGAACATGGTGTAAGTTTCTTGGTAGATGTGCGTTCAGTCCCATTTTCCAAGCAATATCCACAATGTAATGCAGACAACATGAAGGTTGCTGGAAAAGAATTAGGCATACCATACATGAATATGCCTGAAATCGGGGCTAAGGCCAGTAGTCAGCAAGATGTTTTTTCTAAGGCGTCAGATATATTCTTTGAACAAGAGGTCTTTCCTATAGTAAAAAGTAACCGTCCAGAAAAGACAGAATTGCTTGGCTCTGATGAAATAGTGGACTTTCGCAAATTCAGACATGATGAATATTTTATAAGCGGATTAAAACGTATTGAAGATGCTTATGATAAAAATTTTACATTGTGCTTGATGTGTAGCGAAAAGGAACCGATGAATTGTCACAGATATTTTTTGATAAGCAAAGCACTTGAACAAAGATGCGGTGATTGGCTTGAAGTAAGACATATAGTCGGAATGCCTGATGATGTAATCCACTTTATATCAAATTCTGATTTGGATAAGCAGTTGGAGAAATCCATTTGTAAAAAAAAGGATGTGTTGAATCTATTGAACCCGATGTTCAAAGATGAAATCCTTGATAATTATTTTGGGGAAACTGAGCAGGAGAAACTCAATGATTTCTGCGATAGATATTGGAATCTCTTGCATGGATGGAAAAGGTTTAACTATAATAACAACAACGAGAACTATGATTAACTTATTTAACATTGGTTTCACGAGAAAGACTGCAAAAGAATTTTTCGGAATTATCAAAGCAAACAAGATTGATTGCCTTGTAGATGTACGCCTTAATCCTAATGGCCAGTTATCACGTTTCGCATTTGAACAGGATTTGCCGTTTTTTCTTTCAGAATTGGCAAATGGTTGCAAATATAAGCACCGTGTAGATTTAGCACCGACTAAAGAATTACTGAAAGAAGTCAGAGACAAGTCTTGTCCTATGAATAAGGATTACAAATTATTCGAGGTAGCATACAGAAAACAACTTGAAACTAAGTCAAATATTTCCAACTTTGTTGAAGAGTTCGGGAAATATAAAAATGTCGTACTACTATGTTCTGAGCCGACAAACGAAAAGTGCCACAGAAGAATACTTAGTGAAATGCTTCTTGAAAAATTTTGGAATGACATTAAATTTGGGGGGGACTTATAATGAAAAAAAGAGTATTTCTTCTTGCTGTTAGTTGCAAGAATGGAGGTTTATGCCCTGGTGGCATAGATTTAGACAACCCTAAAGAGTGGATTCGTATAGTACGAGATGATGGTCGAGCTGGTGCTGTACAGGGATATGAAATAGATTTTGCCAAACCACTTGATGTGATAGAATTTGACGGTCGCCCAATGCCACAAGGTAAACAAAAAGAAAACTGGGTGATAGACAATCATTCTTGCAGGAAAGTTGGTACAGAATCAATGAAAAGGGTCGTACAGGCTTTTAAGGAATACGGTTATCATGGCTTTTGGAATAATGGGTATTCATATTTGAGAGAGGATGAACTGGAAAATGTAACACAACCCTCTGAATCTCTTTTGTTTGTTTCTGATGTCAAACTTTATAAGAATGATTACGGCAAGGCGAAAATTGATTTCACATGGAATGGATTGCGTTATCCTATGAGAGGTGTGTCGTTGACCGACCAAGATTTCTACGATATATTGGATAATGAAGAAGTCTGTTATAAATACGCAATCATTGTTATATCTATTCCTAAGGATGCTGATTGGACACACCCTGAAACAGGTGAAAGAAGAGCATATAAGTTTGTCAGCAAAGTGTTTGGTGAATAAGATGTAATGGTTAAGACTTGTTCTGACAATTTCCCTACTATCGGACAAAATAAGTGTCCGACATCTGCTGTGAAGATACGTAACTATTCCTACTCTTACAATCTGTTTGGGCATTGTCCTGCTCATCAAGTTGTATTTTTTCTGGTCTCCTGCAATCTAAATGCCTTGAGGGAAGTCTGTATGGAAGTTTCCAAAAGCAGTATTTCCCAAAGTGCGTTTTTATGGCGTTATAGGTGTTTATCCAGGAGTCGAGGTCGGCTTGCAACTACACTATCGAAGTGTATATCTTATTTCGGAATACGATTCAACAGAACTCGTTCTGTACCGTTCTGTTGAATCGTTTACAGATGCCGTTTGTCAGTGGACTCTTTGCCTTGATCTTGAAGTGGTCGATGTCCTCAATGGCCATATATAATTCATACTCATGTGTTTCCCTGTTGTCACAGTATTCCGTTCCTGGTCTGTGTGCATCATCATTAGTTTCAAGTCATGCTGTATGAAGAACGAAACCACCCTGTCTTTGAGTTTGTCCGTCGTACGAGCGCATTCTTCTTGTCGTAGAGCTTGGCAATGCCGATTTTGGAATAAGTGCCAATGACCGTTTGCTGGTAGATGTACTCCACGCTTTTTATATATCATACCACTAGTGTCCCGTTAAAGGACTGTTAAGAGTTTACAATTGATTTATTTTTAGTTAATTACAAAGGTTTTTTCTTGT
>CALUIB010000020.1 GCA_944320595.1 uncultured Muribaculaceae bacterium | reverse complement strand
AGGATGCCGTCAAAAACAGAGCGCAGTGAATATTTTCTGAATCTTTCTTTGGGGTCTAACATATTTTTTATAACTTGACACTGTTTATCAGTCAGGTTGGTTGGGTACTTATGCATAACTTTAATGTCTTGATAATCATAAAGTTACGAAAATATTCCAATTAACCTACTGATTTACAACTAATTATAAATAAATTTAAACAGATTCTAAAAAAAAGAAGTAGTATGAAAAGATTATTGATGTTGTTTTTGATGGTGATTACAGCTGTAACCGGTGTCCATGCCGAAATAATGACCGGTAAGGAAAAAAGAGGCATTAATTATGCATATAATACAGACACTTATACTATGACATTTTGGGGTAATGGCAAAATGGGCGATTACGGCAGCTATGATTATGCTACTGTAAGTCCTTTTGATGGTAATGGTATATTTGATATCAGGGTGGCAATATTCGAAGAAGGTATAACAAGGATAGGGGGGTATAGTTTAAGGGGACAGAATTTGCGTAAAGTAGTTTTACCGGAAGGGTTGATAGAAATAGGCGGTTATGCATTTAGTGGTTGTGACATTGATTCGTTGATAATTCCTAATACTGTTACATCGATAGAAGGAAAAGCATTTAGTAATAATACAAATCTTGTCGATGTCATTTTGTCCGACAATTTGGAAACAATTGGGAATGAGGCTTTCTCTGGTTGCGGAATTCATTCTATAGTGATACCGAATTCAGTTTCTACTATAGACTACTCGGCATTTGCTGAGAATAGAAATCTTACAAATGTAAAATGCGACCGAAATAAGAAATTTGATTATATTGGCCGAGGAATATTTCGCAATTGTCCATTGTCGCATGAAATAATATTTTTTGACGAACTGGTGTTTGTTCCTAACGATGTAAGTGAATATATAGTACCAGATTATGTTACAAGCATAAATGATGCATTTTATAAGAATACCAACTTGAAGAGCGTTAAACTGCCGGAGTCAATAATGACTTTGAAAGATTACTGTTTCTCCGGTTGTACGTCTTTGCAAAGCCTTGATATACCTGAGTCGGTCTCAGTCATTGGCTCGAATTGTTTCTCCGGTTGTACATCTTTGCAAAGTGTCAATATCCCCAAATCGATTTCCGACATTAAGTCGGATTGTTTTTCCGGATGTTCTTCGTTGGAGAAAATCGATTTGCCTGAAGGCTTGACCACAATATCATCAAATGCATTTTATAATACATCAATCGACACTATTACGATTCTTCCCGTCGTGACGAGTATTGGTAAGAAAGCTTTAGCTACCAATAAGGAAACAACGATATTTTTTTGGCCATTATTGGAAAGTGGAAATTATGATGAAGAATTTTGTAATGAGAATGCAAAATTATATTTGCAAGAAGCCGACATGGAAACTTATCCCGGAGCATTGTCATTGAACAAATGCTACATCGATGCGAATTTTGATATTGAGTTTGGTAAAGTCGAATTTACGTTAGACCCTAAAATTCCAAGTGTTGAGATTAAAGAAGTGTTTTATCGTAAAGAAGATGCCGATGATTATGTTATGATTAGCTCTGATGCAAATGGAGCATATGCTTTCCCTGTAGATATGGGATTGCCATATTTAATAAAAGTGGATATGACAATTGATGGTTTGGACAGAACACTTTATTACAAAGTTCCAACTGTCTTTTATCCGTCATATTCATTTGAAGAGGCTACGCAAACGTCGATTTCATTTAAACTGACATCGTTGTTTGCAGACATATTAGATGGTTATGGCATACATCGTTCGTCGATTTATTACCCGGCAGATGCAGAAGGAAATGTGGTGGTTGACAATTTGCAACCGGGAAATACATATGAATTTCACACATACGGAATTTATAAAGGAGAAATATACTCTTCGCCTGACGAATATGTACTTCCTATTACAACCGGGCAAATTTCGCCATCGATTTCTGCCGAAGTTTCGCCTACGACAATAAAAGCAACAGGCAGCTATATTCATGGTGATGCGACAATAATTAATTCTGGATTTGAGCACAATGGAGAATTTTTCGGTGAAGACAGTATCTTAATCACCGGACTGGTGCCCGGATATCATTATTATCTGTATTATGTTGTTAATACTGAAGAAGGGGGCTCTTATCGCGTAGATAAGAGTATAACAATGTCAAATCTCAGGTTAGAAACAGGAACTGCCAAACCCACTTCTAAAACGAGTGTATTGCTTGTTGCCGCAACCAACATTGATAATGCCGAGACTAATGTGGGATTTCAGTGGCGACGACATGATGCCCCTGAAGATATGCCATCGGATTATATTAAATGTCCGGTTATTGACGGTGTTATGGAATGTTCAATCAGGAATCTAAATCCTGAGGTTTATTATCAATTTCGACCTTATTACAGATCTTCAAACGGCAGTGAATACTTTGGGGAGTGGATGGTATTCTTTACGGGTGATGCCACAGCATATGTCGATCCAAATGTGCACACGATGGGAGCCACTAATGTAACCGTTAATGGTGCAACGTTGACGGGATATGTGCTTCAAGGCAGTGATGAAATAATAAGACAAGGATTTGAGTATTGGCCAGTCTTGGATTTGGAAGAAGATGTGACGGAACGGAAAACTGTGCTGGCTTCGGGCTTAAACATGAAGGCTGATATTACCGGACTTACGCCGGCTACCACTTATGCATTCCGAGCCTTTGTTTCTACTGAAAAAGGTACGACGTATGGCAGTGAAATGCAATTTACCACCATACAGCAAGCAAGTGGTATAGATGAAGTCAACTCGCAGTCACGATTTACGGTGGTTCTGCGCAATAATCCTGTGTATGGCGGTTCGGCTTGGGTCAAGGTAATGGGTGCATCAAAGCGGGAACTTCGTTACACGGTAACGACATTAAGCGGAATGCGAGTAGGGGATGGTACATTATTGGCTGAAGATGATTGGAATTCGGTAGATGTGTCTTTGTCCGCAGGTTTGTATTTGTTTATGGTGAGTGATGGAGTTAATTCATCAACTACAAAATTGATTGTTCGTTGATAGAATAGTGAAACATTGAATGGATAAACAAAGAGAGTGGCAAGTTCTATCTTCGTTGCCATTCTCTTTGTAATTTGTCGCTTTTTAGGGATTTACTTCAATTGTTTGCCTGCGGAGAATGCATCGGCTACCTTTTCGCCAAGTTTCAGGTAGGTGTTGTTGAATGGATCAAATGTGATAGGGCATACTTTGGCCGGATCAACTTTTCCGTTAGAATCAATGACACGTTCGTCTACACTTACGTTGACTATTTCGCCGCGCAATATACAGGTTTCAGGGTTATAGTCGATGAGACGACACTCAAGTGCCACCGATAATTCATCGATGAGCGGGGCATCCACAAATTGTGATTTGGTAGCATGGAAGCCGCTGCGTGCAAACTTGTCGGGAGTATTGTTACCTGAAGTTATCCCCACATAATCGCAAGCCACCACGTGAGCTGCTTCGCCCATGCTTACGGTAAATGCGCCACGCTTGAGCAAATTTTTCACAGTTTTGTGTCCTGCACTCAGGCAGATGCTTATTTGATTTATTTCACTGATGCCTCCCCATGCGGCATTCATTGCGTTGGGAGTGCCGTCTTCATCGTAAGTTGCGATAATCAGCACCGGTTGCGGATAAGTTAGAGGTTTTGCACCGAAATTCTTTCTCATAGTGTTTAATGTTATTATTTAATCCAAGTTTTAATATCTTCGGAAGTTGCATGATTTAGTAACTTGCCACTGCTCCACATAATTTCGGGATAAGTCTTTTGTAATTCGTTTATCGAGTTGCTTATTGAACTGCCACCTGATGTGGCAAACGGGATTACGGTTTTCCCTGAGAAATTATAGGTTTCGAGGAATGTGTTTATCACACGCGGTGCCTGGTTCCACCATATAGGGTAGCCAAGGTAAACCACATCGTAGTCGGCGGCTGCGCCAGAAAAGTTTTTCACTATGCCAGGGCGAGCTTTCGCGTCGTTCATTTCCACGCTGCTGCGCGAGTTTTCGTCGTGCCAATTAAGGTCATTGCTTGTATATGCCTCCACGGGCGTGATTTTATGCAATGTGCCACCAGTGGCTTCGGCCACTAACTGTGCTGCACGCTCAGTGTTTCCTGTTGCCGAAAAATAGGCTACAAGCACCTTGCTCTGGGCCAGTGCAGCTGTACAAGTCATCGCTGCCACTGCAATAATTAATGCTATTCGTTTCATAGTAGTGATTAATAGTTTTTTCGCAGCATAAAATTACATAACCTTCACGGAACATTTGCTACCTATTTTACTGATAATTACAGTTGCCGCATACAGCAAACAACAGCAGAGGTGCAGTCCACAAGATTGCACCTCTGCTATTGTTTGCCGTATGCAATGGTTTTATGCCAGTGCAAGTATCAAGATTTGTGCCGAGATAACTCGCAGGAACATCGTCAACGGGTAAACCGTAGAATAGGCTACGGCTGGAGCATCGTTGTTGGCCGTCTTGTTGCTATAAGCAAGTGCTGGTGGATCGGTGTAGCTGCCCGACAGCAAACCCATTATCGAGAAGTAGTTGAGGTTGTACTTGCGGCGAGCAATAAGCCCAACTACTAACAACGGAATAAAGGTTATCAAGAAACCATACAGCACCCAGCGCAGACCAGTGGCATTGAATACCGTTTCGGCAAAATCGCCACCGGCAGCGATACCAACAGATGCGAGGAACAAGCATATACCAATTTCGCGCAGCATAAGGCTCGCTGCCGACGATGTGTAGGTGACAAGTTTGATTTTGTAGCCAAAACAGCTTATTAAGATTGCCACAATAAGCGGGCCGCCCGCCAAACCTAATTTCATTGGCACCGACATTCCAGGGAATGCGATAGGAATTGAGCCGAGTATTATACCGAGCAAGATGCCAATGAACATGGTGAACATATTGGGCTGGTTGAGGCGTTTTAGCGAGTTACCCATGCGCTCGGCAAGGCGGTTTATGTCATCGATGTTGCCCACCACGGTAAGACGGTCGCCAATTTGCAGTGCAAGGTTGGGGTTAGCAAGCAGGTCCACACCGGCGCGATTCACACGCGTAATATTCAGCTTGTAACCCATGTGCAAGCGCAGCGAACCAATCTTGCGACCCGAATATTCGCTCTTGGTAACAAGTATGCGACGCGACACGGCTGGGCCGTTGTTCATGTCCCATTTCATGTCAACCTTGTGCCCTATGACCGATTCATACACATGTTCCTCCTGCGCCGAAATCACTATGAGCAGCAAGTCGTCCTTTTCTATGAGCGTGTCTGATTTGGGAATGATGATTTCGCCAGTGGCAGCTTTTTTCATACGCGATATAACATAGTTACGGTCGATTACATCGTGAACTTGTTTTACCGTGTGGTTGAAAATGAGTGCGTTGGTCACTTGCAGCGTTATCACGTGCGGCTGTAGCTGGCTTTGCTCGTTCTCGTGGTTGAGGTTTTCCTGCTCCTTGTCAAGGTTGATGCGGAATATGGCCTTCACCAATATCATCGACAAGATGATGCCAAGCACGCCAAGTGGATAGGCAGCGGCATATCCCATGGCCATGCCCTTGATGGAATCGGCTGTTGCGGCATTCGTCCCGGCCACCTCGGTAAGTGTTTGCTGTGCAGCACCAAGTCCTGGAGTATTGGTAACGGCACCCGAAAGAACACCAACCAAATTGGAGATGTTGATGTCGCCAAAACCGAAGTAAATTGCCAGTGCGACGGCGATGTTAAGCAAGATGATAAGCACCGCAAGGCCGTTGAGAATGAGACCTCCGCGCTTGAAAGAGGAGAAGAACCCCGGGCCCACTTGCAAACCTATCGAGAAGATGAACAGGATGAGGCCGAATTCCCTAATGAAGTGAAGGATTTCCGTGTTTACCGTCAGCTGGAGATGTCCAACGAGAATACCCACGAAAAGCACGAAAGTGACTCCGAGCGAGACACCGAAAATCTTAATTTTCCCAAGAATGACACCAAATGCTATTACCAACGCATACAGAAAAATAGCGTGCGCAATAGAGTTGTTGTCCATAATCAGTTCAGTCAACCAACTCATAAAGTATTTGAAAAGTTATTCGTTTATAAGAAAAACAGCACAAAATTACTGCTTTATTTCCAATATCAAACTATTATGGGATATTATTTTTGAGCCTTGCCGCAACGCATTTCCGTTATTTGGCTGTAGGCTTGTATTCGGCTGCCAGGCATGGCTTGTGGCCAATATTGTAATAATCAAGTCCCACCGAGGCGAGGTCTTCGGGCTGGTAAATGTTCCGCCCGTCTATTACCACATTGCCGGCCATGGCTTTTTTTATCACTTGCCACGATGGCAGGCGGAATTCCTCCCATTCCGTCACCACGATTAGCGCGTCGGCATCGTTTACGGCATCGTATATGTCTTTGGCATAAACCACCGACTTGCCGGCAAGCCGGCGTCGTGCCTCGTCCATGGCCACCGGGTCGTATGCTTTCACAGTGCAACCTGCATCGAGTAGTGCGTCGATGAGCACTATCGAAGGGGCCTCGCGCATATCATCGGTTTTTGGCTTGAATGCAAGCCCCCACACCGACACCGTCTTGCCAGCAAGAGCCTCGGTCCCGCCGAATATCTTGGCAAGCTTGTTGAACAACACATGTTTCTGGTCTTCGTTCACGGCCTCCACGGCCTCGATGATGCGCATGTGCATTCCATGCTCCACGGCGGTGTGAGCCAGTGCTTTTATGTCTTTCGGGAAACAAGAACCTCCATAGCCGCAGCCAGGATAGAGGAACTTGCTACCGATGCGGCTGTCGGCACCTATGCCCTTGCGCACCATGCTCACGTTGGCACCCACCAATTCGCACAAGTTGGCAATGTCGTTCATGAAACTTATGCGCGTGGCAAGCATCGCATTGGCTGCGTACTTGGTCATTTCGGCCGACGGTATATCCATGAATATCACACGGAAACTGTTGAGCATGAATGGACGGTAAAGCCGCGCAAGCAGCCTTTCGGCTCTCTCGGAATCGGTACCCACTACCACTCGTTCAGGACTCATGAAATCTTTTATGGCCACGCCCTCCTTCAAGAATTCGGGGTTGGCTGCCACGTCAAAGTCGATATTCAAGCCGCGACGGTCGAGTTCTTCACGAATGGTGTGCCTTATCTTCTCGGCAGTACCCACTGGCACGGTGCTCTTGGTCACCACAACAAGGTATTTGTTCATGTTACGGCCTATGGTGCGAGCCACCTCAAGCACATACTTCAAGTCGGCACTGCCGTCCTCGTCGGCAGGCGTACCCACAGCCGAGAACACTATCTCCACATCGTCGAGAACCTCGGCAAGGTCGGTGGTAAATGTCAACCTGCCGCTTCGGCTGTTCCGTTCCACTATCTCGCCCAACCCAGGTTCGTAAATCGGCAAGACCCCTTTTTTAAGGTTGCTGATTTTTTGCTCATCTACATCGACACAAGTCACTGTTACACCAGTTTCGGCAAAACAGGCTCCAGTCACCAACCCTACGTATCCGCTTCCGACAATAGCTATGTGCATATTATTATGGTGTGATGTTTAAAACGGTTTGGAATAAAAGTTTTGCAAATATACTACGATTGTTCCGAAAACGGCGAAAAAGGGCAATGCAAAGTGGTTGAAAAAGGATTTTTAGCTACCTTTGCGCCTATATAAGTTTTTGGAACTATGAAACGAATAATCATATCCATACTTTTAGCGTTGGTAGCTGTGTGCGTATGTCGCGCTGAACGGTTCACATGGTCGGGACACGACCTCACTTTCGACGTGCCAGAAGGCGGGGTGGTGACATACAATTCGCCATCGGTGTTCGAGATACAGTGGTTCGACCTTACGGTACTTATAAAATTGTATGACAAGTCAAGAGCCGATGACGATTACATGAAACTTTCATTACAGAGGACTGCCGCAGGGTATAATATGTTTGACACGAAGATGAAGAAGGCCAAAGTAAAAAACTGCAAAGGGTTTACCCTTACAGGCATCTTGCCCGACGGGTCACGAGCCAGTCTCACCAATGTGAAGGCAAAAAAGCAGAACCTGGCCATGCAAATCGAGATAAACTATATATTGGAAAATGAAAAGGTGGTGAAAGAGATACTCGACAGTTTCAAAATCGGCGAAAAGCAAAAGCCGAAACAAAAAATACAAAAGAAAGGCGCGAAAGAGAAACCCATAAAGCCCGGAACGCTCGACGGCGAGCAGCTGCATTACATATAGAGTCATTTGCGTTTTCATAGAAACACTTGGCGGCGATTTGCGTTTCTGCAATTGCACAATAAGATAGAAACCGAGTCGGCCCACATACGGCAAGTGCGCCGCCTGATGTATAAATCAAATGCCACAAAAAAGCACCGAATTTCGCCAAATGGCTGAAATTCGGTGCTTTTTATGTTTTTGCCGCCTGTTGCGGCCTGTCTCGGTGGAGCCGGAGGGAATCGAACCCTCGTCCAAACATGGAACCAATGTGCTTTCTACATGCTTATCCACGACATGGTTGTCGGCCGAAAGTAAGGCTCGTGGCTGCCAACTCGCGGCTTAGCCCGTTAATTTCAAAACCTGCCCCAGGCTGACAAGTTCCTATCTCCGATTTATGAGCACCACCGCATCGATTAGCTTCGGAGAAAGAGCAACCGGGTGATGTCTTGTCCCCACCACTGTGGCAAGGATTAAGCCAACTTACTATACTTCGGTTTAGGCAGCAAGAGCGTAGTTATTTTCGCCAGATAAATTTTCGATGTCAAGTATATTATAGAGCTAAGGCATCATTGCTCTGCATGCTTACACACCGCCTCTACACGCTGTCAAATCCAGTCGACCCCATATTCATCAGTGTGGTTACCTTCATTTCATCATGACGAGATGGCATGAAATAGTTTGCAAAGATAGCAAACCCACAAGGGCACAGCAAACATATTTAGTTAAAAAATCAGAACATATAAGCTACCTGCAACCGCCAAAACTTGTTTTTTGCCTCGAAGTCGTCAAGTTTCAGCGTGGATAGAGTTTCGTTTATGCCCCAAGTGTAACTGGCCGAAACTTGCACC
Organism: uncultured Muribaculaceae bacterium; assembly: GCA_944320595.1. Lineage (GTDB taxonomy): Bacteria > Bacteroidota > Bacteroidia > Bacteroidales > Muribaculaceae > Avimuribaculum. The sequence continues at coordinate 38,632 of CALUIB010000020.1, read as the reverse complement.
TTGCGAAACAACTCGCAACCAAGTCCCACATGGATGCCCACAGCTATGCGCTTATAGCTAACCGCCGATGCGGCGCGGCTATTGTCGCCGACGTGGACAGTGAACGACGGCCCCACGTATGCCAGCGGGGCAATCACATTTTCCACACCGTTGAGATTGGTGTATTTGAACTTCAAGTTAAGCGGGATGTCAATAGTGTGGTTGACCAGCCGCTCATTGCCAAGCCCGATGCCATTCCACACCTTGCGTTCGCCAAAATGCACATTGGTCGTGAAAGCCGAATATATCACCGAGCCATCGACTGCGAAACCTATTCCAGGTATGATGATTTCGCCAATCAAACCCACACCGCCGCCAAACCCGGCATCTACACCTATAAGGTCCTGGTTGAACTTTAGCGTGGAATAATTGCCTACGGCCACTACACCCCACCGAGGTTCGGCAACGGCCTTCACGGCTCCGGCCAATATCACGCAGCACAACACGAGTGCAAAAGCAATTCTCTTCATGTCGAAAAAAAACTATATAATCCTTTTTTCAAAATTTTATTTTGCAAAGCTACCACATTTTATCGCAAAAGGCAAAAAAAATCGGCATTCACGCGCACCAAGTGCCGAAAATGCCGTGTTTTTACAACCATTTTGATACCTACTCTTAGAACAAGTAGGCGGCAGTTACAGTCCAGTAGCGGTTCTTGCCCTCGATGTTCTTGCCCTCGTAGTCGCCAAAGAACTCAATCGTGTTATTCAATCCTAAGCCATAGCTTGCTGCCACTTGCACGTGGGAGAAGAGCTCCACACCGAAACCGAAATTCCAGGAAATGTCGCACGACTTATTCTTGACAAAATCATTAACCTCTTTCTTGCTTACGAGAAAAGCGAAACTCGGCCCCGTGGTCACAAATGGCTTTACAACACTGCCGATGCCCGGCAACGACAACTTGTATTTCAAGTTGATGGGAATGTCGATGTAGTCACGGCCAAGGGCATCGCGCTGCTCTTCGGTCAGTTCGTTGTACCCTTCGGTATTTTCAAAGTTGACTGTGCGGTGCACATACAGTGCCGATGCATCAAAGCCCACGCCAATCACCGGCACGGTAAATTCGAGCATCACACCGCCGGTGAAACCTGCACGGTTTTCCTTGCTAAAAAAGTTTTCATTGAACTTCAAGTCGTTGATAGCAGCACCAGCCTTGATACCGAATTTAACTTGCGCATCGGCCGAAACCGGAGTCATCAACACAGCAACAGCCATTAAAGCTGCAAAAATCACACTTTTAATCGCTTTCATCTCTCTTCTTGATTTTAAATGTTTCACACATTGGTTATCTCATGCCTCGCAGTTATTGGCATTATGGCAAAACTGCGGCACCGAAACCCATTATCAATTACAAATTTAAACAATCTTTCGCAAAATGCAAACATTCTTGCAACGATATTTCTAAAACGCCTCGGAAAAGCTCATGTACCACAACGTATCGCCATCAATAGGATTGTGAGCTACGTCGAAACGGAAATTCAGCCTATCGCGCAGGGCGAACCGTATCCCCACTCCTGCCTGAGGCAGCAAGTGGTCGTATCGCACAATGTTCTCCCCTATCACACCCGTTCCAGCCCAAGCGGCAAAGCCGAAACGGTTCAGCAACACCCCCCAATTGCCACCAACCTGCAGCCAATAGCGGTACTCCACTTGCGCAGTGAGCATCGACTTGTCGCGGTACTGGTAATTATAATACCCCCGAAACGTATTCACGCCGCCAATTGTGGCATAGCGCATGAATGGCACATGATTGCCAAGCACATTACTGCTCGTGATATTCCATGCCAGCACCTGCTTTCGCCCTTGCAATTGTACGTATTGGCGGTAATCGACAGCCACAGTGCCATACTTGACGTTCCCACCAAGTGCAGTGGTGTACAGCATAGCCTCGGCCGAAAGATATATCCCACGGTAAGCATCATTCGGCACATCGCGAGAATCGTAGCACACATTCAATCCCACGCCAGTGCCAGTGGCCGAATGCGAAGACTCCCCACCGCCAAGTTCAAGGAAGTGGGGGTCGCTGGCCACGAACAACTCGGGGTTGGCCACCTTTTCGTTCCACACATCCACCACCACGCCGCCATAAAGGAACCTGTTTCCAAGCCTCAACTGCACATTGGGCTTGAAACGCACCATGCGGCTTTCGTAGGTATATCGGTCTTTGCCATATTGAGGCGAATGATTAAGCGAATAACCTACGCCGAAATAGTATTCGAGCCAGTTTCTGTAAGAAATTTCCGCACGTAGCCGCAATGCGTCGCTCGCAAGGTACAGCACCGGGTCACACCCTATGCTGTAGGAAAACGGCTTGCTGAAAGCCACCGAAAAATACAGCGGCACTTCGCTGCGGCTAAGCCGCAAATTCGTCTTGTCGGTATAGAACGACACGGCACCACCCAGCCCGAACGAAAACCCATATCCCGGCGTGCGTTTTACCGAAGGGAGCAATCGGAACATGGGACCACGCTGGAGCACATTAGCCTCACGGAATACGAAGTCGCTCACATCGCCTTGCAACTTCAGCAGTTTGTCCAATGCCGTGTTTTCATACAGCAACACAGAATCGGCTTGATTCTGCGCCATGGCCGCCCACATTCCGCAAAGGCCTAATAAACATACAAACGCAATAACCCTAAATTTCATACATAATTATTAATGCCGCCAAAGTTACAGAAAAAAGCCGTTATTTATGCACCTTCGGTTTTGCCGTGCAATTAAAAAATCGTAACTTTGCAGCCAAAATTAGAGAACACCCACTATTGATGAGAATTTTTCGCACAAATATGTCGATGCTTATAGAGGGTAAGGCAGGTGAAGTGCTTTACCGCATTGCCCGTGTGCACTGGTTCAGCGGTTTTTTGCAACGCTGAAAACCGCAGGCAAGCGATATGCCTGCCCCCTTCCCCCCATAAAATCATCTGAATTTATCAACTTCTCTACTACTTTTTTACAATCGTCATGATTATTTTAGTCTTAATTCTCATAGGAATTGCGGCTGGCTATGCCTTGCGCCGCGTCAAAGCACTTAAAAACGTCAACCGCACCATAACCGTTACAATATGTTTCATGGTATTCATGCTTGGGCTGACAGTTGGCAACAATAGCGAACTGCTGGGAAACATCGGCAACTACGGGTGGCAGGCCCTGCTGATATGCTGTGCCGGACTTGCTGGCAGCATACTGTTCACAATCACCGTCAACGCAATGTTTTTCAAAGGGAACAACACTGAAAAGGAAGGAGGCGGAAATGAGTAATCTGCTTATTCCCGGGATATTCGCTGCCGGCTGCATCGCAGGCATACTTCTCTGCGGCTTGGATTTCACATTGCCCGACATGCACGGCATTTCATTATATGTCTTGTATGCCCTTATGCTGCAAGTGGGTTTCAGCATAGGCTGCGGCGATGACTGTTCAAGGATTTTGCGCACTATGCGCCCAAAGCATTTGCTAATACCGGCAGCCACCATCGCCGGGACGCTCTCATTTTCGGCCGCCGTGGGGCTGCTACTTAGCCAGTGGAGCGTGGCCGACTGCCTTGCAGTGGGGTGCGGGATGGGCTATTATTCACTGGCATCGATACTTATAGTGCAGCTGAAAACACCGTCAATAGGCCTGCAGCTTGCCACCGAACTTGGCACCATAGCCCTGCTTGCCAACATTTTCCGTGAATTGTTTGCATTGATGGGAGCTCCGTTGTTCCGCCGCTACTTCGGCAAATTGGCACCCATTTCAGCCGCCGGAGTGACATCGGTCGATGTTGCCCTGCCCACAATCATGCGCACCTCGGGCAGCGAGATGGTACCCATAGCCATATTCCACGGCCTGCTCATCGACATAAGCGTGCCATTCTTCATCTCGCTATTCTGCAACTTATGAAAAACATTTTTTGGAGATGCCAAAGAATAGCATAAACTATCCTTCGGCATCTCCAAAAAAAACTGTTTTATACAACAACCGGGCTGCTATCAGCAACTCCGCTTACCATGATGTTGCCGCCAATTACCTTGACAGCGGTTTCGTCCGACGCTGCATCACTCACCCCACTCGACCCAATCTCGTTTATAACACCGAAATTAGCCCAACCCGGAGCATCTTTATACGCCTGCACCAACCCATAGGGAACATTCAACACCGCTCCTGCAATGTGTGGAAATGTGTTGGAAAAACATACAGATGGCACAGGATTCCCACTCGTTACTTCGGTCAAGCCAAGGCAACCATCAAATGCAAATACAACCCGATGTAGGTGCTATCGTCAATCATCTTCATCCTGTTTTGCTAATCGCCAAATTTGAATACAGAAGATAATTTCAATAACACCTTTTAAATTAAAAAAACGGTAAGGGAACACAATACAAAATACCTTATAATTAATTTATCGCTATCCGCTAAAAATCTTGCGAATAAATTCAAAATCCTGATTGACACCACAATAAATGGAAATGGCAGAAAAGTAGCGGCGGAACCGCTCACTTTTCTGCCTTTCCCGTATTTTTCGGCATTCCGCACTTCTTACATTGTCAGCACTATGCCGTTGTCCTCCACCATCTTGCGAAGGTTCAGAATGGCGTAGCGCATACGGCCAAGCGCGGTGTTGATGCTCACATTCGTCAAGTCGGCAATCTCCTTGAAACTCATATCCTTGTAATACCGCAACAGCAACACATCTTGCTGGCTTTTGGGCAAAGCCCTCACCAGCCGGCGCACGTCGGAATGGATTTGGTTGCGCACCATCCAGTCCTCGATAGTCTCGTCGCACAGCTCGCGGTCGTTAAGCAAATCATAGTCGGCACAGTCGCACGACTGCACGTTTTCCGACTTTTCCTGCCTGTAATAGTCTATTATCAAGTTGTGCGCAATGCGTGTAATCCATGCCGCAAACTTTCCATTTGCAGCATACCGCCCACTATTGATGGTAGTTATGGCTTTTATGAATGTTTCCTGAAATATGTCGTTGGCCAATTCGGCATCCTTAACAATGTGGAAAACATAAGAAAACAACTTGTCCTTATATTTGTCAATCAACACATCGAAAGCACGATTGTCTCCATCGATGTACAATCCCACCAACTCGTCATCGGCAAGAGAAAATAGTTTGTTCATTACTAAACGAGGTTACAGTTAATAAGTAATGATTTTCCTATAGGCACTAAGAATTAATTGTTAAACAAATCTATTATTTGGTTTGCAAATGTAGCAAAAAAATCAAATAACCTCCAAAAAACACAAAATTTTTTCCTCTCGCAGCACATTAACCGGCCACTCACCTATACACCTTGGCCGCCGGATAAAACGCGTCTGGTATGTGCTCTATCTCGACCTTGCCGTCATGCATAGTCACTGCAACCACGTCGAACTGCACCTCGTGCGGCAGCGCAAACAACTGCAAATAAACATTGGCCGCCCTCACCGTGCGGGCAATCTTTGCCTTGGTGACAGCGGCAATGGGGTCAACGTAATCGCTTGTGCGCGTCTTCACCTCCACCACCACTATGCGGCCTTGGTATTCGCACACTATGTCGAGTTCATATTTCATCCACCGCCAGTTGGTGTCTCTTATTGTATAGCCTTTTTTAATAAGGTATTCAGCCGCGAGTTCTTCCCCCTGACGGCCCGTTTCGTTATGTTGAGCCATTTTTTTGCGATTTTTTCCAGTAATATTTTGCAAATATAAAAAATATGCCTAACTTTGCATCGCAATTCAGCAGAAATGCTGCTAAGGAAATGGTGATTTAGTGTAGTGGCCTAGCACGCCACCCTCTCACGGTGGAGACCCGGGTTCGATTCCCGGATTCACTACTCACTCCTACCAACCGAAGGCACGGCAACTCATTGAGCCGTGCCTTCGGTTTTTTATGCACGTCCACCGGTGTGACACAAAAAACAACTTGATTTGTTTTTTTCTACGGCACTATTGCACTAACTTTGCGCCCATAAAAACCGACACAATTCACATTTTTTGTTCTTATGGAAGAAGAATTGAAGAAAAAACTTTCAAAAGACCCTAACGGGCTTATGACATACGAGTATCTTGCAAACAACATCGACCGCATCGACCCAATACTGCCCGAATTGGTGGACAACATAATAGCCGTTGACCGCACAGGCCAATTCATAATCAGCACGGCGCGGTACTTGCACGCAATCTCGCAAAAGAAATACAGCGAACAAATCGACACGCTCATAAAGGCTGCCATCAGCAAAGACCGCGAACACCGCTATCTGGGCGACTTGATAGCGGGCATCTGGGGCGACGACTACCGCGACCATGCCGAGGAACTGTGCAAGAGCGACGACAACTTCCGCCGCATATACAAACGCCTTTACCCGACTTCGGTAATCTAACCCACACACACGACACACGTACAGCCGATGAAATCAATATTCAACAGCATAACGGCAATAGTCCTGTTCCTTGCAATCACTTGCATAGGGTGCAGTGCCGACAATGCCAATAACACAAAAACGAGCAACAGCAACAGCAACAGCAACATGACAGTACAAAAAGACAGCACCAACGCCGCCTCAAACGGGCGCACGAAAGTAATCTTCAGCACATCGATGGGAGACTTCACCGTGGAGCTATACAACGAAACGCCCAAGCACCGCGACAATTTCCTGAAATTGGTAAAAGACAGTTTCTACAACCAGGTGCTGTTCCACCGCGTAATCCGCAACTTCATGGTGCAAACAGGTGACCCCGATTCAAAAAATGCAGCAGCCGACGCCATGCTTGGAGCAGGCGGCCCGGGCTACAACATCGAGGCCGAAATCATATATCCCAAATTCTTCCACAAGAAAGGCGCACTGGCCGCCGCAAGGCAGGGCGACGAAGTGAACCCTCGCCGCGAATCGTCGGGCTCGCAATTCTACATCGTTACTGGCCGCGGATATACCAAAGACCAGCTTGCACAAATGCAGGCACAAATAGCCAATATGCGAGTGCAGCAAATACTTGACTCGCTTGTGGCTCCGCGGCGCAAGGAAATCATGAAACTGCGCATGGCAAAAGACACCAACGCACTCGACAAATTAAGCAACGAACTAATTGCACAGGCAAAAGCCGAATACGAAAAAGCACCTTTCAGTTTCACCGACGAACAAATCAAGGCATACTCGGCTGTGGGCGGCGCACCGCATCTCGACGGGCAATACACGGTATTTGGCGAAGTAATCGATGGTATGTCAACAATTGAAGCCATCGAGAACGCCGAGACCGGCCGAGCCGACCGCCCAAAAGAAGACATAAAAATAATTTCGGCGAAAATCATAGAATAAACCTTCAACGTCGATGATCGATGTCAATTCACTACGCCTCGGCAACGGCTTGCAGTTATTACACCACCACGACCCTTCGACACAAATGGTCGCGGTCAACATACTGTACGATGTAGGCTCGCGCGACGAACGCCACGGGCGCACCGGCATGGCTCACCTGTTCGAGCACCTCATGTTTGGAGGCACCGCCCGAATACCCAATTTCGACATACCGCTGCAAGAGGCAGGCGGCGAAAGCAACGCATGGACAACCTGCGACCTCACAAACTTCTATGAAATATTGCCGGCGCAAAACATAGAGACAGCCTTTTGGCTCGAAAGCGACCGCATGGCAAGCATGACATTCTCGCAGCAAGCCTTGGACGTGCAAAAGGGAGTGGTGATTGAAGAGTTCAAGCAGAGATGCGTCAATCGCCCATACGGCGACGTCGATCATCTGCTACGCTCAACCACCTTCACGACACATCCCTACCGGTGGCCAACAATAGGCGAACGGTTTGAAGACATTGAGAATGTCACGCTCGACGAAGTGGAGGCCTTTTTCCGTGCGCACTACACACCAGGCAATGCAATATTGTGCGTTACCGGCAATATCGACTTCGACCGGGCAGTCGAGCTTGTCGAAAAGTGGTTTGGCGAGATACCTGCCCGTTCAGCCAAGGCTCGCAACATCCCCGCCGAACCGCTGCAGTCGGCACCGCGCATGGCCACAGTGCGCCGTGCCGTACCACAAAACATGATTATAAAAGCCTACCACACTTGCGGTCGCAACGATGCCGGTTTCCCGGTTTGCGACATCATAAGCGACCTGCTTGCCAACGGCAACTCAGCTCGTTTCTTCAGGAACATACTGATGGAAACCGACCTGTTTTCCGACCTTGACGCCGCCGTATGGGGGTCAATCGACCCCGGCCTGCTCGTCATAAAAGGCAAACTGACGCACGGTGCTAACATCGACAAAGCTATTGAACTAATCGATGCCGAGACTGCGAAATTGGCCGATGGCGACGTTTCCCAGTATGAGATAGAAAAATACGTCAACAAGCTCGAATCAAAAGAATGTTTCGAAAACATAAGCTACGCCGAAAAAGCGTCAAAACTATGCTACAGGCAGTTGGTTTCGGGCGATGCCGACGACATAAACCGCGAAATAAACGAATATCGCAAAATTACAACCTGCCAAGTAGCATCAGAGGCTGCAAAACTGTTTGATGCCGCAAATGAAACTACCCTACTATATGGCCCCGATGTGTGACATACTGGTTTATTCGTCCACAAAGCCGTAAAAAATAGTTAAAAAGTAGTAACAATCTTGGAAATTTGCGTATATTTGACGCTAAATGTAACAGCTCCCTTGTTTTTACAATGGAGCAATCTAATAGGAATTAATATATGGAATTGCGTGAAATGTCTGAATCTTGCGAAAACCAAGAAAAAGATGTAACCTTGACCCCTGGCACGGCCGACAAGCCGGAACTTACCGATGCTGCCGCTGCCGAGACAGTAACAAACGAAAACAATCCCGAGGCAGCAACAACCGAGGCTGCCCCGGCAGTAGATAATACACAACAAGATGCCGCTGAGCCCGAACAGCGGCAAGCACGGCCTACCGACTATTCGGCACTTGGCAAACAAGGGCTGGTGGCCGCGCTCGAAGAACAATTGCAACGCCCCATCGAGGCAATACGCGACGATGTCAACCTTATAAAGGTGGCTTTCTACACCTTGAGGAATGCAGAGGTGGCCGCCGAGCGCGAAGCTTTCATTGCCAACGGCAATGAAGAGGCCGCTTTCGCCCCCAAGGAAGACCCCGATGAAGTAAAATTCAAGGAACTCCTCAACACCATCAAGGAAAAACGCGCCGAGTTCAATGCCGAGCAAGAGGCTGCCAAGGAAGAGAACCTGAAAAAGAAACAGGCAATCATCGACGAGATAAACAGCATAGTCGGCGACCCCGACAATATCAACAAGCAGTATAACCGCATACAGCAATTACAGCAAGAGTTCAAGGCCATCGGCGAAGTGCCCGCGGCAAATGTCACCGAAACGTGGAAAAATTACCAAAAGGCCACCGAAAACTTCTACGACTTGCTGAAGATGAACAAGGAGCTGCGCGATTACGACTTCAAGAAAAACCTTGAGGCCAAGCAGCAGCTGTGCGCCGAGGCCGAAGCCCTCGACTCGCTTGAAGACGTGCTGCTCGCCTTCCGCAAACTGCAAGACCTGCACAACCAGTGGCGTGAAATCGGCCCTGTCGCCAAGGAAATACGCGAAGAATTGTGGACCCGTTTCAAAGATGCCTCAGCAAAGATAAACAAGAAGTACCAGGCTTACTTTGAAAACCGCAAGGAAAAAGAGAAGGAAAACGAACAGGCAAAAATAGCACTGTGTGAACGAATCGAGGCAATCGACATCGACGCACTGAAGACTTTCGCAAAATGGGACGAAACCACAAAGGCCATCATCGCCCTGCAGGAGGAATGGAAAAAATTAGGTTTCGCATCGCGCAAAGTCAATGCCGACCTGTTTGCCCGTTTCCGCCAAACGTGTGACAAATTCTTCGCACGCAAAGCCGAATTCTTCAAGGCCATGAAAGAGGAATTTGCTGCAAACCTTGAAAAGAAAATCGCCTTATGCGAGAAAGCCGAGGCCCTGAAGGATTCAACCGACTGGAAGAAGACAGCCGACAAACTAATAGCCCTTCAGAAAGAGTGGAAAACAATAGGCCCGGTAGTGAAAAAGCATAGCGATGCCGTGTGGAAACGCTTTATCGCAGCCTGCGACTATTTCTTCGACCAAAAGAATAAGCAAACGTCATCGGTTCACCAGGCCGAACACGCCAACCTTGCCGCCAAACGCGAAATCATCGATGCAATAAATGCCCTGCTTGCCGACGAGGCCGAAACCGAAGGTGCAAAAAAAGTGCGCCAGCTCATGAAGAAATGGCAGGAAATAGGCCACGTTCCGTTCAAGGAAAAGGATAAAATATACGCCGAATACAAAGCTGCCATCGACAAGGCATTTGAGAAATTCGACATGAAGGAAACACGTGCCGAACTGAGCAATTTCGAATCGTCGCTCGGCTCGTCGAGCCAAGACAAGATATACCGCGAACGTGAACGGCTTGTAAGGGCTTACGAACAAAAATGCAACGAATTAAAGACCTACGAGAACAACTTGGGATTCTTCAACGCCCAGTCGAAAGGCGGCAATTCGATGCTGAAAGAGGTGGAACGGCGCATACAAAAGATTAAGGACGAACTGGCCGTTCTCGAACAGAAAATCAAGCTCGCCGACGAGAAATTGTAATTTCTCAACGCCTCACGCACGGCGGCGCAGTAATTGCGCACGATAATGACTTATTGCAAAAAAAGTGGCTGCCGAGGCCCAAAATTGGCAGCCACTTCTAATATAATGGTAGATGGCACTAAGGAACTTCTTATTCCGATGTGATTTTTATTGGCCTCCAATATTCTCACACACCACTAGCATATTTCAACCAAAGCCATCACCGCGCAAAAAAGACATACTTGCAACAGGCTAAGACTTGCTTAAATTTTCACCGATGTTTAAGTTTTGAACAAAATTTAAGCAAGCTCTAAAGGGAAACCGGCAAGTCCACTTTCATAATTTGCAACATTAATGGCTAAGCCACATTGATGCCATGGTAAAGAAAGGTAGATACGGGCAATTTATCAGGGGTCTTTTCACCATCGTCGATTTCCTGATTCTGAACCTTACATATTTTATTTTATACTTGCTTCATGACGGACCCGACGACTTTTTCACACGTCAGGTTTGGTTCATGATGAACATAGCTTTTGCTGCCGGGTGTTCCATTTATTCCAACATCCACAGTCGTCGTGTGCTGTTTGCCGACCGCGTTGTGCTAACAGCCACAAAATCGGTGGTCTTGTTCGCAATCATTTTTTTCGCATTCCTGCTATTCCTCAACCTCGATAACATACACGTCCTCACCTTCATAGAGTTTTTCCTCATCTTCTTCCCGCTGCTTTCGCTGTGGTGGCTGTTCTCAAGGCAGATGCTCAAGGTTTACCGCAGCCGCGGATACAATTTCAAGCGCATAATCATTATAGGCGGAGGGCTTGTTGGGCACAGGCTGCTTGATGAAATGCTCGAAGACAACGGATATGGCTACCGCATAATGGGACTCTTCGACGACACCCCGAGGCCGATAGAATATTACAAGGGGAAAATCGACGATGTGGACAAATTCATAAAGGACAACCTAATTGATGAAATGTATTGCACCCTGCCCGACAACGAAGAAGGCCTCGTGCAGAAAATAATAAGAATTGCCGACAATAACGCCATCGACTTCTACTATGTGCCGCAATTCGGACGCGCGATAAAGCGGCAATTCGAACTACAGTCGATAGGCAACGTGCCTATACTTGCCATACGCCCCAATCCGCTAAGCAAGCCTGTGAACCGCATCATAAAGCGCACCTTCGACTTCATATTCTCGTCGTGCGCACTCGTCATATTGGTGCCACTGGCATTTCTGCCCATCGCCATCGGCATAAAACTTACCTCGCCGGGGCCTGTGCTATTCAAGCAAAAACGCACTGGCTACCGCGGAAAAGACTTCACCTGCTACAAATTCCGCACAATGAAAGTCAACAACGAGAGCGACAGCCTGCAAGCCACAAAGCACGACCCACGCAAGACGCACTTCGGCGACTTCCTGCGCCGCAGCAGCCTCGACGAACTGCCGCAATTCTTCAACGTGTGGCGTGGCGACATGTCAATTGTGGGTCCTCGCCCACACATGCTCAAGCACACCAAGGATTACAGCGCGCTAATCGACAAATACATGGTACGCCACACCATCAAGCCCGGCATCACCGGCTGGGCGCAAGTGAACGGGTTCCGTGGTGAAACTCGCGAATTGTGGCAAATGGAAAAACGTGTAGAATGCGACGTATGGTATGCCGAGAACTGGAACTTCATGCTCGACTTGAAAATAATATTCCTCACCATCCGAAACGCCATCAAGGGCGAAAAAAACGCATTCTAAAGCATGGAGGCCGACTTGAAGACACGGGCACTCGGCGTGTTGCACCGCTTTTACGGGTACAACTCGTTCTACCCATTGCAATTCGATGCCATACAATGCGTCATGCAGGGACACGATGCCGTAGTGCTTATGCCCACCGGGGGCGGTAAGTCGATATGTTTCCAAATCCCCGCACTGCTCTCCGACGGCTGCGCCATAGTCATCTCACCATTACTGGCATTGATGAAAGACCAGGTCGATGCCTTGCAGGCAATGGGAATACCCGCAGCCACGGTCAACAGCTCTCAGTCCGACAACTTCAACCGCCAAGTAATCGAGCAGGTGTATGCGGGGCGCATAAAACTGCTTTACATATCCCCCGAACGTCTGCTCTCAGAGGTTGAACAGTGGTCGAGCCAAATAAAAATAAGTCTTTTCGCCATCGACGAAGCCCACTGCATATCGCAATGGGGTCACGACTTCCGCCCCGAATATACACAACTCTCCACCTTGCGGCAACGATTTCCAGGTGTGCCAATAATGGCACTTACCGCCACTGCCGACCGTCTGACACGCGACGACATAGCCCGGCAGCTCAACATCCCCGACGCACAACTGTTCATGACATCGTTTGACCGCCCAAATATTATGCTCAACGTGGTTAGCAACGTAAGCAGCAACGACAAAATGAAGATGATTACACGCTTCATCGACTCCCACAACGGCGAAAGCGGCATAATATATAGCTTGCGGCGTGCCGACACCGAGAAAATGGCAGCACGTCTGCGCACCCTCGGGTACAATGCCGCCCCGTTTCATGCCGGAATGGCCACAGTGGAAAAGGAACATGTGCAAACGGCATTCCTTAACGACGACATCCCCATAGTGTGTGCAACCATCGCATTCGGCATGGGCATCAACAAAAGCAATGTGAGGTGGGTGATACACAGCAATATGCCTAAAAGCATAGAATGCTACTACCAAGAGATTGGCCGAGCCGGGCGCGACGGCATGCCAGCCACCGCACTCATGTTCTACTCGTTTGCCGACGTAATCACACTGCGCAGTTTCGCGCAAGACTCGGGCCAGGCGGCACTGAACATGAACAAGCTGCAACGCATGCAGCAATATGCCGAGAGCGATGTGTGCCGCCGCCGTACCCTGCTCAGCTACTTCAACGAGCGATATGAACACGACTGCGGCAACTGCGACGTGTGCCTCAATCCGCCCGAGCGTTTCGACGCTACCATAGTGTGCCAAATGGCACTGAGTGCAATAGTGCGCACTGGCGGCAAGGAAGGGCTTTCCACAATAATCGACATACTACGTGGGTCGGCAAAAACTGACATCGTGGCCAAGGGGTATAACACACTGCGCACCTACGGCGTGGGGCGCGACCTTAGTGCAGCTGCATGGAACGCATATATGCTGCAAATGCTGCAAATGGGAATAATCGATGTGGCATACGACGACTACAACCACCTGCGCGTAACCCAGTTCGGATGGGATATACTTAAAGGCGCACGGCGGCAAGTGATGCTGTCAAAATTTTCTTACACCGACCGCCGTGCAACCGCCGCAGCAACAAAAGAGAAAAAGCCGCGGCAGGGCCAGCTGCAAGATATGCCACCGGCCGACAAGGAACTCTTCGAGCAGCTGAAAGCGACGCGGCTTGCCATTGCCAAAGCGCAAAAAATCCCGCCATACATCGTGTTCAGCGACAAGGTTCTTGATGTAATAGCCCGCCACCGTCCCACCACGCGAGAAGAATTTTCATGCCTGTACGGCATCGGCGAAAAAAAGACCGAAATGTATTGGCGACCATTCACAGCTGCCGTGAAAGACTACCTTTCCTCGCACCGGCAGCAATAAATTTTTCCCACAACTGCAAAGACTCGAAAAGCACAAGCCCCGGAACACGCACATTCTGCATATTCCGGGGCTTGATATACTCACGCATTGTACGGCCTCTTACTTGCGGCGCAGCTCGTAGAGGTCGAGGCGGCGGTCACGCAAGTTGCGCACACTGCCGTAGGTATGCAACTCGCTAAGCAAGTCAAGGTCAACGTCGCTAACCAATATCATTTCGGTGTTTGGCGTGGCCTCGGCACGACGGCCATCGGTTGGGAAAGCAAAATCACACGGGGTGAATACAGCCGACTGGGCATACTGTATGTCCATGTTGTGTACCCGTGGCAGGTTGCCCACCGACCCTGCTATTGCCACAAAGCATTCGTTCTCGATGGCACGTGCCTGTGCGCACACTTTCACGCGCGAATAAGCATTCTGCGTGTCGGTGAGGAACGGCACAAAGAGTATCTGCATACCCTCCTCGGCAAGCAAGCGCGACAATTCAGGAAATTCCACATCGTAGCATATCAGCACTCCTATCTTGGCGCAGTCGGTGTCGAAAGTCTTCACCATCTTGCCGCCCGACAAGCCCCAGCTCTTAGCCTCGTCGGGGGTAATATGCACCTTGCCGTATGTCTCATACGTTCCGTCACGGCGACACAGGAAGCCCACGTTGAGCAAGCGGTTGTCCTCGCTAAGGTAAGGCATACTGCCAGTGATTATGTTGATATTGTAGCTGATGGCAAGTTTCACAAATCGTTCGCGTATCTCGTCGGTATATTTTGCAAGTTTCCTTATCGACTGCGCTTCGCCCAGGTTGTTGTACTTGGCCATCAACGGGGCATTGAAATATTCGGGGAACAGGATAAAGTCGCTCTTATAGTCCGACACCGCATCAACGAAAAACTCTACTTGCTCAAACACATCATCGATGCTCTTGTAAGGGCGCATCTGCCACTGCACAAGCCCTATGCGTATCATCGTCTTGCGCTCTATCACTTCAGGCTTGGGCTGGTAGTAAATGTTATCCCACTGCAGCAGAGTGGCATAATGTTTCGACTCCTCGTCGTTGGGCAGGTAATTGGTCATCACCTTGCGCACGTGGAAGTCGTTCGACAGCTGGAACGTGAGCACTGGGTCGTAGATTTCGCGCTGGCGCACCTTATTAATATACTCGCGTGGGCGCAAGCGGTCGGCATATTTGTAATAGTTGGGTATGCGTCCGCCAAACATTATAGCCTTCAAGTTAAGCGTCTCGCACAAGTCCTTGCGATACTCATACATTCGCCGAGCCAGTCGCAAGCCACGGTAGTCGGGGTGTATGAACACCTCTATGCCATAAAGTATGTTGCCATGTGGGTTATGGGTGTTGAAAGTCTCGTTGCCGGTAACCTGTGCGTATGTATGGTCGCCTTTCACAAGGTTGTAATCGACTATTATCGACAATGCACATCCCACAATCTTCCCATCGACGACGGTCACCACCTGCCCCTCGGGGAAAATCTCCGTGAGCTTTTTGATTTGGTCGTAAGTCCAAAACACATCCTTGTCGGCATACACGCGCTTGAACGACTGCGCCAGCTCGGCATAGTCGTCGAGGCGCAATTGCCGCACCTCCACTTTGTTGATTTCTCGTTTGTCGTTATTCTCCATTTCGTTCAAAGCTAAAGCGGCAAGCACCGAGGATTATGCCCCGGTGCTTGCCATATTTCTTGTCAACCTTAATTATACATATCCGCGTATGATGCCTCGCTTGGAATTGCGAACGAAAAGTATAATTTCGTCACGCTCTTTCGTTGCAGGCAATTCAGCCTCAATGCGCTCTATGGCATCGGAATTGTTCATGCCCGACAGGTAGAGATACCTGAATATCTCCTGAATGTCGCGTATCTGCTCGTTGGTGAACCCACGACGACGCAAGCCTATGGAATTGATGCCCGCGTATGAAATAGGATTGCGGCCTGCCTTTACGTATGGCGGAATATCCTTGTTGACAAGGGCACCGCCTTGCAACATCACGTGCTGGCCTATATGTGAGAACTGGTGTATCAGTGCACCGCCGCCTATCACGGCATGGTTGTCGATGACCACCTCGCCGGCCACTTGCACGGCATTCGACATTATCACATTATCGCCAATCACACAGTCGTGTGCCACATGGCAGTATGCCATTATCAGGCAGTTGCTGCCCACCACGGTCTTGCCTTTCGATGCCGTACCGCGGTTCACTGTGGCGCATTCCCTGATAGTGGTGTTGTCGCCTATTATTGCCAGGGTCTCTTCTCCACGGAACTTTAAATCTTGCGGGATGCCCGATATTACCGCACCCGAACAAATGGTGCAATTCTTGCCAATGCGCGCCCCTTCAAGAATGGTCACGTTGCTGCCAATGCGTGTTCCTTCCCCTATCTCCACATTTTGGTCGATGGTGACAAAAGGGTCAATTACCACACTGCTGGCAATCTTGGCTGCCGGATGAACGTAGGCTAATGGTTGTTTCATATCTATATTCTACTTCGTAATTTACGATATAAATTTATTATTTGTTCTTTATGATTTGCGCCATGAATTCGGCCTCGCTCACGATTTTCTCGCCAACGAATGCATAGCCCTTCATCACAGCACAGCCCCGGCGAATCTCGGTGAGCAGCGACAAGTGGAATATCAGCGTGTCGCCCGGGACAACCTTTTGGCGGAACTTCACATTGTCGATTTTCATGAAATATGTGGAATACTTCTCGGGGTCCTCAACCATATTCAAGACTAGCAAGCCGCCAACCTGAGCCATGGCTTCTACCTGCAGCACACCCGGCATCACGGGTTCCTGCGGGAAATGGCCCTGGAAGAACGGTTCATTGCCCGATACATTCTTCACGCCCACTATGTAATTAGTGCCTATTTCTATTATCTTATCGACAAGCAGGAACGGGTAGCGATGCGGCAGCAATTGGCGTATGCGGTTGATGTCCATTACTGGCGGCACATTGGGGTTATACACCGGTGCCTGCAATTCCTGATGCTTTATTTCGCGGCGCACACGCTTGGCAAACGTGGTGTTTATGCCATGACCGGGTTTTGTGGCAATCACATAGCCCTTGAGCGGACGGCCTATCAATGCAAGGTCGCCAAGCACGTCCATCAGCTTGTGGCGTGCAGGTTCGTTTTCGTAGGCCAGCGGTATATTGCTTATATAGCCAAGTTCGCTCACGTGCTTGTGCGGAACGCCCATCAAGTCGGCGAGCTTGTCGAGGTAGTCCTGCTCCATTGGCTGGTCATACACCACTAATGCGTTGTCAAGGTCGCCGCCCTTTATCAAGTTGGCCTTTACAAGCGGCTCGATTTCACGCACGAACACAAATGTGCGGCTTGCGGCAATATCCTCCTTGAAACGTGAAAGGCTGCTAAGCGATGCAAACTGGTTGGGGATAATCGGCGACTTGAATTCTATCATCGCATCGATGCGGAAACTGTCGAATGGTAGCACCACAATCGATGCCCCGGTTTCCTCGTCCACAACCTCAAGCTTCTGCTTAACGATATAGAAATTTTTATCTTCATTCTGTTCTTCGATGCCAACTTCATCAATCTTGGTGGCATACTCTATTGCACTGCCATCGAGTATCGGCAGCTCGGGGGCGTTCACTTCTATGAGGCAGTTGTCGATGCCTGCGGCATAAAGCGCGGCAAGCGCATGCTCCACTGTGCTTACTTTGGCACCGCCACGGCCTATTACAGTGCCACGCGTGGTCTCCACCACATTCTCGGCCAGTGCATCAATCACAGGAACGCCCTCAAGATCTACACGTTGGAACTTATACCCATGATTGACTGGAGCCGGCTTGAAAGTGGCTTCTATGGCCATTCCTGTGTGCAACCCTTTGCCGCTTACTGAGAATGATTTTTTTAATGTACGTTGTTTCATAATATATCTTCGCTTTTGTTTTTTCGTGTTATAGTGTTATGTGTGGGTGTTAAGGATAAGCTATCATTCCTTTTCGGCAAGCTTTTTCTTTATTGCGGCCACGTCTTTAAACAACTCGCCAAGACGTTTCATGTAAACCGTCTGGCGCGCGAAGTCCATCGCATTCACCACAGGGCTTCCTATCACCGAGTTGTTGTCGCCCATGCTGTTGGGCACGCCCGACTGTGCGCCAAATTTGTTATTGTCGCCCACTTTTATGTGTCCTGCAAAACCCACTTGTCCACCCACCATATTATGAGCACCTATCTTTGCCGACCCGGCAACGCCCACTTGCGCCGCCATCACCGTGTGTTCGCCTATTTCCACATTGTGCGCCACCTGTATCAGGTTGTCTAATTTCACGCCTTTGTGTATCACAGTGCTGCCCATGGTAGCACGGTCGATGGTGGTGTTGGCTCCTATCTCCACGTTGTCGCAAATCACCACATTGCCTATTTGGGCAATCTTCATGTATTCGCCATTCTCTGGAGCAAACCCGAAACCGTCGCCGCCTATCACTACCCCGGCGTGCAAAATGCAGTTGTTACCCACCACGCAGCCGTGGTATATTTTTACACCCGGATAAATGATGCAATTATCACCTATCGACACATTGTCGCCTATGTAGCACTGCGGATAAACGCACACGTTACGGCCTAACTTCACATTCTTGCCTATGTAGGCAAACGCACCTATATAGATGTCTTCAGGCAGTTCCACCCCTTCCGAGACGAAACTCGGCTGCTCTATGCCTTGCTTCCTTGCCTGCTGGTCGGCAACAAAATTAAGCAGCATGGCAAGTGTGGCATACGGGTCTTCTACCCTCACCATGGTGGCAGGAACCGGGTGCTCAGGTTCAAAATCTTTCCTTACCAGCACTACCGATGCCTCGGTGGTGTATATGAAATGGGTATATAACGGATTGGCCAAGAACGTCATGCACCCTTTTTTAGCTTCTTCAATCTTGGCAAAATTATTTATGATTACGTTAGCGTCTCCGTCAACGGTTCCGCCAACCAATTCTGCCAACTTTCCTGCAGTTATCTCCATAAATAGGTACTAAATACAAAAATAGAAAAATTAAATCAATGTGCAAAATTGCAAAAAATAGCCAATCCACACAAGCAAATACCTATAAATTTCTGTATTTGCGCCAAAAATGCCGCTCACACCACCCCATCAGCAAAATTTTGCACACCGACAGCACATTGCCATTTACTTATTTTTAAGGCGGCCACTATTTATTTGAGCGATATTCATTAACTTTGCAGGAAATTGCGGGCGAAAAATCATCATTGATGACAATGCCTACCGTATAATAAACAATGAATATTCGCTGACATGAACAATAACAACAATACGCTGAATAGGGAAACCCTGTGTGTGCAGGCAGGGTGGAAACCCACCAACGGGCAACCACGCATATTGCCCATTTACCAAAGCACCACTTTCAAATACGACTCAAGCGAGGAAATGGCACGGCTCTTCGACTTGGAAGAAACCGGCTACTTCTATTCGCGCCTGCAAAATCCCACGTGCGATGCCGTTGCAGCAAAAATCACCGCGCTCGAAGGCGGCATTGCCGGCACACTCACATCGTCGGGGCAGGCTGCCAATTTCTATGCCATATTCAATATATGCCAAGCCGGCGACCACCTTGTATGCTCGTCAACTATATATGGAGGTACTTACAACCTTTTCAACGTGACAATGCGCAAGATGGGCATCGATGTCACATTCGTCGATGCCGATGCCGACGCGACCCAGATTGAGGCCGCCTTCAAGCCCAACACCAAGGCGATGTTTGGCGAAACCATCGCCAACCCCGGGATGAACATACTCGACATAGAAAAATTTGCCCACATAGCCCACAAGCACGGTGTGCCGCTGATTGTGGACAACACATTTGCCACCCCCATCAACTGCCGCCCATTTGAATGGGGTGCCGACATAGTGACGCACTCCACCACAAAATACATGGACGGACACGCCATGACCGTGGGCGGCGCAATAATCGACAGCGGCAATTTCCCGTGGGAACAGTACCCCGAGCGTTTTGCCTGCCTTACAGCCCCCGACGAGTCGTACCACGGGTTGTCATACACCAAGAAATTCGGCCGACTGGCATATATAGAGAAAGCTGTGGCTCAACTCATGCGCGACTTGGGCGCGACACAGTCGCCACAAAATGCATTTCTCATCAACATAGGGCTTGAGACACTGCATCTGCGTGTACCGCGCCACTGCGAAAACGCACTGAAAGTGGCAAAATTCCTGTCGGCGCATCCGCGCGTCAACTGGGTACACTACGGCGACCTCGAAGGCGACAGGTACCACAGCCTCGCCTGTAAATACCTGCCCGGCGGAACCTGCGGCGTGCTTACATTCGACATCAAGGGCTCACGCGAAGATGCCATACGTTTCATGGACCGGTTGCGGTTCATCTGCATCGTCACCCACGTTGCCGACGCCCGCTCATGCGTGCTGCACCCGGCAAGCCACACGCACCGTCAGCTATCCGACGAGCAACTTGCCGAGGCCGGCGTGGCACCCGACCTCATTCGCCTGTCGGTGGGCATTGAAAATGTTGATGACATAATCGAAGACCTGCGCCAAGCACTCGAATAAGCCGTGCCAACCTACTCTTCCACCAATCACCACAACGCACAAAAAAGCAAGACATGAAAGCAAAACTGTTGCTCGCAACGATACTTATTTGCGCCTCGGCAATGATGCTGCAAGCGCGACTGCCCCTGCCTATAAGAGTCATAGGGGGAACAAAATTCTATTACCATGAAGTGGAGAAGAAAGAAACACTCTACAGCATAGCGCACAAATTGGGCATCACCGAGGCCGACATAGCCAAGTACAATCCCGGCGTAGCCCAAGACGGGCTGAAGGCGGGGCAATACCTGTTTTTCCCTGTTGCCGACTTTGCAGGGCATAAGCGACCGAGTGCCGACACGTCACAGCCCGGGGCTGCCGCCGCACCGCCGCAGTCGTTTACGCACACGGTGGAAAAAGGCGAAACACTATACGGCATATCCAAAAACTATGGCATATCCACAGCCGACATCATACGCCTGAACCCCGAGGCCAACGCCGGCATTCGCGAAGGGCAGACACTGCAAATACCGCAGGCACAAGCCCAGCAGCCAGCCACACAAGGCAACGAGGCACCTGTGACGGCAGACACCGACGAGCCGCAACAAGACTCGACAATGGTGTATGTGACAATACGCCCGGGCGACACAATGTTCAGCACAGCCAAGCGGTACAACACATCAATCGACAAGTTGATGGAACTCAACCCCGGCATATCGCCGCAGAATTTCAAGAGCGGCGATATAATACGCATACGCCCCAACTACTACACGACAATAGAGGCCGAGAGGGAAACCACCGAATTTCACACCTACGAAATACAGCGCGGCGACACATACTTCTCGCTATCTCGTCGTTTCAACGTGAGCGTAGATGACCTGAAAGCCGCCAACCCCGACATGAAAAAGAAACTGAAACGGGGAAAGACGCTATACATACCAGTAAAAAAGACCGAAACGGTACTCATCGACCCGTCAATGACCGGCGGTAACAGGCAAGAGATTATACAAGAGGTGTATGACTCGATACACGTGTTCAACGACGATAACAATATCAACGTGGCTCTGATGCTGCCATTCATGCTCAACCAGACACGCCCCAACAAGCAGGCACGCCTGTTCACCGAGTTCTACAAAGGATTTCTGATGGCAGTAGATACCATACGCAAGCAAAACGTCGGCAAGAGCATTAACGTGTATGCCTTCGACACGCAAGACTCGAAATCGCACGTAAGCTCGGCACTGAAATCCGGGTCGATGGACAGCATGGACATAATTTTCACGCCCGACGACAGCGACCAAATAGACCTACTGGCACAATTCGGCACCGAGAATAAAATAGCCGTGGTAAATTCGTTCTCGCTAAAAAACGACAACTACAACGACTATCCCACCCTGTTCCAAGTCAACACCCCACAAAATTATATGCAAGCCAAACTCTTCGACTTCTTCGACGAGACGTTCCACGGATATGAAGTGCTTTTCCTGAATATGCCGACGGAAGAAGAAAAGGAGATGATTGGCGAGCTGAGGGCGCACCTCGACGCAAAAGGCGTTCCATATACTACGCTCGACATAGAGACATCGCTGCAAGCCGACACGCTGAGCCAGTCGCTTACGCCGGGCCGCAAATATGTGATTATTCCCACATCGAGCGGACGCAACATACTTATAAAATCGCTCGACGCAATTAAGAGCGTCAAGCTCGACCGTTATGACGTGAACTTGTGCCTGCTCGGCCATCCAGAATGGACCACCTACACTGCCGAGTTTGGTGCCGACTTCAACCAGGTTGACACTTATCTCTATTCCCGTTTCTTCACCAAGCACGATAGCCAGGACATACACGACTTCGACGAAAAATACCACCAGTGGTATGGCGAATACATGATATACGCTGCGCCCAAATTCGGGCTGTTAGGATACGACACCGGCTGCTACTTCCTGAGCCTATTCATGAATGGGAAAGATTACAACAACAATTTCAACTATACCGGGCTGCAAAATTCATTCGACTTCGACCGCGTTAGCAACTGGAGCGGATTTATCAACAAATCGGTATATTTCATTCATTTCACCGTTTTCAACACCATTGAAACCATAATAAAATGAAGAAGTTCCCATCATTGCCGCCTCATACCATATTGTTGCCGCTTATAGCCGCCATGCTGCTTGCCTTGGCACCGTCAAGGGCGGCTGCACAAACCCATTATGAATCGAATGTGGCCATCGGCGCAAAAGGCGGAACCACGCTGTCGATGATGACACTCTCGCCGTCGGTGCCGCAATCCATGCTCATGGGAACCACTTGGGGACTTACTTTTCGCTATATCGAGGAGAAGAACTTCGGCTTTATCGTCGAGTTCAACTTGGTGCAACGCGGCTGGAAGGAGAAGTTTGAAAAAGACCCCGGATATGCCTACCAACGCCGCCTCACCTACCTGCACCTGCCGTTCCTCACTCACATCTACTTCGGCAGCCACAAGTTCCGGGGCTTTTTCAATGCCGGGCCTGAAGTGTGCTGGCTCATCGGCGACAGCCATTCACAAAACTTCGACGTGGCCAACCCGCCCGTTTTCAACGAAGAATACCGCGAAACCGAGCAATTCGACATGGACGTACACACCAAATTCGATTACGGCATCTCGGCCGGACTTGGCATGGAATTTATACTGAAGAACAAGCACTCGTTCATTCTTGAAGGCCGCTACTACTTCGGCATAGGCAACCTATTTGGCAGCAGCAAGGTCGATCACTTCGCAGCATCGCGCGGAATGGCCATATCGGTAACACTCGGGTATATGTTCCGCCTGAAATGACGCCGCAAGCCACAATAGCTACAAATAGAATATCTTATACATCAATTCCCGCAGCAGTTCATATTCGTTCTGCCTTGAATTGATGCCCTTGCTCTTGGTGTCGAATTCCCTCAGGTAGCCTATTATCCTCACGCAAGCGGCGGTATTGTATGCGCGCATGGCATCGATGAATATGCGGGCACGGTAGGGCGACTTGGTTTCAAGTTGCGCCATTATCCCGCTTTCCGACTTGTCACGAGCCGTATTTGCAAGCAGCAGGTTTGAGAAAAACGAGAACAGCACACTCACCGTCAGCACCGTCGGGTTGCGCTTTGAGTTCCGCTCGAAGTAGTCCACTATCCTGTAAGCCTTGGCGGCATTGCGTGTGCGCACAGCCACTTCAAGCTCGAAGTTGTTGAAATCCTTGCTTATGCCTATATTCCGCTCTATCACCTCGGGCACTATGCTGCCTCCCTCGCCGACGAGCAGAACTAATTTGTCAAGCTCGCCCACCAAACGCGAAACATCGGTGCCCACAAAGTCTTTCATCATCGAAACCGACTTCTCGTCGATGCGGCAGCCACGTTCCTGCACGTAATTCTTTATCACCGATGCCACGTCGCCCTCTTGCAGCTTTTTCGATTCAAACACCACCCCCACGCTACCGGCCTTCAAGGCGGCCATCAGTTCCGGAGCCTTTATTGCACCGCCCTTGTTGCACACCACGAGTATGGTTGATGCAAGCGGCTTTTGCGCATAATGCTTCAGCAAGTCAAGGTTCGACGCATTCTGCGCCTCCTTCACCACCACCACCTGGTACTGCGACATTGCAGGATAGCGGCGGCAAGTATTCACCACGTCGTGCATATCGCAATCAGTGCCATAGAACACCGTCAGGTTGAAGTCGCGCTCGTCTTCGCTCAACGCCCGCTCCACTATCATCTGCTGCAACTTGTCGATGTAGAACATCTCCTCCCCCATAAGCACGTAAATGGGGGCAAACACACCGCGCTTTATGCTGTTGGCGATTTGCAAATAGGTCTGCGTTTCTTTTTTTACTGCCATTGGATTGACGGGATATAGCTAATTTTGCGTAAATTTACACAGAAAAATTATAAGTATGCCACTCAACCTGCCTCAAAAACAGTTCAACATAAAAAAAAGCGGCGACGGACGGCTGCGCATATTCGACCGCCTGCGACGCAAATTCGTGGCACTCACCCCCGAAGAATGGGTAAGGCAGAACTTTGTAGCGTTCCTCATCGACAACCGAGGGTTTCCTGCAGGGCTTATGGCAAACGAAGTATCGCTCACGCAGAACGGCATCAGCCGCCGGTGCGACACCCTCGTCTCCGACCGCAACGGCCGCCCGTTCGTCATCGTGGAATACAAGGCACCAACGGTCGCAGTAACCCAAAACGTGTTTGACCAAATAGTTCGTTACAACATGGTGTTCCAGGCTCGCTATCTCATAGTCTCAAACGGACTCACACATTACTGTTGCAGCATCGACTACACCACTGGCAGCTACACCTTCCTCGAAGAAATCCCCCCCTACTGCGACCTTTAAAACTAAACAGGCTTATTATTTCTGTTTTTCTAACCAATACTTGCCACACAACCAAAATAAATTGCTACATTTGCGTAGGAACGATATAGACCGTTCCTACTGACATATTTTTGTGAAGCGTTTCTTGCTTATCCTTAATCAGAAATTCGCCAATTTTTTCTATCGCTGGATAAAACAAGGTTCGCTCATGCTTGTCGTATATCCACTCCCCGACAAGGGGCCGAGATAACGATGAGGCGTGGGGGTGGACTGTTTATCACCGTAAAGGCGTTTGGCGATGCCTCTGATTAGATAGCAGACATTGTTCCACGCTTTCCATTTTCATAAACCAGGTGCCGACACGAGGGAGCAACGCCAGGCCGTGAAAAAACAACCAAAAATTATGAGACATTGCAAATGGTGCGGAAAACCACATGACAACTGGTCGGATTATTGCAGCGAAAAGTGCCTCGAAGAAGTCAAAATATTTTATTCGGAACTATCAAAAACCGCAATAATATTCGATTAATTTATTTTCAATAAAATTCAGATTAATCGTTAAATCAAAAATCTAAACCGCTCTGCCAATAGTAGGATGTACAAAGTTAAATAATGTCAACAGAAACCGCAAGCCTTACAACGTTTTACCTACCAAAACTCATACTTTATCGTTATAATTGTTAATATTAACCTATCAAAACATTATGATGTAATTCTATACATATGTTAATCGTATTATATATCAAGAGACATCGCCAAACTCTTTTTTTAAACTATTAAAAACAGTTCAACCAGTATGAAATTAGCAATTGTAGGAACAAGACACCCAGCAATCAAGTATGCCGAATTTGAAAAACTTTTGCTCTCAAAAATCGACGAGAGCGAAATAACCCAGGTCATCTCGGGTGGAGCCGAAGGTATCGACACTTACGCAAAACTTTTCGCGGGCCGCCACCGCATACCCTTAATGGAATTTTTGCCGCAATACTCAATACATGGCAAAAACGCCCCGTTGCGGCGCAACACCAAAATCGTCCGTGAAGCCGATACAGTCATCGCCTTCCCGTCTGTAACCTCCACAGGCACCTTGCACTCGACAAGGGAAGCCGAGCGCATGAAAAAACGCCTGATAATCGTAAGAATCTAATTAACCAACTACGAGCCTGTTTAAATTCCGCAAAATTTAAACAGGCTATAAGAAACAAGTAATTATGGAAAAAATTCCACGTATAGGCAGATCTAAATTTAGCGAAAAAATTAGATCTGAATGGATACAACGATGTGTGAACAATGTCTCACGCAGAGGCAGAATATCCGCCCAATTCAGGCAAAGGCTTGAAAATGAATGGACACCGCTGATTGAGTTCATTTCAAAAAACCACGAACTTGACGTACAGTTGCGAGACAACTATATCAGCGTCTATTACGATGGCGGTGAAATCATCAAAATCACCCCAAAGTCATTAGACATCGATATGCAATACTTCGAGAAATACGCTAATTCCGAAAAGCAACAATTCCTTGAAAGATGCAGCCAAAATATAGCATTCAAGAAGTCAGCCAAAGAAAAATTGCTGGCAGTATTAATCGAAGAAAACGACATCGGTGGCTACTTCAAACAGGCAAAAGAGCTTATATCGGAATGGGTGGAGCGTCACAAGCGTTACGAGCGCAAGAAACTACACGAAATAGCTTGTTCCAACAGGGAGCTCTCCCCACATAACAACCTTGTAGTTATCGACATAGAATTTGCCGTGGACTGGTACAAGCCTTACAACAACTCGCAAGAGAAAGGCGGGAAAAGGAAAGTCCCGAAATTCGACATCATCGCAGTTGACCAATCAGGGCAATTGTATGCCATAATACTGCAAGACAACTTGCGAACTAACGGCGACAGAACCAAACAAAGCCTCAATGCATACAAGCAGGATTTCTATCTGACAATTGGAGACGATACTCCGCTAAACGATTTCGCCCAAGAGATGAACGAAGTCTTGAAAATGAAACAGGAACTCGGTCTGCTGCCAAAGTCGTTGATAATCGACACCGACGCACTACCAAGATTTGCCGTCGCATTCTCTATCGGCACAAAGCCAAAGCGGTACGACGGAATCACCGTAAACATCGTGAACAGTAACGACAAACTTTACTTGAATTTGCAAAATGAAAATAACTAACCTAAAACAAAAACAACTATGAACGAAATTAAACGCAGAGGCAGAATGTCTGCCCAATTGAGTAAAAAACTTGAAAACGAATGGAAACAACTGATTGAATTCATTTCAAATGACCCTGAACTTGACGTGCAATTGCGGGATAACTACATCAGCATCTATTACGACGGCGGTGAAATCCTCAAAATCACCCCAGGAAATTTAACTATCGACAAGTGGTACTTCTATATCCCGGATCATCTCGAAGCTCGGAAAACATTCGTCGAAGAAGTGGCAAAAGGGAAGTTCCGAGCAAACAGGACTTATAATTACCTTCGCAGTGCCGAAGATGCAAGGTCGATAATCGAAATGACCAAGGAAATTCGAGACGAAACATTGAATTTCCTCAAACGTAACGACTTCGACATCTACTTCCACCGAACGAAGGAAATCATGGCAAAGTGGGTGGAATACTACAAGCGTTACGAACGTAAAAAGCAGCACATTATTGCTTGCTCCAACAGAAACCTCAGTTCGCATAACAACCTTGTGGTTATCGACATAGAATTTGCCGTGAGCAGGAACAAGCCATACAATAGCACGCAAGGGAAAAACGGCGGGAAGAAAGTCCCGAAATTCGACATCATCGCCGTTGATGAATCGGGGCAACTGTATGCCATAGAACTAAAGGACAACTTGCGAGCCGACAACGACAAATCTGCTCAGAGCGTCAAGGCACACAAGCAGGATTTCAACCTCACCATTGGAGCCGACACCCCGGAAAACGATTTCGCACAAGAGATGAACGAAGTCTTGAAAATGAAACAGAAACTCGGACTGCTGCCAAAGTCGCTGAAAATCGACACAAGCGCACTGCCGAAGTTTGCCATCGCATACTCCGGCGACAAGGAGGAAGACTACGAACGATTCAAAGCAAAGCACCACGACGAAACTATTGTAAACATCGTGAAACAAAACGGAAAACTTTACCTAAATTTACCAAAATGAAAATTACCATCCACCGCGGCACAGGCCAAATTGGCGGCTGTGTGACCGAATACGAAAATAACGGCTGGCGGTTGTTCGTCGATTACGGCGAGCAACTGCCCGGTGCGTCCACGCACGACGAACCGCTCGAAATAGAGGGCTTGACCAAGGGCGACGTTTCAAAAAGCGCACTGCTCCTCACCCACTACCACGGCGACCACATTGGCCGCATCCCCGACCTGCCCAAGACGCTGCCGATATACATGGGCCGCATAGCCCGCGACATACAAATGTATGCATCGGAACACCTAAGCAGCGTCAATGAAGGCCACGCACGGATTGCCGAACGCTTGAAACAAGCCATCGTATTCAACCCCGGCGAGCAATTCACCTTCGGCGACTTCAACATAATGCCAACCAACCTCGACCACTCGGCATTCGATGCCTACGCATTCCGCATCGAGGCCGACGGCCTGGCGGTGTTCCACACCGGCGACTTCCGCACCCACGGGTTCCGCAGCGGCAAATTATCGATACTTATCCAGAAATATATAGGTAAAGTCGATTACGTGGTGTGTGAGGGAACAAATGTGGCACGCCAAGGCATCAATCAGCCCGAACATGAATTGCAAAAGGACTTTGAGCAAGCATTCAAGGAGAACAAATACAACATAGTATATCTCTCATCGACCAACATCGACCGCCTATTCGGCATCTACAAAGCCGCACAAAAAGCGGGCAGACCATTCTATGTAGATTGTTACCAAAAGCACATAATGGACATCGTTGCACAAAGCAACGGCTTGTGGAGCAAGGCAAGACTGTACAAATACGGCACAATCGAGCCAACTGCCTTGTTCGACAGCGGCAACAGTTTCAACATAAATCAAAAGTTTATTGACTACACCTCCGACAAAGGATATGTGCTGATTGCCCGCGCCAGCCAGAAATTCGACGACTTGATTGCCCGGCTGCCAGGCGAACATAAGCAACGATACCTTTCGATGTGGAAAGGCTATGTTGACGAAAAATGCGCAGCCTTCAACCCCGATCTTGCCCGGGCTGTAGGCAACGATTACCGCTATATGCACACCAGCGGACACTGCGATATGCAAAGCCTCGCCGAATTGCTCGAATTAGTGTCGCCCTGCGCAGTAATCCCCATGCACACCGACAACCCCGATGCCTTTGCCAAGCTGTTTTGCGACCGCTGGCCAGTAATCATGCTCAACGACGGAGAATCGATAAACCCGATTGACAGCCAATATTACGACACCATAGAAGTAAAGATATATGCCGTCAAGCAACCGTCGGACGATATTAAAGAAATAAACAATGAGCATAACCTCCAATGGTGGTCGCTCGATGAAAGGTGCATTGGGCACTTCTCCAATAGTATATGTGCATTATTTGCCTTGAAACACATCATTTATGCACCAAACCGAATTGTCGGATACGGCGTTGAATGGAATCTAGGTTATAAGCCAATTACGTATAGAGAATATAATCCCGATTTCACACTCAACGCAGTATATCGCTACGGCGGCCATGCTCCCATGGAACCTCTTTACCAAGAACCTTGCCGTTTCAAGGCAGGCGACAAGGCTTTGACCATCGATTTCCCTAACGGCATCGTAATGCCTTGCGAAGTAATAGGCCCTGTCACAAAAGAGAAAATGACAGAACGGGACGGATCAGAATTTTTCTCGTTCGGCACTCTTAAAGAGTTTTTAGAACATTATCCCGAGCCAACCATGCTCACTGCCTTGTGGGATTGGCTCTGGGATTCTGTAATCATTCGACCGCTTGTAAACCTTGAATGTTCTGGCGAAGTTATGAAATCCGAAGAATTAGTTCAACGCATATATTTATTCCCCTACCGAGAATTTGAAGTATGAAAATATTGCACCTTTCCGACACTCATGGCTGCCACCACAGGCTCCATGATTTGCCCGAGGCCGACGTGGCGGTGCATTCGGGCGACTTCTGCATGGTGGGAACCGAAGCCGAGGCCATCGACTTCCTCAACTGGTTCTGCGACCTGCCCTACCGCCACAAAATATTCATCTGCGGCAACCACGACGATTGCCTGTATGGCGCCAATATCGGCGGACTTGACGCAAATGTCCACTACCTGTGCAATTCGGGCACGGAAATCAACGGCGTGAAATTCTATGGTGTGCCGATGTTCATGCACGACTGCGTTACCGACCGCCAACAGCGCAACATTGCCCGCATACCAGCCGACACCAACGTGCTTGTAACGCACACGCCACCACACGGCATACTCGACTATGACGACGGCATCAACTACGGCTCACAGGAGCTGCTGGAACGCCTTGCCGCCGTGCAGCCTCGCCTGCACCTGTTCGGACATATACACAAAAAGCACGGCATCACCGAAATTGCAGGCACCACTTATTCCAACGGAGCCATAATGAACAGCAGTTACACCGAATTGAACGCTCCGAATTTAATAGAACTGTAACCAAAAAGTCCTGCGGCACACCGTGCGGCAGGACTTTTTATGAATAACTTTACAAATCAAAATTTTTTATGGCGCGCTTTGATACTTCACAGTGGAAAACGCAAAATATGTTCTTGAAAAAGTTAGTGTTGTTTGAAGCTTTTTGGTCTCTGTTTATCTCTTTGACTGCCATACCGGCGTTTGGTTTAATCGGCATCTGCCGATTTAACATTCTTTCATACGCAGCATTCAGCCAAAGAGAAACCTAAACGCCTCCTCCACGCCGCCAACTTGCACGATATTAATATTATACCTGCTGAGGTCAAGCCCCTTATCATTGTTCTTGGGTATGAGTATATTTTTAAACCCAAGTTTCTCGGCCTCGCTTATGCGCTGCTCTATGCGGGTTATCTGCCTTATTTCGCCCGACAACCCGACTTCGCCCGACACACAGGTTTCGCGCGGAATGGCAATATCAACATTCGACGACAATATGGCGCAAATCACCGCAAGGTCCATTGCCGGGTCGTTCACCTTCAGCCCGCCAGCAATGTTCAAGAACACGTCCTTCTGCGCCAACTTAAATCCCACCTTCTTTTCAAGCACGGCAAGCAGCATATTCATGCGCTTGTAGTCAAATCCTGTCACCGACCGCTGCGCCGTGCCGTAGGCCGCCGTGCTCACCAATGCCTGCACCTCGATAAGGAAAGGCCGCGCCCCTTCGAGCGTAACGCCTATGCACACGCCGGTGTAATTTTCAAGGTTTTGCGACAGCAGCATCTCCGACGGATTTTTCACCTCGCGCAACCCGTTCTGTTTCATTTCATATATGCCTATCTCCGACGTGCTGCCAAAGCGGTTTTTTATCGAGCGCAATATGCGGTAAAGGTAATGCCGGTCGCCCTCAAACTGCAGCACCGCATCTACTATATGTTCAAGCACCTTCGGGCCTGCAATGCTCCCCTCCTTGTTGATGTGTCCTATAAGGATGACAGGCGTACCCGAAGTCTTGGCATACTTCAGCAACGCTGCGGCACACTCGCGCACCTGCGCCACGCTGCCGGCCGCCGAGTCCAAGGTCTCGGTGGCAATGGTCTGTATCGAGTCGATTATCACAAGCCCCGGGTCGCAGCTTTCAATACTTGAGAAAATGGCCTCAAGCGATGTCTCGCACACGATGTAACATTCACACCCCTCGCCATATCCGCCAATGCGGTCGGCTCGCATCTTCAGCTGCTGCACACTCTCCTCGCCCGACACATACAGCACCCTGCGGCTGCGTATGCGCAGCACATTTTGCAGTACCAGCGTCGATTTGCCTACTCCAGGCTCGCCGCCCACAAGTATTATCGAGCCCGGCACAAGTCCGCCGCCCAGCACCCTGTTAAGTTCCCCGCTCGGCAACGGTATTCGAGTTTCCTCTTCCGATTTAATCTCGGTAATCTTCACTGGCTCGGCTTTCTTCTTCAGTCCGCCGTCCGACAACGGTTTCGATGACTTTGCAGCCACCTTCTCCTCGACGCAAGTGTTCCACTCGCCGCAATTGGTGCAACGGCCGAACCACTTGGGAGAGTCGGCCCCGCAATTGCTGCACACATACACAGTCTTGGTTTTCGTAGCCATCGTCACACTTTCTTAGCCGACACTTGCCGACGGAATTCAGCAATGGTTATCGCTGCGGCGACACCCACGTTGAGCGATTCAGAGGTAACGGCATTGGCCGGGAACGGCGGTATGCGCAAGTTCACTTGCGCCAAGTCGGCAAGTGCCTGCGACATTCCCCTGCCCTCATTGCCGAAAATCACAAACCCCACGGGCGACAGTTCGGCCTTATATATATTCTTGCCGTTGAGCGCAGTGCCATATATGGGCATATCGCCAAACTTCTTCAACAGTTCATCGAGCTTGCAATACTCCACTCTCACCCTTGATATTGCCCCCATAGTGGCCTGCACCACCTTGTGGTTGTAAACGTCAACCGTGTTTGGGCTGCAAAAGATATTCCGCACCCCGAACCAGTCGCACAACCTAATGATAGTTCCGAAGTTGCCGGGGTCCTGTATGTTTTCAAGCACCACGTTAAGGCCGCTCCTAATGTCCTCCTCGCTTATTGTCCTTTCGGGAATGTCATACACGGCAATAACGTCCGTAGCCGTTGACATCTGCGACATACGCTGCATTTGCTGGCTGTTGGCAAATACAATCTTGTCGAGATGCCCGCTGTGCCCGTTTTCATCATACCATGCCTTGGTGGCAATAATCATGCGGCAATTAAAATAATCCCACGTATCCCTCACGCATTTTGTTCCCTCGGCCACAAAGCACCCTTCTTCTTCGCGCACTTTCTTGCGTGACAGCGAGATTACATATTTCATGAGGCTGTTTGTCAAATTCATGTACATTATATATGATTGCTATATTGTATTTTCTTATGTCTTCACACCGGCACGACAAGCATGGCCGTGTCGGAATGAAACAATATTTTATGCGCCATACTCGGCTTGAACAATCTTGAAAATATGTTTTTCTTCTTATTGGGGATAACAATCAAGTCAACCCCTTCAAGCTTGACATATTCGTCAAAACGGTCCAAGAAGTCGTCATCATCGCCAATATACTTCGTCTTGAAATCATACAGCAAATAGTGCTGCCTGCAATAGTGCAGCATCGCCTCAAGGCTCTCGGCTATATCTTCTTCCTTTTTATCCACTATGGGTATAATGGTGATGTTAAGGCCATTGTAATTGAACAACTTGGCAAACACGTCAAACGACAACAAGTCTTGCCTATTGAGGTTGCTGAAGAATACCACATTCTTTATGCCCTCCACATTGTCGGCAGCCATATTCTCGGGAACGGTAAATACCGGAAAACGGCAGGCATCAAGCACTTCGGCAGTGACGCTGCCCAGCAGGTCGGCTTCCTTCTTGCTCTTGCCCCTCGTGCCCATCACTATTATCGATGGCGCCACCTCCTTGGAATAGCTTATAATCTCGCTCTCGGGAATGCCCTCGGTAACTATGCTCGAAAATTCTACATCGGGCATGGCTCCGCTCACTATGTTGCTGTTCAATGCGGCCTTGAAATCGTTCATCTTCTCATTGGCCGCCAATTCGGCCTCGGCTCTGCTTTTCACTTCCTTGGGGCTGGTTTCATACTCGTCGCTTTCCATGGGAAAAAGCCCGGAATATTGGTGGTCGATAAACGTGTGGAACAATAAAACGTCGCCTCCAAGCCTGTGCGCAAAATCAAAGCCTATCTTGCAAGCCTTCAACGAATATTCCGAGAAATCGACAGGTATGAACACCGTGCCGCTCCTTGAGGCATCGTCTTCACCCTGTTTTAAAATCGATGACGACTCTATTATTTTCAATGCCAGCGGCAGGTCTTCCTCGTGTATCCTCACACGTACACCCGATGAAATCACCGGTTGAATGAGGTTCACATTGTGCAGCACCGTTTCGATGCCCTCTTTTTCCAGCAATGTCTTTAATATCACAGCTTTCTCATAAGTGTGAATGGCTATTGTGATTAATTTGCTCTGCTTGCCCATGACCGTTATTATTAATGAAGTTCCTTCACATTACAACGCAAGACGGGATTTTAAAGCATCAAAGTCCCGTCTTGCCTGTAGAATACAAAAAAACGCGCAATATTTATGACTCTTTTTGTTGCTTTTCGAGAATTTCTATAGCCATATCATAAATTTGCGTGTCGTCGAGAATTACGATGCCCCCATCTGGCCCCGGTTCGATGTGCAAGCCACAGTTCTTGCCATATTCGTAGTTTGTGCCACCGAAATAGTTCCTCACAGTTTGAACCGTCACGTTCAACTTGTCGGCTATTTCACGCATCGAGCCATCGGGCAAACTGTCTTTGATACGACGGAGTTCATTGAAAGAAATTGTTTTTGTCATGATACTTACTATTTTAGTTGTTAATACTATTGCTAATATTTTTTATTTGGTATAAATTTAGGAGTATTATTTATATCTACCAAACAAAATTCCTTTTTTTTTCATTTAACCACATAAATTATGGTTGCAACGGCCAAAAGCAGCACCATATTCCCCACCGTGGCATAAACCAGCCACCGCGTATCGCGCCCGTCTGGGACCTTCAATGATGACAGGAAACGCAGCTTTGCCGCTTTCACATATATGCAATATACCACTGCCCCAAGTGCGGCACCGAGCAATCCACCACATATTATATCGCCAGGATAATGTACACCCAAGTATATGCGGCTATATGACAGCACTGCCGCCCACAGCATTATAGTCCATGTGAATGCCCTGCGCCTGAAAAGCATGGCAAGGAACACGGCCACACCGAAAGAATTGGCCGCATGGCTGCTTACGAATCCATATTGCCCGCCTCGGTAGCCGTTCACTATATGCACTATGCCGCCAATTTCGGGATCCCTCGTGGGCCTCAGGCGGCACACTGCATCCTTTATGATACCCGACGAAACCTGGTCGCACAGGGCTATGGTCAATGCCACGCCAAGTATCACCACGGCTCCCATTTTCCAATCTTTGCGAAATGTGGAATACAGCAGCACACATATCATAGGTATCCATGCAAACTTACCTGTGACAAGCCAAAAAAATTCATCGAAAAAGGCATTGTTCGCGCCATTTAGGAACAACAGCAACTGCGTGTCGATACCGTCAAGGAAATCAATCATAGCCCCCACAAGTTTACCTTATATATGGATTATAACTCTTTTCATCATCAATCGTAGTACTGCCGCCATGCCCCGGGAGGACTACCGTTTCGCCGGGCAGGACAAACAATTCAGTCTTGATGCTGTTCACAATCTCCCCGTAATCCCCTCCGGGCAAGTCGGTGCGGCCTATGCTTTGGCTAAACAGCGTATCGCCCACAAGCACCACGCCACTCTGTGGCAGGTAGAACGACATTCCGCCGGGAGTGTGGCCGGGAGTGGCAAGCACTTTTATTTCTTCGCCGTTCAGTGCCAGCACGTCTCCGCCAGTTATAACTTCATCAATGACGAGCGGCGACAATTTCACGCCCACACCAAACATCTGTGCTTGGCCGGGCAAAGCCTTCCCAAGGAACTCGTCGGCCTTGCCAGCATATACCTTCGCGCCATATCGGTCGGCTACATAACGAGCCGATGCGGCATGGTCGAAATGCAAGTGAGTCATAAGCACCAATTTCACGTCCAGCTTGTTTTTTGCAACAAAGCTGTCAACGGCGGCACGCTCCTCCTCGTTCATCATTCCCGGGTCAACGACTGCCGCCTCACGCTTGTCATCATTCCACAATATATATGTGTTCTCCCCGATGGGGTTGACTACAAACTTCGATATTTTCATATTTGCACGTATATGACCTTTTTTGTGTTGAAATATTCTTCATCGAAATAATCCTTCACATCGCCCACCAACGCCACTTTCTTGTATTTGCTCACTTCGCGGCTCACGTCTCCACCCTTCAGGCAAATTATCCCGTTCGGCAGAGCATTGAAACTGTTGCGCGATATGAACCGCCTCACCAGTGGTACCATGTCGTTCAAGTCCATTACAGCACGGCTCACCACAAAGTCGAATGTGCCTTTCACCTCACCCACGTCGCCATGCTGCAAAGTGACATTTTCAAGTCCTATCTCCTTGGCCACGTCGTCTGCTACTTTTATTTTTTTCCCGACACGGTCCACAAGATGGAATTTCACCTCGGGGAACATTATGGCCAACGGTATGCCCGGAAAGCCGCCACCGGTACCCAAGTCCATGATGTTGCTGCCGGGCTGGAAGTCGATGAACTTGGCTATGGCCAGCGAATGCAGTATGTGGTTGACATAAAGGTTGTCGATGTCCTTGCGCGAAATCACGTTTATTTTCTCGTTCCACTCGGGATACAATTTGCCCAATGCGGCATATTGCTCTTGCTGCTTTTCCGACAGGTTCTTAAAATATTTGGCAATTACTTCTATCATTTTATTTTCGTCTTAAATATGTGTATAAAATTAGACTCTCGTGAAACATACGGCGACAGCGCATCAAAGCCGAGCGTAATCTGCGTCTCTCCCACGCTGTAACAAGCTATCTCGTAGGTTGTATAGTTCCACGTAATTCCATCATTGCCGAAATAAAAGTTGTTATTTACGGCTATGTTGTCAAGGTTGAAATACCCTTGCCCTATCAAATCTTCCTCGTCTTTGGCACCAACTTGGTCAAGCAGCTTGTCTTTAAGCAAACTTGAGACGTATGGCAAAGCATCCTCGGCAAACAGGTCATATACGTCCACCCGGCTCATCGTTGCCAAATCTATATTTATGTAATGGTGGGCATCTGTCGCCGCCTCCCCGTCTTTATCCACTTTTTCGTGCCGGCAAAAGGTCGCAATCCCCCACTCGACGGGCATCGCCGTGACCTCGGTAGCAATGGTATAACGCAGGAACTCCTTGTTGGGCGACACCCCATACAAAATCTCGTCTTCGCTGTCGCCAAACTGGTTGATTTGCATTGCCACCCTCATGGCCACAGCCTCCTGAATGGCCACGCTACTGTCGGCTGCCGCTGCCACGCCCAACACCTCATTGACATACAACGCCTGCAATTGCCGCGTCAATGTATCATTAACGTAATACTGTGGATAATCGGCATCGACACTCGACGTTACAACGCACACCCTGCTTGCATCATGCTCGAAAGTCATGGAGTCGGCCTCATATATATGCGACATATCCACTCCACCGGCATCATTTTCGCCGTTGGAGCCACATCCAGTCGTAACGAACTGCAAAACAAGGCATAATGCAACAAAACGTGATAATATGCTCATTCTGTTTTTGCCTGACATAATAACAACTTACATATAAACGACCTCTAAAGTAATACAAAATTATTGAACTCTAAAATTTCGTACAGTAAAATATTTTTCCGATATTCGCATATTAATTCAATTATATGGCTCAATTAGGCAGAATAAATACATTGAAAATCAACCGAAAATCAGATTTCGGATTGTACCTCATCGACGAAGAAGGCAATGAAATACTGTTACCCAACAGGTATGTCGCTCCCGATATGCACATTGGCGACGAAATAGACGTTTTCGTTTACAAAGACTCTGAAGACCGCATCACGGCAACAACCGAGACTCCCAAGGCTCAAGTGGGAGAATTTGCGCTACTGCGAGTGGTGGCTACGAACAGTGCGGGGGCATTCCTCGACTGGGGGCTGCCAAAAGACCTGCTCGTGCCGTTCCGCGAGCAGAAAATGAGGATGCAGACGGGGCGGTCGTACATAGTATATGTATATGTGGATTACAACTCCGACCGCATCGTGGCCTCGGCAAAAATCGACAAGTTCCTCGACAACCGCCCTGCCGACTACCACCAAGGCGACCCCGTGGAAATCCTTATAGCGCAACGCACCGACATGGGCTACAAAGTCATAATCGACAACCTCCATTCAGGGATTATCTACCACAATGAAATATTCAAGGAGATAAACATTGGCGACCGCATGGAGGCCTACATCAAGAGCGTGCGCGAGGACGGAAAAATCGACGTTACCCTCGCCGACCGTGCCGACCGCCGCACCATGGAGCTTGCCGACAAAATACTCATGCACCTCATGAGCCACGGCCGCCGCATGGCACTCACCGACAAGTCGTCGCCCGAGGCCATCAAGGCAGCCTTCGAGTGCAGCAAGAAAGACTTCAAAAAAGCCATCGGCCACCTATACAAAAAGAAATTAATAACCCTCTCCCCCACCGAAACAGTAATGAAATAAACCGGCAGCGGCGCAAAATTTTGCGCCGCTGCAATCATATCCGTTTTTGCGGAAATTTTTATGTAATTTTGTGGTTCGAAATTACGAAAAAGGTCTAAGTGATTGAAAATGAGTTGCAGTTACCAACTCATAGTAGTAATAGGTTACGAATTA